>CAZXSP010000001.1:0-48768 GCA_964643285.1 uncultured Eubacteriales bacterium
TTTTGGCCTCTCTTTGGGCGGCCAAGGTGTCGGCAGTTTCTCCCGATTGACTTACCGCGATGCACAAGGTGTTCTCGGGCACAATCGGGTTACCGTACCGAAACTCCGAAGCCAAAACCACTTCTGTGGGTATACCTGCCAACTGTTCCAGAAGAAACTTGCCAACCAAACCGGCATGATACGCGGTACCGCAAGCGACCACGAATATTTTCTGCAATCGCTTAATCTCATGGTCGTCAAGCCCAAGTTCTCCCCCTTGGAGGGTAACCCCAAGCCCTTGCACTCTTCCGGTGAGAAGTCTGGAAAAAGCCTCGGGCTGTTCGTGAATTTCCTTCAGCATGAAATGGTCGAAACCGTTCTTTTCCACTTCTTCGACTCTTAACTGGACTATTTCCGGTTCCCGATTGACAATATTCCCGTCCTGATCGTATAAAGTGAGCCCTTCTTTTCTTACCACCGCATATTCACCGTCCAAGAGTGATAACACTTTTGTGGTGTATGGCAAAACAGCGGGGATGTCTGACGCAATGAAATTCTCGTTATCGCCAACCCCAATTATTAAAGGGTTTTTTGAGCGGTAAACCACAATTTTGCCGGGTTCCTTGGCGTGCATGATAAGCAGCGCCATGGAACCTTGAAGGACGGGCACGGATTTCATGACCGCTTCCAACAAGTCTCCTTGATAATTATCCTCAATCAGGTGAGCCACTACTTCAGTATCAGTCTCCGACCTAAAATGGTGGCCCCTTTTTAGCAGCATTTGTTTTAACTCTTTGTGGTTTTCTATGATACCGTTGTGAACCAAAACTATTTCCCCGGTACAGTCCGAATGCGGGTGGGCATTGGCATCGCTTGGCACACCATGAGTCGCCCAACGGCTGTGCCCAATTCCTGCAGCAGCAAAAGGCATTTGTTCCAACCTTGGAGCCAGATCAGCCATGCGCCCTTTGGCTTTAACGGTACTAACCCCGGAATCGTTTAGTACTGAGATACCTACCGAATCGTACCCTCTATATTCAAGCCTGATAAGAGAGTCCCGCAGTATTTGACTGGCCTTCTTTTCTCCGACATAACCGACAATACCGCACATAACGATGTCACTCCTCTAAAATGGCATTTACGGGGTGTGGTACTTTTAGGCAGCAAAGCCAAAAGTGCTTGCGGCAATCACCTGGCCATATTGTTTTCCGGTCGCCCGGAGTTTTTGACGGCCTTTGTCGGTCGTGACCAACCGTGGGGCATCCGCCGAATCCTTCGATAAACCCCATCCTCGTCAACTTTCCCAAGTAAAAAACGGAAAGTCCCGGCGCTTAACTTACTCCCTATAGCCTACACCCAAAAAGTTTTCAACAAGCTCTAGCCTTTGACTCTTCTCTCCACCACCTCTTTCAAATATTCTATGCACGAAACCGTCAAAGTTTCATCTTCAGATTCTACCATTATCCTTACCAAGGGTTCCGTGCCGGAAGCCCTGACCAAAACCCTGCCTTTTCCCTCCAATCGCTTTTGGACCTTCCCCACGGCCCTGGCTACTTCTTCGTCTTCCAGCGCTTTTTTGGGGTTTTCTGTCCTGACGTTCACCAAAATTTGCGGCAAATCTACAATTGCGCTTCTCAGGTCGGACATGGAATAACCGGAGTCAGCCATAAGCCTGGCTAATAAGATGGACGTCAAAATTCCGTCCCCGGTTTCAAGAACATCCCTAAAAATCAGGTGCCCTGATTGTTCGCCGCCTAAATTGTACCCGCCCTGACGCATGGTTTCCAAAACAAACCTGTCGCCAACCTGGGTCCTGAGTAACTTAATTCCAAGGCTTGCCAAAAATATTTCGAGCCCGAAATTCGACATCACTGTTCCCACAACCGTGTTTTCCCTGAGAGAGCCATTGGACGCCATGTCCTGAGCCGCGACTCCCATCATATGATCACCGTTCATTTCGCGCCCTGTTTCATCCACTGTCATACAACGATCACCGTCGCCATCGTACGCGAAACCGACAGCACTGCCCGAGTTCTTGACCGCTTCCGTCAAAGAGCCAAGATGTGTCGATCCACAGTTCAGATTGATGTTATCCCCGTCCGGAGAGCAATTAATGACCGTAACGTTTGCCCCAAGACCGCTCCATACTCGGTGAGCCAAAAAGGAGGACGCCCCGTTGGCGGAGTCAACTGTAACCGACAGGCCGCGAAGACTTTTACCCCCGAGAGAAACCAAAAAATCGATATAAGTATCCACAAAGTGTTCACCGGCCAAAACCCGTCCGATATTTTTTCCAACGGGAAAACAGGCGTCGTTGGCGTCGTGGGTTTTCAAAATAAAGCGGGACAGCGCGTCTTCAACCTCATCGGCTACCTTAGTTCCTTCAGGCCCAAACACCTTGAGCCCGTTATACTGCGCGGGGTTGTGAGAGGCGGAAATCATAACCCCCCCGCCCAATCCGGCGTGACTTATGGAGTAAGACAAGCCCGGGGTCGTAACTACGCCTAATCTCACTGCGTCTCCCCCGGCAGACGTTATGCCGGCAACAAGACAGGCTTCCAGCATGTCCCCTGAAGCCCTTGTATCTTTGCCTAAAGCGAAACGTGTGCCCGGTCCAAACATGACGCCCAAAGCCCTACCCAACTTGTACGCAGTGCCGCAGGTGAGATCTGCGTTGGCCACGCCGCGAATGCCGTCAGTCCCAAAAAGGTTCATGTTGGACCCCCGAATCCTATCTTTTGGTGAATGTTACCGTAACGGAGCTTGGCGTAATCTCGTCAAGCGCCAGCTTATTACTAAAATGATCTGCGAATACGACCCCTACCGGCAATCTGTGAGAACCTTCTTCTTTGCCTTCAGTGTCAATATATGCTTGAATGTCCATTTCGCCGATGTCCACAAGAATATCGCTGCGCCCGCTTACAAGCACGGTCACTTCACGGGGCGAGATATCCCATGTGTAGCCGGGCGGGGCGTTGTGCGGTATCACCAAGCGTTTGAAAGAACGTTCAACAACATCCTCTACAACCCTTACATAGACGCTTACTTGCGTCGTCTGGATATACGCGAGACCCGAGGGCACTTCCAACTCTACTGTGGCGGTAAAAGAAGCGTCTTTGTCGGTAACATCCACAGAACGCGCCACAATAGAATTGATGGCTTCTATTACTTGGGGCTCACCCCTCAGTTTTACCGTAGAAGGTGTAACAGTCACGCCATCCAGCCTGTACCCGGTTTTGGGAGAACCAACGGTACGGGTCACCACATTGACACTTTTGGCAGGGGGCCGTTGGGTAAACGGCACCGTCACATCACAGCTAGACGGTTCTATAACCACGCCGTCCACATCGTTTCCCGCCGCGTCAATGGCTGATAGAGCCACCGCCGATTGAACTTTTGACGTGGCCCCGCCGATGTCCACTACGCCCACGACATAGGCGACCTTGTCCACACGATTCCCGGGCCCTGTCACACTTACAGATTCGGGGAGAAATTCGGGTTTGCCCGCTTCGAACTCTTCATTAGGGGTGCCAACGGGACGAATACTCACCCCAATCTCCTTAGAACGCACACTGTCCAGTTCGATAGTGGCCATGACCGGGTTAACATCCAATACCTTTAAACCGCTTACGGGCGGGTCAACAGTGATGGGAACCTGCACCATATCCCCTATAGGCACGCCCGAAAGATCGGGTTCAATTTTCATCTGCCTGGAATCGACACGCGAAAGGGCGCTGGCCCTTCCCTGAAGGGTAACGGCAATTTTGGGGGGACTGGCGCTGACCACCACCACATCAGCCGGCGGGTTCATAACCAAATCGAAATTGACTATCCGTGTTTCGATCGGATTTTTGTCGCTTGCAACCTGAAACCACATAATGAGCGCCAAAATAAGGGCAGCCCATTTGGCAACCATGTCTTTAGATAGCGCCTTCTCAATCAACGGGAAGACCCCCGGCCCAAAAGATTGTATGGAAGACTAAGATGAGCGTCTAAGAGCTCAGTCAGTTTTTCTTTCAGCGTGTCAGGGTCAAGCCCCCGAAACAACCTGCCGCCCACGGACAAAGATATGGTCCCTGTTTCCTCGGAAACCACAACAGAGACTGCGTCTGAAATCTGGGTTATCCCCAATGCCGCTCTATGCCTTGAACCGAGTTCCACGGCGACAGCTTCTTCAGGCGGAGGCAAAAAACACGCGGCGGCGGCAATTCTTTCGCCCCTTATAACTACCGCGCCATCGTGGAGCGGTGTATTTTTGACGAATATATTCTGCAAAAGTTCCGAGGTTACCATGGCATCAACGGGGATTCCATCGTCGGTGTACTCGCGAAGCCCGGCTTCTCTTGTGATGACCACAAGCGCCCCGACCCTTTCCGGGGACATGGCGGCGACAGCTTTAACCACTTCTCTTACTACATCTTCTGAAGTCTGGGTTGCGCCCAAAGCCGAACGGGTGAAAAGGCTTCCACGCCCAAGCTGCTCCAGTGCCCGCCTAATCTCGGTATAGAACACAATGGGCAACGCAACCACTAGCATGGTCCTCACTTGTACCAACAGAAAATTGATGGTATACAGGTGCAGCCAATCAGTAATTGACACCAAAACCAAAAGAACGGCGATACCTTTTAAAAGCTGTACCGCCCTGGTACCCCTGATAAGTACAAACATGCGGTAGAAAAGATATGCAACGATGGCAATATCCACTACCGCCAGAAGCACTTCGGGCCAACTTGAAAAATGCCAAAGGTTTATAGGCAAACCTTACATACGCCCTTTCATACACCTATAGAATACCATTCGCTCAGTTATACAGGAAACCTTCCTTAGAAATTTGTAACTCTATGGAAGCTCCATGCATAAAGCGTCAATTTCTATTACAATAGGTACCAAAGATGAGTCTTAACAGATACGCTGTGGAGGGTTTCAGATGGCTACATATTTCTCCGAAAAGGGCCGTAACAACACAGAAGAAACCGTCAGGCTGGTTTTAAAAAGAGCCGAAGAATTGGGCATTGACCATATTGTTATAGCGTCAAATACCGGGTTTTCGGTGCGGCCTTTCTTGGGACACGGCCGAAAACTCGTGTGTGTAACTCATCACGTCGGTTTCAGAGAGCCGGGCCACGACGAAATGGGCGCCGCGGTTAGACAAGAGCTAAAGGAAAAAGGCGTGGAGATTTTAACAACAACCCATCTTTTTGGAAACATCGAAAGGGCAGTTACAGGCCGTCAAGGCGGTTTGTATACCGGCGGCATTGTTTCGGAAACTTTGCGGCTATTTTCTCAAGGCGTTAAAGTAGCTGTAGAGATAGCTGTCATGGCTCTGGACGCCGGGCTTATTCCCTATGGAAAACCGGTTATATCCGTTGGGGGAACCTCAAGCGGCGCGGATGCTGCCATTGTGATAAAACCTTCTCACGCGAAAACCTTTTTTGACACAGAAGTACAGGAACTTCTCTGCAAGCCAAGGTGTCCCAAAGGGTAGATTACTGTAGAACACATTAAAACCTGAAAGGAACGGTGATGCGCGTGGAGAATATCCCCGGAGCCCAAAATGGCCTGGCCGATTTGGCAGGATTTGACGTTTCCTTGTCCGACGATGGATTGCTTCAGTTCGGTCCCGGCACTGTGCGCCGAAAGCCCGATGAAAGGCTACTGTCGGACATGTCGTCTGTGCTTTTGTACCCTCGCGAAACCGGGCCCGATGTTTTATACCGCATGTACCGCGGGTTAGGGCGAGTGGAAGACCAAGCCTCCATAGACGCAGACGGCATACGCTACGATATTACCGTGATATATCCGGGTGTAATAGGCTCAGAGTTTGTAAAAACTGTGGGTCACTATCACCCGCGAGTTCCCGGACAACCTTGGACTTATCCCGAAGTGTATCAAGTCCTTTCGGGCGAAGCCCATTTCCTCATGCAACGCGGCGGGGAAATCACAGGAGAAATAGAGGATTTCGCTGTAGCAGATTTTAAAGCGGGTGACATCTTGGTTATCCCGCCTTTTTATGGGCATGTGACCGTAAACCCCAAAGATGAGCCTTTGGTGATGGCCAATTGGATCGCTAACGATTTCAGCTCGGTATACGAACCCATCAAACGCCGCAAGGGAGTAGCCTACTATGATGTGGAGCATAAAGGCCAAACCATATTTATGCCAAACGATAGCTACACATCTCACCCTAAACCCCGGCTTATTGAGGCAGGTGACATACCGGAACTGGGTTTGCGAAGGGGTCACAGCATTTACAAGTCATGGCAATCAGGCACGAACTTCGATTTTTTGCGAAAGCCCGCACGTTACAAAGCCTATTGGGAGGCGCAGGGCATCATGCCCGGCGACCTTTAGGAATACCGGAAAGAACGTGACGCCCCTTGGATGAAAATGGACACAATATAGTAATCGTAACGGGTCTTTCCGGGGCGGGAAAATCCCAGGCCCTAAAAACCCTGGAGGATGTTGGCTATTTCTGTGTGGACAACCTCCCCCCTTCTCTCATTCCGACATTCATCGATTTGTACTGCCAAGTGAAGAAACAAGCTGTCCAAATTGCCATTGTGGTTGATATCCGGGGCGGAGAGTTCTTCATGGATTTAGCTGACGCCATAAAAGCCCTCATAGACAAAGCGATTCGCCCCACGATTCTGTTTCTCGAAGCAGAAGACGAAGCTCTGGTGCGCCGCTACAAGGAAACCCGCCGACGCCACCCCTTGTCACAACAAAGCGGCATCCTTGAGGGAATAAAAGAGGAAAGGCAAATACTGTCCGACCTGAAAACTGCGTCGGATATTATCATTGACACGTCCAATCTCACGCTTGCCGAATTCAGGCGGCAGCTAATTGAAGTGTTCTCCAAAAGCGTCAAGCCTCAAAAACTGCTTGTAACTGTCATAAGCTTCGGGTTCAAATACGGTTTACCCATGGACGCCGATCTGGTGTTCGATGTAAGGTTTCTGCCGAACCCCCATTACGTTAAGGAGCTAAGGCCCTTAACCGGCCTAAACCCAAAAGTGGCAAGCTATGTCGGGGAATCTTCATTGACTGCAGACTTTATGTCACACTTCCGCAATTTTATAAGTTTTCTTCTGCCAAACTATGTGGAAGAAGGCAAAACCCATTTGACTATCGCGGTTGGCTGCACCGGGGGCAAACACCGTTCGGTGGTCGTTAGTCAGCTTATTAAGGCTTATCTCGAGCTGTTGGAACATACAGTGATAATCGAGCACAGGGATATAGAAAGAGTTGAATCCGGAGGGCTATGATTTGTCCAATGCGAATTTACGAATCGTAGTTATAGGCGGGGGCACCGGTTTGTCGTGCATTCTCAGAGGCCTCAAGACTTTCCCCTGCGACATATCGGCAGTGGTTACGGTGGCTGATGACGGGGGAAGTTCGGGAAGGCTGCGCAAAGACATGGGGATACTGCCCCCGGGCGATATTCGAAACTGCCTTTTAGCATTGGCCGAAGCAGAATCAGACATGACCTCGCTCCTAAACCACAGGTTCAAAAAGGGAGAGCTTCAAGGCCACAACTTCGGAAACCTTTTCCTCGCGGCAATGACAGAGATGACCGGGGATTTCCAAATTGCCGTCAGAACTATGTCAAAAATACTGGCAGTTAAGGGCCGGGTTCTGCCTGCTACGCTCCATGACATCACTTTGCTGGCTGAAATGACCGATGGCTCGACGGTATTGGGGGAGTACGCCATACCCGAGGCGAAAAAGACGATTTCCAAGCTGAAACTGATTCCTCAAGACCCGCCTGCCCTCGAAGAAGCCACAGCCGAGATTGAAAACGCAGATGGGATAATCATCGGCCCCGGGAGTCTTTACACTTCCATTATTCCCAATTTATTGGTGCCGGGCATAAAACGAGCGATAAACACATCAAAAGCAGCCAAACTTTATGTGTGCAACATCATGACTCAACCCGGGGAAACCGACGGCTTCTCGGCCTGCGACCACGTCCGCGTCATACAAGAGCACGCGGGGAAACTGTTTGAACATGTACTGGTCAACAGTTCGAGGGCCCCTACAGATATAGGCGACAGGTACGCGACCGAAGGAAGGTTTCAAGTGAAACCTGATGTGAATGCGTTGTCGGCCCGGGGCTACTGTGTCATAAAGGGCAACCTTCTGACTGCCGGTGATCTGGCCCGACATGATCCCTATCAACTGGCCCATTTTGTTTTCGAGTTCGTGAAATCCCAAAAACTAACCCGCGGACAGAAGTCCGCTGTCACCTAAAGATTATGGACAAATATTCTTTTTCCAAAACTGTCAAACTTGAACTTGCCAAAGTCGAAATCACGGACAGCTTTCAAGCATTTTGGGAAGCTTTGGCCTTAAGACGGTTATTGGCGCATGGACACTACTTGTCTTCAGAAACGCAGATTTCTGCGGAGCCTTTTTTGGCAAGGAGACTTTATTACTTGGGAAAACGAGGCTCGGGTGTGTCCCCTTCTTTGAAAACGCGATTTTTAGGGCCGAAATCGTGGCTTAGACGCGGGAAAGTTACCGTTAACACCAGTGTAAAAGACCGTGCGCTTCCGGCCTACGACATTTTGCGCCGAAACGCTTTTTGCCGCAGGGCATACTTGCGGGGATTATTTTTGGCAAAGGGTTCTGTTTCCTCTCCGAGTAAAGAGCATCATCTTGAAATAGTATTGGCCACAAAGAACGAAGCGCTTTTTGTGCAGTCGCTTCTAAAGCGTGAAGGACTCAAAAGCGGCGCCATCAGAAGGCGCTCGTTCTACGTTGTTTACATAAAAGGCGGGGATCGAATTTCCGAGTTTTTGAAACTTCTTGGCGCCAGTCAGTCAGTGTTATACTACGAAAACATCCGAGCCGGTAAATCCCTTAAAAGCTCGGTACAAAGAATCGTCAACATGGACAGGGCAAACGTTTCTCGATCTGTGGAAGCGTCCTTAAAACAGATGGGCAACATAGAACTCATTGATAAAGAGCAAGGGCTTATGAGGCTGCCGAAAGCTCTTAGGGAACTGGCAAGGCTTAGGATGGAGAATCCTGATCTGAGTATGGAGGAACTTGGCAGACTGTTGAACCCGCCTATTTCCAAATCGGCGGTAAACCACAGATTTCGCAGAATCGCAAACATAGCTTCAGGTTTGCGCGCCCCATAAAACAATACCGAAAGCGCACGAAAGGTTTTCCCTTACGCGCACTTTCTGCTTTCGGGATGCGCTTACCTATTCAACAGTAATTTCAACATGAGTTGATGAATCATCATCCGTAACATCCACAATTTTACCGCGTAAACCGTAGCTTATGACCGACCTGAGTTCTTCCAAATCTACTCCCATGCTGTTTAAATCCACGCCGCCAAGAGAAGCGGCCCTGGGGCCAACTTTTAACGCCCAATCCACAATCATCATCGGAAGATTGACAGCTACCTTCGGTTTGCCCGTGGCGAGATCTGTCACTTTCACCCTAAACCATTTTGCCTTGTTGGCCTGAGTTTCTCGGATGTCCTTTTCAGGGGCCTCCTGCATTGCTTCCAACAGCTTGGTCGCCTCATCGACCGTCAGTTTGCCGTCTTTCAGCATATTGAGAACCCGAATTCTCTCCTCGTCCACCAGTATCCACTCCTTTATACGGTAACGCTTATTCGTCCCACGACATTAGATATGTTGAGATACCCAACACCTGCCTTACCGTGGGAATCGGCAGTCTTGGCCTTGTACCTTTTCGTGCCGCTTTTTCGATTGCTTTCATCGAGCAAAACATCGTCGAACCCGGTTATTTCCATTTTCCCCACAAGCGTTGTAGCGTCTACTTCATAACCGGCGCCCTCAGTGCGTTTGATATTTGCCTGGATGCGGCCATTTGACGACCTTAGCTGCCACTCTCCCACTCCCGTCAAATTAGCTTCGATTCTGCCGTTGGCTGTGTTGGCGTTTAATTTTTGCGCTTTGCCATCGTACTCGATTCGCCCATTGGCCGTGTTGAGATCCGACGCGGAAAAATCGGCCCCGCTAACGCAAATTCGCCCGTTGGCAGTGGAAGCCCGCAGTCTGGGGCCACAGACGTTTTCAATCACGATGCGGCCGCTTTGGGAGGACAGGCATAAAGTGGCTTCCCTGTTCTTGGGAATACTGAGGACAAACCCCAGTGAGGGTGATTTCCACCAAAGATCTTTTGTCATTTCGCTCTTCGCGGAGATGACACAACCGTCGTGAACAAAGGAAAAAACGTCTTTTAGGTAGTCATTACTTTCGGTTTCTGAACTTATATTCAGTTTGGCTATGGCTTCAAGGCAAAAACCCGGCTGGTCCCAAGCTTGGACCTTGATTGCCCCATTGGCAGAAGACAAAGTTACATCTAGTATTCCTTCTTCGGGCAACTCGCCTTTAAGCTCCTTACGAACGAGCCTGCCCGCGGAAGTTCCCGCCCTAAAAGAGTGACCGATAACTTTGGCTAACATATCGCCAAGTCCTGAAACACTGTGTCCCACAACTCGACTGCCTAAGCTGCGCTCCTTCTGCCACCCTTGCCCCGCCGGCGTTTCAAACCCGGCTTCAGGTGCAATATCAGCCTCAGCTTGACTGTAGGCAGCCGGCGTTGTGGCCGGCGGCGCTTGCGACACCGCACGCAAAAGGTCGTTACCCTGTTCAGGTGTAATCTTTCCGTCTGACACCATTTGAAGAATCAACATTTTTTCTTCCTTGGACAACTGAAAACCCCCTTCGAGCGCGTTCTACCTTTCCGACAGACCTTTCAATTGCCTGGTTGCTTCTTGGGCGCTGATTTTGCCGCTGGCCAGCCTGTCAAGAATCTGTTTCCTTTCTCTCGCCACAAAGTCTTCGCGTGCCTCTTGCGACTCATCGGACAACGCCGAATATCCCAGCGCCTTTATGAGATTCTCCAACCTGCTCCTCACGGTGGGGTACGAGATACCCAGCTCTCTCTCAACTTCGCGGATGTTGCCCCTGTTTTTTATGAAGACTTCAGCGAAATCCCGCTGGTCTTGGGGCAGTTTACAAAATTTACACAACTCGAAACGGCCGGAAATCTTAGCTTGACAGTTTACGCACTGTAATTCAGTAACCATCAACTCCTCACCGCAGATAGGGCACCTTCCCACAACTTTGTTGGCCATTCCTTTCACCTTCCTGTTATCAATGTAGTGTATAGGTTAAATAAAGTCAATATGAATATAAATAAAATTAAGCACTGCTTTGCAAGATCTTTTTCGATGCAGTAAATTACGAGTTTTGAAGATGAGATGCTATCTTCTTGGCTAAAGCCGGCCCAACACCCTG
The DNA here is from genome assembly GCA_964643285.1 of uncultured Eubacteriales bacterium. Lineage (GTDB taxonomy): Bacteria > Bacillota > Sulfobacillia > Fermentithermobacillales > Fermentithermobacillaceae > JAXGZG01. The sequence goes on from CAZXSP010000001.1 coordinate 11,265, forward strand.
TGCGCGGGCAATTTCGGACAGTGAAGCCTTTTTGATGGATTCAACGTCTCCGAAAACCGACAAGAGACTCTTAGCCTTCGCGGGGCCGATCCCGGGGATATCTGAAAGCACGGATTTCAGCGCCTTTTGTCCTCGGAGTTTTCGGTGGTACGTAAGGGCGAAACGGTGAGCTTCGTCCCGTAACCTCATTACCAGATAAAGCGCGCCCGAGTCTTTGGGGAGCACAAGCGGATCCGACTCGCCGGGAACAAAAAGCTCCTCGTTTTTTTCTGCCAAGCCAACCAAAGGTATGTCGAGGCCCAGCTGGTCCAGAACTTTCTTGGCCGCGCTAACTTGGCCTTTTCCGCCATCCACCAATATCAAGTCGGGAAAAAGCGAAAACTTCCCGCCGCGGCCTGTAGTCTTCATTTCTTCCCGTTCCTGAAGTCCTTTTTTGAGTCTTCTCCAAAGCACTTCCTGCATCATGAGAAAGTCGTCGGGTTTGCCCTGAACCTTCATGCGAAACTTGCGATACTGGGTTTTATCAGGCCGCCCATCGTTCAACACAACCATGGAGGCCACTGTTTCTTGCCCTGAAATATTGGAGATGTCATAGCCCTCTATCCTAATGGGCAGGCGGGCCATACCCAAGGCGTCGGCCAAATCCTGCATGGCGGCCAAGTTTTGTTGTTTTTCACGTTCCCTCTTGGGTACAATATCCGCCATCATTGTGGAAGCATTGTCGGAGGCCATTGTTACCAGATCCTTCAGACGCCCTCTTTTGGGCACTATCAAACGAACCGCTCTATCCCGCTCTTGGTTCACCTTTCTTTGTTCCCTGAGGAAATCTTGAATCTCGATTTCCGACGCCAATCTTGTCGGCATAACGATTTGTGTGGGGATAAATGATGCCATGGAATAATATTGGGTTATAAACGCTTCCAGGATACCAGAATCTTCTTCCGCGCCGGTTCCGTTTAGTATGAACCCGTCTTTTCCCACGATTTTTCCTTCCCGCACCGGAAGCAGTACGACGAAAGCGTTCTCTGCGGTACGAGCCAACCCTAAAATATCCCTGTCTTTTAGGTCCGGCGACACGATTCGCTGCTTTTCGGTGATGTGGTCAAGGCTTTGAATCTGGTCCCTCAGCCTGGCCGCAACTTCAAATTCGAAATTCTCGGCAGCTTCCAGCATCCTTTTCTCAAGGCTGCCGCGGACCCTTCTGTGCCTGCCTTCCAGAAACTTGATAACCTCATCTATAGTCTTTCTGTAAGTAGCCTCATCAACTTTGTTGGTGCACGGCCCCAAGCAACGCCCAATGTGGTAATCCAGGCACGGCCTGGTAGTCTGGGCAAACACCCTGTCGGTACAGTTTCTGTAAGGAAATAACCTTCTTAAAATGATCAAGGTCTCCCTTACAGAACTTGATCTTGTGAAAGGCCCGAAATATCTGGCGCCGTCCCTTTGAACCCGCCGCACCACTGTCACTCTTGGCCACGCTTCTTTGAGCCCGACACGAATATAGGGATACTGTTTATCGTCTGTAAGAAGAATGTTGTACTTGGGCCTGTGCTTCTTTATGAGATTTAACTCCAAAATCAGAGCTTCGACCTCTGACTCTACGGTTATGGTTTCAAGGCCTGCCACTCTTTCCATTAGCGCTTCCGCTTTAGCCTCTAAATTGACGGAAAAATACGAGCGAAGTCTCTTTCGCAGGTTTTTGGCCTTTCCAACATACAAAACGTCTCCTCCGGGGCCCCGAAACACGTACACCCCGGGGAGTTCTGTGACATCCTTAGTCTTTTCGTCCAGGACGCTGCGGTCGCCTCTGAAGCCTATCCAAGCGCGCCCTTCGATTTTGTTAGTCAGTTCCGCCATTTGCCACACCGTAAAGCACTTCCCCGGGCATCAAAATGCGCTTTAAAAACTGACCCGTAAAAGACCCCTGAACCGCGGCCACCTGTTCGGGAGTGCCCGTCGCGATAACGCGCCCTCCCCCCTCGCCGCCCTCGGGACCCAAATCGATGAGGAAATCGGCGCTTTTTATGACATCCGGATTGTGTTCTATAACCACAACTGTGCTGCCTTGATCTACCAATCTTTGCAGCACCTCCAAAAGCCTGCGCGTGTCTTCGAAGTGAAGCCCGGTTGTGGGCTCGTCGAGAATGTACAAAGTTCTTTCATTGCCCCGCCGAGATAACTCTGTAGCCAGCTTGACCCTTTGGGCCTCGCCTCCCGACAAAGTGGTAGCCGGTTGACCCAGCCGAATATAGCCCAGACCCACATCGTAAATGGTCTGCAGCTTCCTTGTGATAATGGGCACATTCTTGAAAAGTTCCAAGGCTTCGCTGACTGTCATGTCCAACACTTCGGATATATTTTTGCCGTGGTAGCGCACTTCCAAAGTCTGGCTGTTATATCGTTTTCCCCCGCACACTTCGCACGGGACGTAAACATCGGGCAAAAACTGCATTTCTATTCTGATGATGCCGTCGCCCCGGCATGCTTCGCATCTTCCGCCTCGAACGTTGAAGCTGAACCGCCCCGGCTTATAGCCGCGAATTTTCGCCTCGGTGGACATGGCGAAAACGCTTCTTATGTCGGTAAAAACCCCTGTGTAAGTTGCCGGGTTTGACCTGGGGGTTCGTCCGATAGGGCTTTGGTCGATGTTTATGACTTTGTCCAAATGCTCAGTACCCGTGATCTCGTCATGTTTTCCCGGCCTTTGCCGGGCGCCGCTTAAGACAGACGCAAGTTTGCGGTACAAAACATCGTTGACCAAGGTGCTTTTGCCCGAACCTGAAACCCCTGTAACACAAGTAAACACACCCACGGGAATATTTACATCGATGCTCTTTAAGTTGTGTTCCCTTACTCCCACAAGCTTAATCCACTTGTCGGTAGGCGGCCTTCTGTCAGGTATCTCAATTCGCTTGGTTCCGTTTAGATATTGGCCTGTAATCGATTGGGGATTCGATGTAATATCGGAAACCTTTCCCGATGCCACAATGTGACCGCCGTGTTCACCTGCTCCCGGCCCTACATCGATAACATAATCTGCGTTTCTTATGGTGTCTTCATCGTGTTCCACCACTATGACAGTATTGCCGATGTCCCGAAGGTGGATAATGGTATCCAGTAGGCGTTTGTTATCTCTCGGGTGAAGCCCAACGCTGGGTTCATCCAAAACATATAATACGCCCACCAAACCCGACCCAATCTGCGTGGCAAGCCTAATCCTTTGAGCTTCACCCCCGGCCAGGGTCCCCGCTTGCCTCGTCAGGGTAAGATACCCCAACCCTACATCTGTAAGGAATTGTAATCTTGAACGAATCTGCTTTAACACTTGGTTTGCGATGAGATATTCCCGATGGGATAGCTTTAGTCCGTCGAAGAACCCGGTAATCGCGTGTATTGACATGCTTGTGACTTCATGTATATTTTTGCCGCCGATCGTAACTGCCAAAGCCTCGGGCTTGAGCCTCGCCCCTTTGCAAGACGGGCAGGGCCTGGCTTCCATGAATTCTTCGATGTACTGACGCACTTCATCGCTAGCGGCGCTTTCATGCCGTCTCTGCAAATTCCGCACTACGCCTTCAAATACTATAAGCCGGTCGCTGCGCCTTCCGTATTGATTCTCGTATTGAAACGGCACGCGTTCGTTGGGAACCCCGTACAAAATCTTATCCATTTGGCCTTTTGCCAAAGTACCCACCGGGGCATCGGTGGGAATGCCAAAATGTTTGGCGACAGAATCCAGAAGCTGTGCGTAGTATCCGTTTGGTGTGCCGCCCCAAGGAGCCACGGCCCCTTCCGCGATGGACTTATTTTTGTCAGGAATGATCAGCTCAGGTTCCAGTTCAAGATTCATACCCAAACCGTTGCAGGCCGGGCAAGCGCCGAAAGGATTGTTGAACGAAAATAGCCTGGGCTCCAGTTCGGGAAAACTGACCCCGCAATCGGGGCAAGCCAAAGACAGGCTGAAGACAAGGTCTTCCTGGTCTTGCACTTGTACTATGATGAGATCCCCCGATAATTGAATGGCTGCCTCAACCGAGTCTACAAGACGGCTTCTGATGCCGGGACGAGCGACAAGACGGTCTACCACGGCTTCGATGGTGTGCTTCTTCTGCTTCTCCAAACGCCGCCCCAAATACTCGGAGAGCTCGCCCACAGTGCCGTCAACACGGACCCTTATATAGCCCGCCCGTTGGATATCGCTGAAAACTTTCTCGTACTCGCCTTTTCGCCCTCTTACCAGTGGCGCCAATATAGAAAAGCGCGTGCCTTCGGGCAAAGCTTCTATTTGATCGGCTATTTGATCTACAGTCTGCTTTGCGATGGGTTTCCCGCAAACCGGGCAATGGGGATGCCCCACCCTTGCGTACAAAAGACGCATATAGTCGTAAATCTCTGTTACCGTGCCCACCGTTGAACGCGGGTTCCTCGAACCGGATTTCTGATCGATGGAAATGGCGGGCGAAAGCCCCTCGATGTAGTCGACGTCAGGCTTATCCATAAGCCCGAGAAATTGACGGGCATAAGCTGACAAAGATTCGACGTAGCGCCTTTGGCCTTCCGCGTATATGGTATCGAAAGCGAGTGAGCTCTTGCCGGAGCCTGAAAGCCCCGTTATAACCGTCAGCTTGTCCCTGGGGATTTCGACGTTTACCCCTTTGAGGTTATGCTGACGCGCCCCTCTTATGATGATCTTATCTTTTGGCATTAACCAAACCTCGCATGCCGGGAGTCCCCAGCTTATCTTCAAGTTCAAATATCATATCTCTCAAAAGGGCTGCCCTTTCAAATTCGAGATCCCTTGATGCTTGTTTCATTTCCTTTTTCATTTTCTCCACGAGCTTAGGTATGGATCTTTTGGGGATGCTTTTCAAGTCCTTATCTTGCCAATAGTATTCGCCTCGAGCATCCACCGGTTTTTGAATCTGAATAATATCGCGGATAGCCTTCTCTATAGTAGAGGGTATTATGCCATGCTCTTGGTTGTAAGCCTCTTGCTTCTTTCGGCGCCTTTCGGTTTCGGTGATAGCCGCATCCATCGAACCCGTTATCCTGTCTGCATACATTATAACTTGCCCGTTTACGTTTCTGGCCGCCCTGCCGATGGTTTGAATGAGAGACGTTACAGATCGCAGATATCCCTCTTTATCGGCATCCAAGATACACACTAAAGAGACTTCGGGTAAGTCCAACCCTTCTCTCAGCAGATTGATCCCCACAAGCACGTCGAAGGCGCCTAAGCGCAAATCCCTTACTATTTCCATCCTTTCGAGAGTTTGCACGTCCGAGTGCATGTAACGAACGCGGATCCCTATATCCCGCAAATAATCCGTAAGGTCTTCGGCCATGCGTTTCGTCAGCGTGGTTACCAGAACGCGCTCCTTTCGCGTCACCCGTGCCCGGATCTCCTTCACCAGGTCATCGATTTGACCTTTTGTGGGCCGAATGGAAAGCGGCGGATCCAATAACCCCGTGGGCCTTACAACCTGTTCTACGACCCTTTGGGTGTGACTTAACTCGTACGGACCCGGGGTGGCGGAAACATAAATCACCTGGCCCACTTTTTTTTCGAACTCGTCGAAGGCCAAGGGCCTGTTATCGTAAGCCGACGGCAGCCGGAACCCGAAATTGACTAAGGAATCTTTTCTGGACCTGTCGCCCAAATGCATACCCCGTATTTGCGGGATGGTGACGTGTGACTCGTCTATTACCACCACAAGGTCTTTCGGGAAAAAATCTAATAAAGTGTAAGGCGGTTCGCCCTGATCCCTTCCCGTAAGGTGCCTTGAATAGTTCTCGATGCCGGCGCAATACCCAACTTCACGCATCATATCCAGGTCGTGGTGGGTTCTTTGCTCCAACCTGTATGCTTCCAGTATTTTTCCTTCATCCCGGAGAGATTTGAGCCTTTCTTTAAGCTCGGCTTCGATGGTTTCAATAGCCTTGAGCATTTTGGTATCGGTGGTCACATAGTGTCTTGCGGGGAATATCCCCACATAGTTTTGTTCCGAGATAGCCTGGCCCGTCAGTACGTCAAATTCCAGGATTCTCTCTATTTCTTGATCGAACATTTCAACCCTGATGGCTTTGTCTGTTGAGCTGGCGGGGTATATTTCAAGCACGTCACCCCGCACTCGAAAAGTGCCCCTTTGAAAATCTATATCATTTCTGGTGTATTGAATGTCTACCAAACGCCTCAGAATTTCTTGGCGGTCTCTTACCATACCCGGCCTCAAGGAAACCATCAGATTGTGATAGTCTTCGGGCGAGCCAAGGCCGTAAATGCAGGACACTGAGGCCACCACCAAGACATCTCTTCTTTCCAACAGCGCACTGGTGGCAGAATGGCGAAGTTTGTCTATTTCATCGTTTATGGTGGCATCTTTTTCGATATAGGTGTCAGATTGAACCACGTAAGCCTCGGGCTGGTAATAGTCGTAGTAGCTTACAAAGTATTCCACAGCGTTTTTGGGAAAGAAAGTCTTGAACTCTGACGCAAGCTGGGCCGCAAGAGTTTTATTATGGGAAATAACCAACACGGGCCGGTTTATCCGTTCCACCACATTGGCTATTGTGAATGTTTTACCTGAACCTGTAACCCCCAAAAGCACCTGATGCTTTTCACCGGAATTGATGCCTTCTACCAGCGAATCGATGGCAGAAGGCTGGTCGCCTTGAGGAGTGTATTCCGAGATCAGTTTAAAGTCGCTCAAATGTATACCTCCGCTCGATCATTATACAAATGAGCCGACACTATAGCAAATGGATGTTTGCCGTCAGCGTTTGAGGTTTCGGATCCAGTTGATCAGAGGGCCGGGTGCGTCGGTACTTACAACAGGCCGATCTCCCAAATCCGGGGCAGTTACGATGCCCAAAGACTCGTGGGTCCTGCGTACAGTTATGTCCCTAATCTTTGCGTTCCTTTTTGAGGTTACCTCGAGCGTGACCGGGCCCGGTTCCATCAAAACATGGTTGAGCTCCTCGCGGGTTCTGACGGGAAGCCCTCCGGCTTTGAGCACAATATCGCCTCTTTGAAGGCCGGCGTGCTTTGCCGGGGTTCCGTCAAACACTTCCATGATCATCACACCGTTTGAAACCGCCCCGTAATAGGGAGACGGTTCAAATTCCTCCGCGGACCCCGTTTTGATGACCACCTCGTGGGCTATAGGCCCGAACAGCGCCGCCACCAACGAAAAAGCTTTCCACCTAGAAGCCACCACAGAGAAACCTAAGAGTAACCCACTATAAATGAACAGGTTTTTAGCGGTATGTTTGGCCTTTTCCCGGGGTGTACGGGCCACACTCAAATCGCCATACCCCAAAGCAGCCACAATGGGCATGGTGACGAAAACGGGCAGCCCGGGCCCCGCCACAGGCGAAGCGCTGATTAGGGGCCACCAGTCAGGCAGGTGAATAAGCCCTTGAAGGCTGGAAACATCCGGAACTTTCACAAGGTACAAAACTATGAGCGGGATAGGCCAGAACCGTTGAAGACTAAACCCCCCCGCTACCTTGCCGTTTTTTGTCTGTATATATAGAGGGGTGGCACAACCGCTGCCGCTTAGCCAAATGAGAAACGCCTCGGCGGCATGCAAGCAAGCTACCAAGGCCATAATGGCAGCCACGTTGATTTTGGGCCATCCGAACAAAATATTGCTTACGCTTAATAACCCGCCCGCGTAGGAAAAACACAGAAACCGGGGATGGAAAAGAAAAAGCAAAAGGGCAGTAGGAAGCAGGTACCCTATGCCGCTGTCGCTTACGGTAACACCCACAACAACCAGCAAAACGCTGGCCAAAAGGCCGCCCACCAGCCCCAAGCCTATAGATACTATCGTCTGGTGAAACGCCTTGTTTTGGGACCTGCCGTACACCCGTTCCTCGATTGACTGCACACGCTTGTACTGCACGCCCACGAGACCCAATACCACCAAATACAAAACCGCAACTACAGGGTTTAGGAATATCGATGGATAAGATTTCAGAACAGAAACCACAAGATCTGCCAACGGTTTCAAAAGCGTACCCCTTTCTACTGCCCGTCGGCCAAGGCTGTTGTTAACAACTCTATGGCTTTGGCTATTTGCTCTTCGTCGCCTTGAATCTCCACATCGGGCGTTAACCCTTCGCCGTGGATTTTCCTGCCCCCCGGCGTTAAGTACTCGGCGGTGGTAACCTTAACTACTGATTTATCCGGGAGGTAAAATATGCTCTGAACCAGTCCTTTGCCAAAAGTTTGAGTACCCACTAAAGTGCCCGCTTCGCGGTCTTGTATAGCCCCGGCCAATATTTCAGACGCGCTGGCAGTGCCGCCGTTTACCAAAACGACCAAGGGCATCCCGAGCCCTTCACCGCTGGTTGAGCTGACTTGTTCAGGTTTATCTTTGTAACGCAAGCTGACCACTGTACCCTTGGGAACAAATAGCTCCGCGATACCCAAGCATTGATCCACAAAACCTCCGCCGTTGTACCGCATATCAAGGATCACTGCCTTTACCCCTTGTGCGAGCAGGGTATCCAAGGCAGATTTTGTTTCCGAATAAGAGTGTTCGTTAAAACTCATAAGCTGTATCAAGCCGATATGGTTTTCAAGCATTTGCGAGCTGACGGCGGGGACCATTATAGGCTTTCTTATGATTGTCGTTTCAAAAGTCTCGTTATCGCGCAATATCACCAAAGTGACGGGCGTATCCGCCGGGCCCCTGATCTTACTGGCTACGTCATCGCTATTCTTAACCGATTCCCCGTCAACCTTTAAGATAACATCGTTTGCTTTAAGACCGGCTTTTTCCGCGGGGGTGCCTATCATAGGCTCGGCTATCCTGACCAAATCTTCCCTAACATCAATAGTTATGCCTATACCGGTGTACTCTCCCGATGTTCGAATGAGGTAGTCCTTCCATTCCTCGGCGTTCATGTAAACCGAATAAGGATCCCCCAACGAACCGACGGCGCCCTGAAAAGCGCCTTCAAAAGCTCCGTCCCGGTCTACAGGCTCATAAAACGTTCTATCTATAAGGTCTACAATACTCCAAACTTTACCTAACGGAGTCGCCCGGGACGCCCAATAAAGACTAAGGCCGCCCCCTAATAGGGCAGCCAGAACGGCAGTAGCCAAACAAGACGCCCATAGCCTTCTTTTGGATATCATAAATCGAAAGCCCCCTTTAGGGCATTCAAGGCAATTTGAAATAAGCCTTCTATGTTGTATTCAGTCTAGCATACAGGAATACCGCACACCAAGAAGGGTACCCCTTATGCCCCGGGCCTATAGCTTCATTGTTACGGAAGCCAATCAAGGGGATTTTGTGTTGCGCCGTTGACCCTTACCTCGAAGTGTAGATGAGGGCCTGTAGACACGCCGGTGGAGCCAACTTTGGCGATTACTTGCCCTTGAGCCACCACTTGGCCGACTTTTACCAGCAGCTTATCGGCGTGGCCGTATAAAGTAGATATTCCGCCGCCATGGTCAATAACTACACATAGCCCATACCCGCCGTTGGTCCCCGACAAAATGACTGTGCCGTCCTCAGCGGCTTTTATATCGGAACCTCTGTTAGCGGCGTAATCGATACCTGAGTGAAACCTGGTACCCCCCAGAACCGGGTGTTCACGATTGCCGTACACATCGCTGATCCATCCGCCGCTGGCGGGCCAAATGAACGACAAATTTTCTTTCTTTTCCCTGGGGTTTTGTGCCTGCAAATCGGCGATTATTTTTTCAAGAGCCTTTGATTCCGCCTCCAAAGCCTCTACTGCTTGTTCCATCCTTTTGCGGTCTTTTTGAAGCTGTGTCAAATACGCTTCGCGATCCTTGCTTCTGGAAGCCACTTCCACCCGTTTTGTTTCTTGCTCACTTTTAAGGGAAAGCATTTGCGCCAAATTGTTTTCCAGAGCTTCTTGTTCGGATACAAGCTGAGCTTGATCGGCTTTGTATTCGGCCATAATGTCATTGTCGTGGAGGGCCACCGCGCGGAGATAGCGCACCCTGGACAAAAAGTCTGACAGGTTTTCAGATTGCAGCAAAACTTCTATGTACGATACATTACGTGATTTATACATGCTCACCAAGCGGGCATCATAGGCTGTCTTCTGAGCGGCAAGCCGTTCTTTCACTTCATCTATGGCTCTTCTGGTATCATCTATTTCGCCGTTCAAATAACCCATTCTTGTAACTATGTAATTCAGTTCGGTCTCGGCCAAAGCCAGTTCCCTATCGAGCTTTTGAATCTCGGCTGTCACTGAAGTCTCGTTTTTCTTTTGGGACGCTATTTGCGATCTGTATCCCTCAATCTCTTGCTGAAGGTTTTGCAGTTCCCTAAACTTGTCGTCCAGAGGGTCGGCCCGGACAAAGCCATTGGGGATACATATGAAGGAAATCAGAATGGCCGCGCACACAATTCCCCGAAAGCATCGGTAAACCTTTGACATCAACACAATGACCCCCACTCAAACTCTTAGATGCCGCCTCAAAGAAATGGATGAGCCCAACACGCCCACAAAACAACCGGTGCCTACCATTATCACCAACATACGCATGGCCGTGGCCGCTTTTAGCTCGAGTAATGGTATAAACGGCAAGACGGTTATCATAGTCGAAAAGAGCCACGCGTAAAGCCCCATTGCAATGGCGGCTCCTGCCAGCGCGCCCAAAGTCCCCAATACCACCCCTACCAGGATAAACGGCCCCGCAATAAACTCATCGGTTGCCCCTACCATTTTCATTATGGCGATCTCGTGGCGCCGGGCATCTATCGAAAGCCGGATGGAGTTCCCAATGACCATGACAGCCACGAGGCCCACCACCAGCATTCCTCCCAAAGAAATCATCTGCGACACTCTGCCAATTGAAGCCACTCTGCTGGCGGCTTCCTCCTGAAAAATAACGTCGTCTACAACATCGATCTGCTTAATCGCTTCTGCTACCCCGGCTATGAGTTCGGCCCCATTTGTGGTAACCCGCAAACTGGCAGGAAGGGGATTATCCTCCCCTAACCCTTCGATGACTTGGGGATTATCCTTAAACATAAGCCTAAATTCGGCCAGTGCCTCTTCTTTCGTAACCAGTTTCACTTCACTTACGTCTTGGTAAGCTTTGACTTCCTCAAACGCCGCAACGCAATCTTCTTCACTTGCGTCGTTTTGAAAATATGCTTGTATTTCCATCTGTTCTTGTACTACACCCAACACAAAAGTGAGATTCATACTGATAAGAAAAGCTACGCCCAATAAGAAAAGAGCCAAAGCCGTGGTAGCGCACGAAAGGAAGGACGACATCTTGTTGCGCCAAATACCTTTGCCTGTTTCGTAAAGCAGATAACCTCCGGCAGAATATCTCAACGGTCGTAAGCTCCCCTCAAGGCATCCCGCACGACGGAACCCGCATCCAATTCGATTACCCTTTTGCGCATGCAATCCACGATACTGCTGGCGTGAGTGGCCACCACCACCGTCATGCCGAAAACGTTAGCCCTCTCGAATATTTTGAAAATGTCCAAAGCAGTTTTAGGGTCCAGATTGCCGGAAGGCTCGTCCGCCAAAAGAATATCAGGATTTCTCACAAGGGCTCTGGCAATGGCCACCCTTTGCTGCTCGCCCCCGGACAATTCATGGGGATAGGCGGATTGCCTGTGCCTTAAACCGACCATGGATAGAACCCTTATTACCCTTTTCGCGGCATCGCGGCCGCCGGCGCCTGTCACTTGAAGAGCAAAAGCCACGTTTTCTGCAACGGTTCTGTCAGGAAGCAACCTAAAATCTTGGAAAACGACCCCTATTCGCCTTCGTAAAAACGGTACATCTCTGCGCCGCATCCTGCCCAGCTCTTTGCCCGCGACAAAAACTTGCCCTTGGGACGCAACTTCCTCCCGGTACAATAGCTTTATAAGTGTCGATTTGCCTGCGCCGCTGGCCCCAACTATAAAGACGAATTCGCCTTTTTCTATATCCAATGACACTTGGTCCAAAGCGGGAATACCCGTCGTATATACCTTGCATACTTCCCTGAGAAAAATCAAATCCATCACCTGTCGAATCTGTGCTGAAGCATGGCTTCGCCTCATCATATATTCGACAGTCTGTGACCCATTCCTGTTCCGCCCAGATTTTTCTCAAACAGATAACGCCGTGTAGCTGCCTAGGAAGACAAAGCGTTTTTTGCTTCTTGGACTAAGTCTTCTGCCGTAAGCCCATAAGCCTGCAAAAGCTCTGAGGCCGGCCCCGACTCACCGAACACATCTTTAACCCCAACCCGCTTCACCACAGTAGGATACGAATCACCCAAACACTCGCAAACAGCGCTGCCAAATCCACCTATAATGCTGTGTTCCTCGGCGGCTATTACAACACGGCTGGCCTTGGCGGCCGAAACCAAAAATTCGGCATCCAACGGTTTCACAGAAGCGAAATTTGCCGCAAGACACCTTACTCCTGATTTTTCAAGCATATTGGCAGCTTCAACACCGGCTTTCACCATAATCCCGCAACAGGCGAACAACACATCAAAAGAACCGCCTTTACCTTCCAAAATGTCGGTACGGGAAACGTCGGGGAAAACAGGCGCGGCTTTACCAACTTCAAAATGAACACCGGCCGGCATAACCTCGGGTACAGCCTCCCGCCCCAACCGAAGGTAGACCGGGCCGTCAAGCCTTACTGATGCCTCAACGGCTTCCATTGTCTCTTTTGCGTCGCTGGGTACTATTACCGTCATGTTTGGCAACACACGCATAAGCGCAATATCTTCAAGGGCTTGGTGGGACGCTCCATCGGGCCCAACGGTAAGCCCGGCGTGGGTCGCCACTATCTTGACGTTCGCCTTGGGATAGGCTATGGATTGGCGAATCTGGTCATATACTCTGCCTGTGGCGAACACGGCAAAACTGGAGGCAAACACGATCTTTCCCGAGCGTGCCAACCCTGCCGCAATACCCATCATGTTAGACTCGGCTATGCCCACGTTAAAGAACCTATCAGGAAACTCCTTAGCAAACATGCCCGTTTTGGTGGACGATGAAAGGTCACAATCTAAAACTACTACATCGGGATTCTCCCGGCCTATGCTCACTAAAGCCTCGCCGTAAGCATCTCTTGTAGCCATAAGTTTTGGCACTATAGACACTCCCACATAATAAGATGTTCGACTATTTCAGCTCGATAAGCGCTTGTTCTAACTCATGGCCTTTGGGCGCTTTACCGTGCCACCCTGCCACGCCTTCCATAAAAGAAACACCCTTACCTTTTGTAGTTTTAGCTATTATGGCGGTGGGTTTTTCGCTTCGGCGGTCTATCGACGAAAACATGTTGAGCAGCATGGGTATGTCGTGGCCGTCTGCATCCAAGACTTTCCACCCAAAAGCGCTGAACTTGGCGCCAATTGGTTCCACACACATGACTGTTCCCACGGGCCCATCTATTTGCAGACCATTATGGTCAATTATTGCCACCAGATTGCCTAGCTTGTAGTGACTTGCGGACATGGCGGCCTCCCAAATCTGCCCCTCTTGGCACTCACCGTCACCCAATATGGCCCACACGAAAAAATCTTTCTTATCCAGCTTGCCGGAAAGTGCTATACCCACTGCTTGCGATAACCCTTGTCCCAAAGAACCTGTGGAAACATCCACGCCGGGCACTTTCAAACAATCGGGATGTCCCTGCAAAATCGAGCCGCGCTCCCTTAAGGTTAAAAGCTCTTGGGTGTCAAAAAAGCCTTTCTCCGCCAACGCGGCGTACAAAGCCGGAGCAGCGTGGCCTTTGGAAAGCACCAGTCTATCTCTATCGGGCCAATGGGGATTCTCGGGTTTAACCTTGAGGATATCCCCAAAATATAAGGCGGCCAACATATCGGTACAAGAAAGAGAACCTCCCGGGTGTCCGGAACCGGCCTTACCCACCATCTCAATTATGTGACGGCGGATCGCAAGAGCTTTTGATCGTACTAATGTTTCCGTCATCGTCTTCGTCTCCCTTTTCAACCTTGTTCCTATGACTAAAAGCTTTGGCTTGTACCCGTATGGCGAAATCCACCAAGGCAACATCGGCTTTTAGTCTGCTTGGCTCTCTCACCAATCTGTAAAACCATTCCAAACCCAACCGTTGGAAAACGCTGGGGGCCCTGGCGACATTGCCTGACAGTACATCAAACACGCCCCCCACCCCTATTGCTACTTTTGCGCCTAAATGTGTTCTGTTACTCCAGATAAACTTTTCTTGTTTTGGGGAACCCATACCCACTAGCAACAGATCCGGGGAACAGCCCTTGACAGCCGCGGCTATCTGACTCTCTTGGCCTGCGTCGAAAAAGCCATGTTGTGTGCCCACAACTTCCACCATCGGATAGTTTAGCTCTATGGCTGCCTTGGCGGCTTTGGCGACATTGGGCTTGCCGCCCAGAAGAAAAACTTTTAGGGGGGTTTTCCGCAAGAACAGTTTTTGTACGATATCAATACCCGTTACACGTTGCAGCGAGACTTTTGCGAGACGTCTTGCAGCCCAAACAATGCCGACCCCGTCGGGAGTTATAAGGTCTGCGCCGTTAAGCACTTCCATGAATTCGGGATCTTTTTGTGCATTCATCACCATTAACGGATTAGCCGTTACAACCACGCGGGTAACGCCATCGTCTCTCGAAAGCATCCATTCGATGGCTTTGCCCGCGCCCGAAAGGGTGACTGAATAAAATTCAACTCCCAAAATGTCTAAATAAGCCACAAAATCACCGTTTCCCGCATTCTTCAACTTTCATGGGCATATCCCAATACAGTGTGCCACACTTCAACACGAAAAACGAGATTCCCTGCCGCCCTGTGTCGCCAAATCTGTACGGCATTTTTACAGGGTTCACCTTTTCTGCTATGATCTCATGGAACAGTACCTGTCTGGGTTGTGTCACCGGGGAAGAGGTGCCAAAAATCAAAAAGATCCTCATTTCCGGATACTACGGTTTTGGAAACATAGGCGACGAGGCCATATTGGCTTCAACTGTTGCAGCTTTTCGGTCAAAAGACCCAAATGTCCAAATTACCGCTTTGTCCGAATCCCCTGAAACTACTCGTGACTCTTACAACATCACCGCCTTGCCCAGGATGTCTTTGACAACCGTAGTAAGGGCCATCAGCGCGTCACACATGGTGTTGTTTGGCGGGGGAAGCCTTTTGCAGGACTCCACTTCTTTCAGGTCATTAATGTACTATCTTTCTATTTTGTTTTTGAGCCGCCTTCAAAAAAAGCCGACTGTTGTGTATGCCAACGGCATTGGCCCGGTTACATCTTGGGTGGGAAGGCGTTTGACCAGACTGGCTTTGTCAAAGGTCGCCGAAATAACTGTGAGAGACCGGGAGTCTTTAAACGCTTTGCGCGATATGGGCGTGTGCCGCCCTGTAACGGTCACGGCAGACCCGGCATTTTTGCTGAACGCGGCCCCGGACGCCACAGTCGATCAGGTTTTGAAAACCGCCGGGTGCGACGGGAAACTTGTGTGGTTTGCGCTTCGGCCGAACAAAGCCCCCAAGAATTTCTATCTGGATTTGGCTAAGTCCGCCGCGGGTCTTAGGCTTAAGGGTTTCGAACCGTGTCTCATGGTAATGCAAGATCGGGATATGGAACTCGTGGATATTTTCAACCGGTTCTTGTGCCAAATGGGCGAAAAACCGGC
Organism: uncultured Eubacteriales bacterium; assembly: GCA_964643285.1. Classification (GTDB taxonomy): domain Bacteria; phylum Bacillota; class Sulfobacillia; order Fermentithermobacillales; family Fermentithermobacillaceae; genus JAXGZG01. The sequence goes on from CAZXSP010000001.1 coordinate 26,917, forward strand.
GCCCTATGTGTCGGACCTTTCACCCGCCGAAGCCTTGGGAGTGCTCCGGCGAGGCCAATTTTGCGTGGGCATGCGGCTGCACACTCTCATATTGTCTGCCCAGGCGGGGGTACCTTTTTTGGGCATTGACATCGATCCGAAAATCGGCGCGTTTTGCAGGATGACAAAATGCCCTGTGTTACCGAACCCGGCCGTCACTCCCGAAAACCCCGAAAGTGCCGTATACGACCTGGCTGACCACGCCGAAGCTTTGGGTAATCGGCTGGAATCCATGTTGCCAAGTTTGCGGTCACGGGCTGCCCAAAGTGTAGACATTGCCCTATCTGTGCTGAATTCGGCCTACTGAACCTCGTAACGCCCGCGTACCAAAACGATGACATCGTTAACTGCCAAAATACCCCGCCCATCGTCTCTGGGAATTATGAGCAAATGGTTAGCGGGAATATTCTGCCCGCTTCTCAGATCGGCGCCGGAAGTAACGTCAGACAAACCACCCAGCTGAGAATCGATGGCCTTGGCAGTGCCGCCGCGTAAAATAATTTCGGCGCCGGCAGAGCCAATCAGGCTGTAACCCGCGGGCACCTCAACCACCGCCAAGCCGGATTCGGGCATTGACGAAGCGATTTTTGCGTCTACATAAGATTTGGTCACTAACGGGTCGCTTTCACTGCCCGGAAGCACACTTTCGGGTGCGGCCAACCCCCTGCCAAACCAACCCAAAGCCAAGCTCAAACCCAGTGCACAGATACCCAGAATTATCGTTTTACAGTGTTTCATCTCATTGCCCCATTTCTTTGAAGACTAATCGTCCGCAGAAACACTCGCGTCTTTTTGAAGCTTGGCATAGATAAACTCGTCGATATCGCCATCCATGACCCGCTCTACACTTCCCATTTCAGCACCTGTCCTGTGATCTTTGACCAAAGTGTACGGTTGAAACACATAAGACCGAATTTGGCTACCCCAAGCTATTTCTTTCTGGGGTCCCCGAAGAGTGTCTATCTCTTTTCGACGCTCTTCTTCTCTGAGCGCAAGCAGTTTAGCGGACAATAATCTCATGGCCACGACTTTGTTGTTGTATTGAGAGCGTTCGTTCTGGCAGGAGATAACTGTGCCCGTGGGGAGGTGCGTTATCCTTACGGCCGAATCCACTTTCTGAACGTTCTGGCCGCCCGCGCCCGAAGATCGGAAAGTATCGATTTTGAGATCCTCGGGCTTTATGAGCGCGTCATCTTCTTCATCCATTTCGGGCAACACATCCACCGAAGCAAAAGAGGTGTGCCTTCTGGCGTTTGAGTCAAAAGGAGAAATTCTGACCAAACGGTGAACACCTTTTTCGCTTCTCAGAAATCCGTAGCAGAAATCACCTTTTACAGACAGAGTGACACTTTTGAGCCCGGCTTCCTCGCCCGGCAAAAGGTCAAGTGTCTCGGTTTTGTAACCTCGCCGCTCAGCCCACCGGGTATACATCCGGTACAGCATTTCCACCCAATCCATTGCCTCTGTTCCCCCCGCGCCCGCGTGGAGAGACATTATAGCGTCACGGGAATCATAGGGCCCCGACAAAAGAGTTGTCAGCTCCAACTCTCGAACACGCTCTGTCAAATCCGATATTGCTTCTTCCAAGTCGGCAACAAGGGAAAAATCGTCTTCCTCTTTGGCCAAACCGGCGATACCTATACTATCGTCAGTCTCGTTTTTCAAAGTCTCCCACGACTTTATCTTTGTCTCAAGCCTGGAAACCTTTTTCCCGATTTCTTGCGCTTTTTTCGGTTCATCCCAAATGGATGGGTCCTGCATCTGTTCTCTGGCCGTGACCAGCTCATCTTTTAGCTTTGGTAAGTCAAAGAGACCTCCCGATGTTGTCCAATTTGTCCTGCAAAGAGTGGAGTTCGCGAATAATATCCTCGTACACGATTTTTCCCCCTATATAATCCTGAATCTAGGTAAGTTTCCCGCAACAGTTCTTGTATTTCAGCCCGCTTCCGCAAGGGCAGGGGTCATTTCTTCCGACTTTTCCGCCGGTTTTCGCCCTCACTTTAACAGGCGCAGGTTTCGGTTGAGCCGGTCTTGGTTTTTGGGATTCCCCGTCTTTCGCTATGGCCACCCTGTAGACATAACGGGCCGTGTCTTCTTCGATGTTTTGAATCCTAGCCTGAAACATTTCGTAGCCTTGCTTTGTGTATTCCACCAACGGGTTTTTTTGGCCGTAAGCTACCAGGCCGATGCCTTCACGCAAGTCGGTCATGGCGCCCAGTTGTTCTACCCATTGGCGGTCAACTACCCTTAACAGAATGAGCCTTAGGAAGTCTTTCGCCTGATGGCCCATGAGCGCAAGCTTCCCCAAAAATGCCTTGTTGAAAACCTCATCCAAGGCTTGGCGCAGCGCAGGTCTACTGACGGCATTTGTGATGATTTCCAAGGGGCAATCAGGGAAAACATCTCTAATATAGGCGGCCAAAGTATCCAAATCGACCTCTTCTTTGTTTGAGGCTTCGGGCCAGTGCAAATCTAGCGCCCTATCCAATACGCGTACCACCATATCCCAAACAACCGGGGTAAGGTCTTCTTCGAACATGGCTTGGCGCCTTTCACCGTAAATGACTTCTCGCTGCTTATTAAGAACGTTATCGTACTCAAGTACGTCCCGCCTAATGGAGAAGTTGTGAGACTCTATTCTCTTTTGCGCCGTTTCCACAGATTTCGATACAAGCGGATGTTCAATGGGCTCGTCTTCAGAAAACCCTATGCGATCCATAAGCGTCGACAACATATCGCCGCCGAAAAGCCTCATGAGTTCATCTTCCAGAGACAGATAGAACCTGGATGAACCCGGGTCGCCTTGTCTCCCTGCACGTCCCAGCAGCTGATTGTCAATACGGCGGGCTTCGTGTCGTTCCGTGCCCAAGACGTGCAGACCGCCCACTTCAACGACTTCATCGTGCTCCAGGTCGGTGGTAGTCTTAAATTTGGAAAACAGTTCAGGGTACTTTGCCCGCGCTTCAACAACCTGTTCCAAGAACTCATCAAGCTGGCCGCTTTGCACTTGTTGTGTTACATCATGAGGCAAGACTTTCTCGGCCGCCATTTCCACAACTGACGGGTCATAACCCTCCTGACGCAAAGCTTTTCTGGCAAGAAAATCGGGGTTCCCGCCCAACAGTATGTCGGTTCCCCGTCCCGCCATATTCGTGGCGATTGTTACGCTGGCTTTTCGCCCCGCCTGGGCCACAATTTCGGCCTCTTTTTCGTGGTGTTTGGCGTTTAGCACCTGGTGAGGGATGCCGCGCCTTTTGAGAAGCGACGAGACCAGCTCGGATTTTTCTATGGACCTGGTTCCCACAAGGACAGGACGGCCTTGTTCGTGGCATTGTGCGATTTCGTCGACAACCGCATTGTATTTCGCCTTCTCTGTTTTCCAGATAGAGTCGGCCATGATATCCCTTATAAGGGTTTGGTTAGTAGGGATTGAAACCACATCGAGCCCGTAGATTTCTCGAAATTCCGGTTCCTCGGTTAAAGCAGTGCCTGTCATACCCGAAAGCTTTTTGTACATCCTAAAGTAATTTTGCACCGTAATGGTGGCCAACGTGTCGCTTTCTTCCTTAACTTGTACGCCCTCTTTGGCTTCTATGGCTTGATGAAGCCCATCGGAATATCGGCGTCCCGGCAGAATCCTGCCGGTAAATTCGTCGACGATGAGGATTTCACCGTCTTTAACAACATAATCAACGTCACGCTGCATGAGTTCTTTGGCCCTCAAGGCTTGGCGTATATACGCGTGCAAGCCGATATTCTGTTCCGAATCAAGCCGGCCTTCACCCAGCCAGTCTTCAGCCCGCCTGTCACCCTCATCTGTCATGACAACAATGCGGGCCTTTTCATCCACGGTGTAATCTGTATCCCGTTTTAACGCCGACGCGAGTCCCATGAATCTTTGGTATTTGTCGGTAGAGCCCTCACTTGGCCCCGAAATAATGAGGGGAGTTCTGGCCTCATCTACTAGAATCGAGTCCACTTCGTCGATGATGGCATAGTCTAGGGCGCTTTGAACAACATCCTGTTTGTTCCACGCCATGTTATCTCTAAGGTAATCAAAACCGAATTCAGAGTTCGTGCCGTAGATTATGGGGCACGAATAAGAGTGCCGTTTTGCGGCACTGTCCATACCGGGCACAACAAGCCCGACCTCTAACCCAAGGAAACGATGAACCTGACCCATCCATTCCCTATCTCTTTTGGCCAAATAGTCGTTAACAGTGATCACATGCACGGTTCTTCCGCCCACTGCATTCAAATAAGAAGGCAACGTGGCTACCAAGGTTTTGCCTTCGCCGGTCTGCATCTCGGCTATCCGACCCTGGTGCAACACGGCCGCGCCAATGATTTGAACGTCAAACGGCCTCATATCCAAAACCCTGAAAGCGACTTCTCTCACAACGGCGAAAACTTCCGGCAAAATTCTGTCCATATTCTCGCCGTTTTCCAGCCGTAGGCGAAATTCAGCCGTTTTAGCCGCCAAATCGGCATCGCTGAGGCCTTTTACAACATGCTCTTGTGCGGATACCGCATCCAGGATGGGTTTTATCTTCTTAAGTTCGCGTTCATTGGGGTTAAACATTTTTTTAAGAAATGACACATCAATACCCCCTGTCCCTCAGCTAATATTAGCATCAACTTCGGGCACAGGAAAACCGCGCAGCATGACGGCGATTATGAAAACAGCCACCCCCAGCCCCAGCACAAAGTCGCCCACACTTGCCACAGAGGGCTTAAACCCCGGCAGATTGAATCTATAATTGTCTGCCAAAAACGCCATTTTTGTATCGGGCCCGAGCACCTGATGTGTCAAACTGGATGCCAGTTTCGCGGTTTCCGCCGGTAATCTTTCAGGTGAAAGACCGTCTAAGCGTACGGGCATACGGCCTTGGTTAACCGCCTCAACCAGCAAGTTCAGAAACGAGCCTAGCCAAATGGACTTAAAACCGAGTAAACGCAAACTGGGGTACAAAGAGTAGAAAAGAAGTCCGTAAGAAAGGAGAGAAACTCCAAAAGCCAGGTATTTGTGGGTGCCAAAAATCCCCAACCGGGAATACGCGGGCAGGATGCTTAAAATGAAAGATGCCATGAGGAACCAAAACCGGGGAATTTGAATGTCTCCTAAACGGGTCAGCTTCCCTCCCAAACACAGTCCGACCAAAAGCCCCGCTATCACAAACAATCCGAATACGCTCATTTATCCCGTTCGGCTATGAGTTTGTCGATGACTTTAATCATGGGAGGCACTAATCCCGGGTCAAATTGGCTGCCGCTGCAACGGATAATCTCTTCTTTGGCATCTTCAAAAGACATCCTCTTTTTGTACGGACGGTCAGTGGTCATGGCATCAAAAGAATCCGCCAAAGCAAGCATGCGCGCTTCCAAAGGAATGTCTTCCTTCTGTAGCCCGTCGGGAAACCCTTTTCCATCCCAACGCTCATGATGATACTTGACCCAATCCTGACCTTTGCCAAGGGATTTCATGCCCGCCAGCATTTCGGCTCCCATTTTTGAGTGTTTTTTCATTTCCTGATATTCTTCGTAGGTAAAAGCCCCGGGTTTCTTCATGATCGCGTCGCGGATGCCTACCTTACCCACATCGTGCAATAGCCCCACATATTTCATGAGATCAATTTTATCGTCAGTCATTTTGAGTTCTTTTGCCAACATCGCGGCATACTCAGATACCCTCTCAGAATGTCCCCTTGTATAAGAGTCTCTGACATCTATGGCGTTACTGAGAGCGCCCGCCATTTCGTCGTAAGCTTCTCTAAGGTCGTTGTATTTTTCCAAAGAATATTTGGCTACCAGAAGCGGCACCCAGAACAACAACAAATACCAAGGTTCCCCCTGTACGCTTACAACGGTCATAAGCACTCCTACCGGTATCAAGGCAAAAATGTTGGGCAGGCTCCAAGTGATGTTTTGCCGCCAGACGCTCAAAAAAGAGGTCTTCAACATCGAGGCGAAACCTATGGAAACGATCACCGAATTGGCAACGTTGAACACCGCCGCGCCTACGACCAAGGCGGCAAGATCCCTCCACCCGCCAAAAGCCCCGATTCTGCCACCCAGGCCCCCATAAACCAAAGAAAACGCGTGCGCCGACAAAACCAGCATCCCGCGGTTGAATAATACGATGTGAAGAGGTACTTGCCCCAATAAATCTTTCTTCCTGAGGGTGGCCACGCTTGCTATCCAAACCACATATTCGGGCCCGAGAAACACTGCGATGGTAAACAACAAAGGGGTTGTAACGGAAACGCTACCCTTACCCCGGGGGACAGGAACCGGGGAAAACTCGCCCAGCACCACAAGAAAAGCCAAAAACGCGGCGTTAAACAGCTGGCGACTAAAATCTGGAACATTAGTGGCCAATATGTAAAAACCTAACGCAGCCACCGCATAGCAGTATGCCTTAAACATACTTTGTCTTTGTTCCATTAATGGGCCCCCACAATCAACCGGCAGTGCCCGATTACACTATCAGCCCAACTGCCACACAGAAGCTCCCGCAAAAATCATGGCAAAAATGGCGAGAAGAACTTTTACGAGCTTGTTCACGAGCGAAACCTCCGGAGTTAAGCATCTCCGAACCGCTAGCCCGGATTTTGGCCTCCGCTTCAGTAAACAGCCACTGCCGGTTGTGCAATGTTTTCTACGTTTCTCGGCTTTTTCCCTTTTCCGACACTGTCTATTAAAAGTCGCCCTCCAAAAGTTGCGAGAACCTGCGATTAAGCGCATCTAAAGTCGCTTTAACGACCGCCTCCCTGTCATCCAACGACACAGGGCAAGAGCCGGTAAGAATCTCGTCCCTGCCCGCGGCCGAAACGGCTAAAGATACTAAACAGACCCTTAACTCTTTGATCGTGGTAATGGCGACGTCCTGCAGATAAAAACACACTTTAGGTCCCACGAACTGGGACAGGGCATCCATGGTTGCACAGGCTGCCATTTTCAGCCAGTTCCTGGGTGTGGGCGCCCCCTGCCTTGCGCCCCGGGCTTCAGTATCAGCTAACTTGAGATGAACCACTACTTCGGCGCCATCGGGTTGGGACACAATTTCAATTTTTACGATTTGCACCCGGTTTTGGACGTGGGGTACTGCGCCTTCCCCTATCTGGGCTACGGAAATTTTGCGCCGATCCAAGGCCACCCCAAAAGCTACCATAATCGCGGATTCAACATCCCTGATTATGTACTTTACTGCCCGCCCCGAACTGGCAAGTATATGTATCTCCTCAATTGAGCCGGTTTCTCCGCTTACAACCCTTGCGCCCATTACATCTTTAATGCGTTTCAACACCGTCTCACAGTCTGAAATAGGAAAAGCCCGGCTCAATTCTGACACGACATCACCTTCTTAGCCTGTCAAAACGTTTTATGTGTTTCAATTATCTGGACAAAACGAAGGTATTATGACGATACCCCGAATCCTCTTTTTCTTTGGCGATTAGCTCTGCCATAACCCAAAGCCCCGCTGCTACGAGGCTATGTCCTCCGAGTACAACCGGTATATCGGATTCCATGGCACATCTGGTGAATTCCCTCGTCCAAGGGTCTTCTATGAGCTGATAATTCCCCAAGTCAGATTGAAACCTGTCCCAGTCGGACAAATGCTTTCTAAGGTGGCTGAATATAACCCTGGTATCGATGAAAGCCACGTCTGATACTGCGCTTAGGTACTTGAAAAATTTTTCCGGGCCTACTTCGCTGACGAAAAACCCAAGGAGGGATAAAACCTCTCCCCGATCTTCCCTTCCCAATGCCTTCATACCTCTTTCTTCGGAAAAAACCCGCATCCTGTGAACCATATTCGCGTTTATATACTGGATAACAGAGGGGCCGACCCTGCCCACGACCGCCACTTCCTTAGAAGACTCTTTCAACAAAGAAAAGGCCTTCTCGATTTTGTCAAGCGGCCAATCCAAAGCATCTATGGCCTTTTTTGTTCTGTGACCGCAGTCCGGATGCATACCCAAGATCAAAATATCGGTGGGGGTATCCAAATCGAAATTGACACGCCCTGAATTGGGAACCAAAACCCGCCGCATCCCTATGTCCCGCAAAAAGTTCCCCAGCGGATTATCTTTATCGGGGAGCTCGATTTCGTCGATAGCACGTGCCGGAGCAAAAGCGACCAGGTCAGCAGACTGCACGTTGTTCATTATGACAAGATTTCGTTCGCGCTTTAGCGTTTGCGCAATATCTGAAAACTCTTGCGCATAAACCAGGGGAGCGGCCGCGCCCCCCATATATATTACGTTTTCCAAGCCCCATGACACTATGATCTCCCTAAGCCGCCTTCCAAAGTGAAACCCGGGGCTTTGGGGGCCTTCGAAATCAACTTGAACACCAAGATCGCGGGCCGACTGGGCCAAATCGGCGTAGTTGGTGGCCAATATTACGCGGTCTATTGAATCGACTGTCTTTAGCTTTTCAAGGGTATCCAAAACCACAGAGCGTCTTACCGTCGTTATAATTTCGTCAAGCGAGGTTTTGGCTTGTCCTCCCTCAAATACCAATGCAGTCACTTTAGGCTGAAACATAACCGGCTCCTAGCCTTCTGGCTCGATGAGGCCGTAATCCCCATCTTTTCTGCGGTAAACGACATTCACCAAATTGGTTTCGGCATTCAAGAACACGAAAAAATCATGGCCAAGGAGTTCCATCTGCATGGCAGCTTCCTCAGGGTCCATGGGCTTGATAGCGAATCTTTTCACCCGAACTACACGGCCGATTTCCGCGGCTTGCGTGTGTGTTTGAGGCAGCACTTCACCTTTGTCGCGCCTTTGAATCTTGGTACGGTATTTTTGAATCTGTTTCTCAAGCTTGCCGGTTACCAGGTCCACAACGGATAACGCATCGCGGGCCGAATCTTCCGCTCTTACGATGTAGCCGTTCAAAGTGACAGTAACTTCCAAAACATGGTTCTCTCTCTGCGTGGAAAAAGTAGCATGGCATGAAAGGGGCGGCTGCCGGAGGTATTTTTCGATCTTGCACAATTTCTTCTCGGCGTAATCTCGCAAAGCCGGGCTAATATCAATGTTTTTACCTCTGATAACGATTTCCACTGTTTTACCCCCTACTTCCCATTTAACATATATTATTCCCCTAACCATGGGGAAATCCTTCCAAGCTTGCGTTTGATCGAACGCGGGGACGAAAATTCGACCATTTACGGCAATCCACAATAATATCCCCAGGCCAAACCGTCCCGTACCTGCTTATCAACAGAGTTATCCACAGTATCCACAGCACCAGCACATCCAAATGTCTGTTGACGGCCCGTTCGGGGCATGCTATAGTTCGGAACGAGCGCAAAGCTCCAGGAGACGACGTGGCCGGGACCCGTTGTCATGGAATTAGGAGGAATGTCCCGAAATGCAAGGTAAAGTAAAATGGTTTAACGCGGAAAAAGGTTATGGATTTATCGAGCGCGACGACGGGCCCGACGTTTTCGTGCACTACACTGCCATCCAAACTGATGGTTTTCGTACACTCAACCAAGGCGATCTAGTAGAATTCGAAATCGTAGATGGCCCAAAAGGGCTGCAAGCAGCCAACGTATCCATCGTCTCGTAAAACATAGCGAGCGAAGCCCCGGGTAATCCCGGGGCTTTTTTGATCCTGCCTGAAACGACTAATAACGACAGTCTATTTAACCTTGTCAAAGCTTATGACCTTTGGGATTGCGCCTTTGTAGGCTGAAAGAACCTTCCTTGTGGCTAGTAAGCTTGTCACCGAATGCCGGTTGTGACTCATTTCAAGCTTTATCACTTTGGATATTTCCTTATCCATCTCCTGCACTTCGTTGATAATGCCAAAAATGTCCTGCCTGCACTCACAAGAACAAGAATCCATTACCCCAATAGTTTGGATTTTGTCTATCAGAGAGGAGCGCGTTTCCATTAAACGATCCAGCGACAAAAACTCGCCGTCTTTGGCTGTAACCAAACACGATTTTGTTATAGCCAAAAGCTCGCTATACAATTTCATGACGGCTTCACGGTCAACATGGTTCATTACGATTTCCCCAAAAGGTGTTTCCACCCGTCTCTTATTTCTACCAACACCTTGAGGGCATCTTCAGCGTGAGAGGCATCCTTTTTGATGTTGGCAGCCACCAAACAATCGTAGATGAACTGGTATACTACCAAAAGATTGTTAGCAATCTTGCCGCCTGCCTCCAGGTTTAGAGACGCACGCAACTCGTCCACAATGTCTTGTGCTTTCAGAAAGCAAGAATTGGCCGCGCCCGGATTACCGTCTTTAACAAAAACAAGCGCCGACCTAACGCTTTTTATGGCCTCGTTGAAAAGAAGCAGAACCAGCTCCCCGGGCGGAGCCGTCTGAACAGTTGCCTGCTTGTATACATCTAAGGCTTTGTTGCCCATTATCGCTTTATCACCCTATTCCGCGCTCGTATACATACCGGCGATTTGCTGTGACAACCATGCACCTTGGGAATTCAGCTTGGATAACATGACTTCGAGGCTGCTGAACTGCCTTTGCAAAGATGCGAGTCGTAGGTCTAGGGTCCTCTGTCTTTGTTCTATTTGCCGCGACAAGGCTTTGTCACGCTCTTCAAGTTGCTCTTTCCTCAAAGGGACAAACCCCTTCAAAGACGCGTATTTCTGAATAACGTCCTTTAGCCCGTCAAAAATACCCTTTGTGCCCGAGGATGCTCCTATCAGTTTTGCCACACCCGCGCGATTGTTTTTGAGCGCGTCCTTGAGCAACTTGTCGTCTAGGGTGAGCTTTCCATCCCTCGACACTGACCCCGCGGCCCCGGTACTCAAACCTATAGCGCCCGCAAACTGAAAACCGGGCAAAGCATCCCCAACTTGACGGAAAATGACCGCCCTAATCTCTGTTATCAATCGTTGCAGCATGGGATCACCGAACAAAAGACCGCCTACCTTTTTGTCAGAATCCCACGAGGTATAGTTCTTGACCAGATCTATAAAGGAATTGTACTCGGCCACCAGCGATTTCACATCGTTCACCACAGCCTTATCGTCATAAGCCACGGTGAGCATAGCCCGGGCGCCCGCTTCCGCCCCCGGTCCTGAAATGGAACTAAGATCGAAGTCTATGCCTTTGATAACGTCGCTGATATGATTTTTGCTTCTGGTAAACTCAACGCCGTTTACAGAAAACATCGCGTTTTGTGCGCTTCTTATTTGACTCATTTCCAAAATCCCTTGCTGACTTTCAAAAACCATTTCGCCTTCTGTACCCGGATTTTCCGCGGTCAAGACAAGCCGGTACTGGTCAGGCGTGACCTTGAGAACAGAAGCTTTTACCCCGACCTCCGGCATCTCGTTTATGCTTTGCGCGATATCTTCCAAAGTGTCGGCGGTTGCCACCGTTACGGTACATCCGTTGATAGTAATGTCGCCTTCTAGGCCCAAAGCCTCATCGCAAGTTTCATACAAGCCCGATCCGATTACTTGGGCCCGCGCTAAAGAGCTAATTTCAATCTCGTATTCCCCAAGCTGCGCTTGTTCATGGTTTACGCCGCCTACTGCGACACCTGAGCCGACCACGGTAACTGCCTTTTGGTCAAATTCTGTTTTGGAGCAGAGAGGGGTAGTTTTGCTAACCAGAGAGTCAAGAGCAGTCTTTATCTTATCCCAAGCATTTTTTTGACCCGCCAAATCTTGCTGGTTTTTTTGGAGGGCCAACAAAGGCTGTCTTTCAATTTTCATGAGCTCCTGAATGATGGTTTCGGTATCGAGGCCGGATACTCCAATAGTAATGCCCAATTGGTACACCTCCGGAGGCAAAAAGAATTTTAGCTAATCAAGGTGTATATCGAAAAATCGCGGCGAGGCGTTAGTTTAGGGCTTGGGTAATAAGGAATCGATGGCGGGGTCTTTTGCCAGGGCCATTTCAGTAGTTATTTCATCCATAACTTCTTCTCTAAGTATTTTGGTTCCCGAGGGGGCATCTATGCCGAGCTTTACCAAGGTTTTTTTACCCGTTCCTCTGATCTCGGTTACTGTAACAACTATGTCATCGCCTATAGTAATGGCTTGGCCGGCTTTTCTCGAAAGAACAAGCATACTAACCCGTCCTTTTTAAAAGACCTTGTAGCGCGGGGAAAACGCTATGTTTAGTAGTATACTGTGGAGACACCGCGATTACCTGCATTCCCAACCGAGCCGAAGGGTTTATTACCAAAGGCGCCTGTAAATTGGCTGTGGTTTTGCTGGTTTCCTTGGGCACAGTTACCACAACCTGCATAATCAAATCCCTCGGTGAAGCGTGACCCAAGAGCATCAGCTCTCTCGGGCACAACTCGGGATCGTAATCGGCGAATACAGCTTTGGGGTCAAGTGTCACAAAGCCCAAAGAAGGGTCGTCCACAGACTGAAGCCATTTTATCGAGTCGTCAACTCCCGTAAGGCTAACGGGGACGAAGCTCCTGAACTCGGGAAACCCAATAAGGCCTTTGGGAAATATCACGACCTGGGAAGGTTCGATGTCCATTTCTCCGAATCGCTTAGTGTTGATTTTCATAGTCGCGCTGCCCCCTAGCTGTTAACGCAGGTGATTCAATAGGGATGACTGGAGTATCCTCGCCCCCACACCCAGGGCGGCCTGGTACGCCGCCTCTTCGGAACGAAGTCTGACAATTACCTCAGTGAGGTCAATGTCTTCAACATTTGAAAGAAGCCGCCTGAACTCTATGTCCGAAGTTTTCATTTTGGCTTCCAACATGTTGAGGCGATTCATTTTCGCGCCATTACTGGCCCTTTGTGCCAAAACAAGATCCAGTGAGTCAGAAAGCCCTTGATGAACGCCGGAGAATTCACCGTCTGAAAGAGCAGAATCGAGTGCCTCAAGACTTTCTCTCACTGTTTGAATCAAACTCGACTGTTCGTCGACTGTAATTGTAATTTCAGAGCCGACTCTCCATGTTGGCATGGTCCCCACCAACAACTGGCCACCTTCAATAGTGGTTTTTTCAATGCTTTGGATTTCTTCAAGAAGCTGCTTCACTTCCATGGCCAAATAGGCACGGGCATCGTCGGGAGTAGTGGCGGTGCCGCCCTCTGTAGCCAAATACTGAGCCCTGATGAGAATGTCGGTCAAATCTGTCAAGGCCTGCTCTGTGTCGGCCATCCATGTTTTGGCCCTATCCACATTCCGCAAATATTGCTGGTTCTGCGATTGCTGGTGGCGAATAATAAGCGAGCGTTCAGCGCCTATGGGGTCTTCTTGGGGCTTGGAGAAACGCATGCCGGAAGTGGCCATGTCCTCAATCCTGCCCAAACGAGCCTCGGCTTTGGTTATGTTGTAAAGGAAATTTCTTTCCCTTGTAAGGTCCGTAACTCTCACCTGTACTTACCCCCTAAGACCATTTACCTTCCGGCCAGGCCCATTCTGTTCACAATAGTATCCAAGGCTTCGTCCGCTATAGTAATCAGCCTGCTTGCCGCGTTAAAAGCGTGCTGCTGCCGAATAAGGATCGCTACCTCCTCGTCGACGGAAACGCCGGAGATGCTGTCTTTACGATTGCTTAGCTCTTTAACCAATATTTGTTGAATATCGTATCCGCTTTGAACTTTTTGGCCCACGGCGCCAAGCTTCCCAACCATACCTGCCCAAACGTCGTTGAAAGCCCCCGAATACGCCCCCAAAGAAGCGTCTTCAAGCGGCGTTTCCTGCCCTCCCAATACATCTGCTATCCTCAGCGCTATACTGCCGTCCCTGGGGTCGTCAGGCACCCCTGAAGCGCATATTAGGTTTGTGTCCTCTACTATATCCGGGTTCACTTTTATGGTAATAAGGCTGGATTCCTCGTCAAACTCAAAGAAATGGAGCCCACCCAAGCCGGGGACAAGCGATTCCCCTTGAGAGTGGACATGGTTTACATTTCCCGCTATATATTTGAGCAGCCCTTCGAGCTCTTTCTTGAACCCTAAGGTCATTTCATCCCGGGCGACTTTGTAACCCCCCAGGCTTCCTCCAACGCTCGGAATAACGCTGTATTCTCCAGGCCCGGAGACCCACCTGAACTCGGTTCCGTCAGACTGAAAGCGCGCTTCCAAAGAGTACAAAGTGCCTTGGTCAAGAAGAGGGAACCCTCCAATAGACACCCTTACCGAGGCCCCGTTGTCCAAGTATGTAACTGTGGCCCCCGACAAAGATGCCAATTCATCCAGAAGCAGATCTCTTTGATCCATTAAGTCAGAAGTAGGCTCTCCCCTTGCGACAGCCCTGGATATTTCCAAGTTAAAATCCCTTACTCCCGCAGCCAGAAGGTTGACCCTACCCACGGTAGTTTGAATAGCCGTTTCCACGTCTTTACCTAAAGAGTCGAGCTGCCCGCCCAAGTGTTTGAAAGTATCCGCTAAAGTGCGCCCCCGTTCCATAACTTGAGCCCTGGCACTCATGGACTCAGGGGCAATAGAAACATCGTGCCAAGCCGATGAAAACCCGTCAATTGCCGCCCTGATGCTGTCGTCCGAAGGCTCAGCCACAATAGCCTGAATCTGATCCATGACGTCTTTTTGCACTTTGAAGCTGGTTTCATTGCCGATTTCGGCCCTAAGCACCGCATCCACAAATAGATCCCGGCAACGGGCAATACCGGAGACTTTCACGCCTGCCCCGGACACCGACGCCATACGTTGTATGATCGGTTCCAACATAGTTTCTTGCCTTGAGAATCCCGGGGTGGCAGCGTTAGCCACGTTGTGCCCCGTGGTGTTCATGCTGCGTTGGGCGGCTATAAGCCCGGATTTTCCTATCTCAAATAACGTAAAGGTAGACAATGCACTAGGCCCCCGTTTCAAACCTTGCGATCGAATTTCAGCGGGCTTTCCAAAGCTTTATTTCCCCAATAACCGCTCTCTTGGGGGATGAAAAGTTTAAGATTATATTGGACCAGGCGAAGCGCCGTATTAATAAGCCTCTGAGTCACAATGTTGAGTTCTCGCAGCTTGAGGATTTTTGTTTTGAGCGGATGGTCGTAGGGAAGACGTGAAAATTCCAACCCATTGTGATTTCGCCCAACACTTTCAAGGGTTTCAACGAGCTTTGTTTCGTGAAGCAAAGCGTTTTCCAACGAAGGTATATCGTTTGCCACGAGGGCGCTTTGTTTTTCGTAAGAAAGATTAATGAGCCCATCAAGGATGGTCTCCAGTTCAGGCAATATGAAACTAAGGTCGGTATTTGTCATGGCTTGTATGCTCTACTTAATCCTGTCGGCGAACAGTCTTCCTAACATCTTGTCAGCCACTTCTTTGGAGTCTATGGTGTATTTGCCGTCAGAGATTTTGGCGGCGCAGTCTTTAACCCTGTCTTCTCTGATATCGGGCAATTTCTTTACTATCTGTTTGACACGGTCAATATCCTCTTGTTTAAAGGGGACGCTGACATTGTCAGACGCCTGTTCTTTGTTTGCCGGTGACTTTTGGGCATCACCCGCGCCTTGGGCCCTGTAAATCTCAACTATTTTTCCAATCTGAGCCCTTGAAATCATCACAGTGGATCACCCTCTTGAATTATCTTAACACTTAACACACTCATCGACATTTCTCACACCGTGTTTATAGCACTAGGTCGTTTTCACTACATTCTTGGCGTCCTTGCCACAGTCCCCCCGTAAACCCGGAAAGCCCCGAAGCCTTTGAGAACCCTTGCGGTTTCGTCTAAAGTGGCGCCGGTAGTCATGACATCGTCCACCACCAAAACCCGCAAACCGAACACATTAGCTTGAGTCTTCAGGCCCATTGAGCTTCTTAAGTTTGCCATCCGCCCGCTCTGCCCCAGTTCGGCCTGATGCATTTGCCTTTTTTGCCGGCTCAAAACATCCTCGCAGGGCACATCCAGATAGTTGGCCGCGTGATAGGCCAAATCTTCCGCTTGGTTGAAGCCTCGGTTTGCCAAACTCGCAGGGTCGATGGGAACAGGGACTATCAGGTCAATAGGCAGAAATTCGGCAACCCTATGGGATATTAGTTCAGCCAACGGCCGTGCAAGCCACCTTTGGCCGCCGTATTTTAGCGCCTGAACCGCCTTTTTAAGGCCTCCCGCGTACAAACCGCCGGACCTTTGAGCATCGAAATAACCCGCGTTGCCCCGGCAAACGGGACAAACATCAATGGAGCCCCACAGAGGTATCCCACAAATTCTGCAGACGTTTGACATTTGTGCGGAAAGCTTACTGACACAAGAATTGCAGACGCCAACTCTACTTTCCCGGGGGCTTTCAAGCGGTCGGCCGCAAAGGGCACAAGAAGCGGGCACGCCGAACAGCAGCCCAGAAATAAAGTCCCTGTCAAAAACGCGCACTTTGGCTACAGACTCAACTTAGCGTTCTTGTTTAAATAGAGCTCGTCGTCAGCCCGTTTGATTACTGCATGGGCTTCCAATCCGTCCTGGGGAAACGTGGCTACTCCGAAACTGGCACTTAGAACCAAAGGTTGCGCCATATTGTCTTTAGCGGCAATAGTCACAGCCAAAAGGTTTTCGCTGATCCTGTTAACAACATTGTAGGCCTCTTCTTTGGCAGCCCCGGGCAAGATGACAGTGAATTCATCACCGCCCGGCCGAAAGACACTGTCTTTTTCACGGCACGACGAACGAAGCACATTGGCCACTAATTTCAAAGATTCATCGCCCAACTGATGGCCGCAAGTGTTGTTAATATCCCGAAATTCGTCGAGGTCAAGATAGATTAGGCTTACAACACCGCCGGTTTTGCCGGCCTTTTCAAAAGAATCTTCCAAAGCCCTGTGAAACTCTCTATAGTTGTACAATCCTGTAAGCGGATCCATCACGGCCAACGCTTTAACCGTTTCGTACTGGATTTGGTTATCGATGGCTTTGTAACGTGATTGGCTTATGAGAAAACCTGTGGAGGCTACCAAGGCACAAGTAAGGAAGAATACGGGAGGAGCACAACGATCATAGCACTGGTACATTAAAATCCCAAAAGCTCCCACATAACCGGCATTTATAAAAAAGTATATAAGATTATGCCATTTTTGACGAAATCCCACTTTTTCGGGGTGCAAAGCAGAATACAAGCCTGACAAAAGGCTAATTGCAGCCCAATACGTGAGCCCGAATAACAGGCCTGTCCAAAAAATGTTCTGCCAGCCGTCGGCGGCGCCGTAGCGAAGCGCCGCTAGTGAAGCGAGGCTGGTGGCGACGGCAGCGGAACCCATGGAAAAAAACGATTCCATTGTTCGCCTTTTCAGAATAACCCAAGGTATAACCATGCCAATGTTTATAAGTACCGCGGCACTCGTGCCGGCGGTATAAAAAGCCGCCAATACCGGCGCCAAAGCAAAGCTGCCGCAAAAGCCCTCTTTTAGAGGAGTCCTGTAAAAGTCGGTAATAACAAAGGTGGCGAACAGGGCAAGGTACCGAGATTGAAGAAAGGATGCGGCCGCATCCGAAGCACGGCACACATGAAAAACATACAACCCTATGCCTAATAGACCCACTAACCACATATAGATGGTTATTCGTTTATTCGACATAGGCTACCCTTTGGAAAATACCTTTCCAAACAGGTGTGGTTTACAAACAGATAACATTATTCGGCACGCCCCCCAAGATTGTGTCCAAAACTAACCCGTCTTTTTTCAGTAACTCAAGTACGAGTTCAGCCTCTTTTTCAGGGGTTTGAAGGGTTACCGCCACAAAACAGCGGCAACTGTAGAACCACTCGGCCTTAAACCTAATAAGACGCACTGCCCCTTCCAGCCTTTCTGAACACTTGCCAACGACCACTAACACCACCATAGGGGCTTTAAAACCTGAACACCTATACCAACAACGATCTCCAATTATTCCCAGAATACAGCATGAACCCAACAAAAGCAAACATATCCTATTGGGATCCCACAAACGCGGCACCTCCCCGCCAGTATACGCGGGGAGAGGAAAAAAGGCCTTAAACGTGCTTTATAAGGCTGTCTACAAGATCTAGCCTTTCCCAAGGAAGGTCTAGATCATCTCTGCCAAAATGCCCGTAAGCTGATACTTGCGAAAATATGGGGCGCCTAAGCCCAAACCTGTCGATTATTGCGGCGGGACGAAAATCGAAAGCCTTTAGAACCGCGCTCTCAAGCACGTTTTCGTTGACCTTCGAAGTTCCCTTGGTGTCAACAATCACCGACACCGGTTTGGCTACGCCAATCACGTAAGCTACCTGTACCTCACATTCTTTGCAAAGCCCGGCGGCGACCACATTTTTCGCTACATATCTTGCGGCGTAGCTCGCGGAACGGTCAACTTTGGTAGGGTCTTTGCCCGAAAAAGAACCGCCCCCGTGACGTGCAAATCCGCCATAGGTGTCGGATATGAGCTTTCGTCCCGATAATCCGCTGTCACCCTGCGGCCCCCCTATAACAAAACGCCCCGTGGTATTAACCAAAACCTTAGTGTCATCGTCCATCATGTTCTCGGGAATGGACTTATTGACAACCTCCGCTATTACCCCGCGGCGTATTTCATCCAGTTCGGCCTCGGCGGCATGCTGCGCCGACACTACAACCGTGTGAACGCGGTTGGGAACGCCGTCTACATATTCGAGTGTGACCTGGGTTTTGCCGTCAGGCCGTAGATACGGCAATATCCCTTCATGCCTTACATAGGCCAAACGCCGCGATAACCGATTGGCCAAGAAAATACTCATGGGCATATAAACAGGTGTTTCATCGCAGGCGTATCCGAACATCAGCCCTTGATCTCCGGCCCCCAAAGTGTCGCCCATTTCTCCTGTCTTTGACTCCAAGGAATGGTCGACACCCAAAGCGATGTCGGGCGACTGCTCCTCGATGGCTGTGAGTACCGCGCAAGTATCGGCGTCAAAACCGTATTTTGCCCTTGTATACCCTATTTTGCGAAGGGTTTCACGAACGATAAACGGCATATCCACATAACAGTCTGTAGATATTTCCCCGGCTACCAACACGAAACCCGTTTTTACCATGCACTCGCAAGCAACCCGGGCCATACTGTCTTTAGTTAAAATAACGTCAAGAATTGAATCGACTATCTGATCGGCTACCTTATCGGGGTGGCCCTCGGTCACAGATTCAGAAGTAAACAGCCTTCTGCCTAATCCTATGGTTGGCATCAATAAACCTCCTCAGGCACAATGCCTTTGCATGGTAACATCACACTTTAGGGGTGTCAATTTGCGATATAGCAAACGTTATAGTCGCTCGCGCGACTTCTGTTTCGCCTACATAAGCGACCCCGGCCGCGCGCCCGATGCCCCTTTTGATTGGCCCCATCTGAGTAACAGCCCTAAGGGTATCTCCGGGACGCACGGGACGCTTAAACCTGGCAGAATCTATGGCAGCCAGATATACAACCCTGCCTTGCATACCTTCGGCGCAAAGCAGCGCCAAAGCGCCTGATTGGGCTATCATCTCAACAATCAGCACGCCCGGCATTACAGGTTCATCGGGGAAATGCCCGCGAAAGACGGGCCAGTCGGGAGACACAAAATATTCGGCGGTTGCGCTTTTTCCGGGTTCCACTGAGATTATTCGGTCTACAAGCAAAAAAGGGGCCCTGTGGGGTAAAATCTTTTGTATTTGCTCTGTCATTTCGTGGGCTTCCAAATGCCTCATCCCCCGCAATTACTTGGAGGGATAATTCGCCACGCTTCTGTAAATAACCTTTGCCAGCCCGATTCCGCCGGCTTCTGCCCATTTTTTCGCCACCGCCTGCTGCGCGATATCATTCCAACCGTCGTCTGCAGTACCGGTGGATTTCTGCATTTGTTTCCACAGCATAGACAAAAACACTGACTCAAAATCTTGACAGGCTTTTGACAGCTTGGGGTTGACTGTGGGCTCCAAGGCCTTGGGGTTACGCACTTGTTCAACCATATTTTCTTAGCTCACCTTTTCACATTATTGGCAATACCCCACATCTGGTCTGCCGTTTCTATAGTTTTTGAATTTAGCTCAAAGGCTCTTTGGGCCACGATCAAATTTACCATCTCAGATATAATGTCCACGTTGGAAGTCTCCAAATAGCTGCCCCGCAATAACCCCGCACCGCCTTGACCGGGCGTTCCTTCCGCGGCTTGACCTGACACAGTAGTGCTCAAATAAAGGTTCCCTCCAATGGCTTCAAGTCCCGCGGGATTTCTAAACGTGGCAATGGTAATCTTGCCGAAGCGTTGCACCTGGCCGTTTACGATTCCGGTCACGTCCCCGTTTTCCAATATTTCAATATCCGACGCGCCCTGAGGGATTGTAAAAGCAGTGCCTGAGTATGCCAATCTGTAACCGGCCGCCGTGACCAGCCGCCCTTGTCCATCCAAGCTAAAAGAACCGTCTCTTGTGTACGCCAAGCCTCGGGGTGTTTCTACTGCAAAAAACCCTTCGCCCTCTATGGCAATGTTCAAAGAATCTCCTGTGAACTCGACGTTGCCTTGACCGAAGCTGCGCTGCGTGGCCACAATTTTCGACCCGTTCCCCACACATGCTGTAGAACCTGTACCCACGGGAATGGTCTCGTAATATAGATCTTGAAACTGGACCCGTTGTTTTTTGAAGCCCGTGGTATTAACGTTGGAAAGGTTGTTGGATATGGTGTCTATCATCAATTGCTGAGAGACCATACCTGTTGCTCCTGTCCAAAGCGCTCTCAACATCCTTGTATCTTCCTCTCTTTTTGAGCTTTCGGGTTTTAGGCCAGCCCTACCCTGTTGACGGCCTGATCCAAGGCGTCATCGTGGGATTTTATGGCGCGCTGTGCCGCCTCATAGATACGCATTGTTTGGATAAGGCTAACCATCTCGCTTATGGGGTCTATAGATGGTTTTTCAAGTGTGCCTAAAAGCAACATGGTGTCGTGGGACCTAGACACTTGGTTTGTGTCGGCCCTGTAAAGCGAATTCCCTTCTTTGACCAAGGAGCTGTCGCCCGGAATTTCCACGACATCAATAACCGCTACGGACTTTTCCCCGGACATAACGCTGCCATCTTGGCTTATGTGAATAGAAGAGCTGTCCTCCACACTGATGGGACCCGAAGTCCCCAAAACCCTGTAACCCGCAACAGTGATAAACCCTTCGCCCGAAATTTGAAGATCTCCCCGTCTGGTGTACCTTGTGCCATAGGCTGTTTCCACACAAAGATATTTGCCGTCAGGAAGAGCGATATCCAAGGGGTTCCCTGTGGTCTCCATCGGCCCCACTCCGTGGATGGTACATATATCATGAGCTATGGAGCCGCCGGAATAGCTGCCAAGACTTGCGGGCAAAGAAGAAGGATTTAGCCTGGACATGAGCACATCATGAAAAGATGAGATTACCAATTTGTCTTGGGCGTACCCGACTGTATCGGCATTTGCCAAATTGTTCGCTATTACTTCTTGCTTCAGGGCCTGGGCTCTCATGGCCATGGCGCCTGACAAAACTCCTCTAAGCAAGAAACACTCCCCCCAAAAATGATTATCGGGGGGATTGGTTCAAACATTAAGTGTTTCGCGCACTATTATTTCAATCGGGATACTGATACTTTCTTTTTGTGGCTTCACCTCCTCGAATGTGCCTTTCCGCTTTATTCATATCAAGCACTTTGCGAACCATTTTGGCCAGTTGCGGCCTGATTTTCGGCAGTCTGTCAGTCACGTCTTTGTGAACGGTGCTTTTGGATACTCCAAAAGCACGCGCAGCATCTCGGACCGTGGCATGGGTACGTTCAATATATTCGCCCACGTCAACCGCACGTTTCCAGATGACGTCGTTCATGGCCCGGCCCCCTCCCGGAAGTTACGCTAATATATATGCCCCCGGCGCAAGATCATTCTGTCTTG
>CAZXSP010000002.1:0-48467 GCA_964643285.1 uncultured Eubacteriales bacterium
TCTGGGAAACGGCGTCGGAATCCACAGAAAACTCACCCGGGGTTGGATATTTCGCTACAGCCAGGCTGTTTTCATATATATCGCAATCCACATCCGGCAGATGCGACCACAATTCTTCCGTGATGAACGGCGCGAAAGGGTGGAGTAAAGCCAGGCAGTCTTTTAGCGTTTTCCACAAGACAAACTTTGTTTCGTCCACGAGTTCGGGGTCTTGCAAGTCTTGTTTTGATATTTCGATGTACCAATCGCAAAACTCGGTCCATACGAAATCTATAAGGGTGCCTATGGCTTCGCCGGGCTCGAATCGGTCCAAGGCTTCCTGTACCGCGCTCTTGGTAAGTTCCAGTTTGGATAAAATCCATTTTCCCGCCATGCCCCCGGGTTTCACGGGCGCGGCGGTATCAAGGCCTTCTATATTTGTAAGGCAATATCTGGCCGCGTTCCAGAGTTTGTTGCAAAAGTTTCTGGCGCTTTCCACTTTTTCGTCATAAAGCCGCATATCGTTTCCCATAGACGTCCCCAAAACCAAGGACAAACGCAAAGCATCTGCGCCGTATTTGTCTATGAGCTCCAAAGGATCGATGCCGTTACCTAAACTCTTTGACATTTTGCGGCCCAAAACGTCTCTCACCATTCCGTGGATAATAACATCGTGAAACGGTACTTCTCCTGTGTGTTCGATTGAAGAAAAAATCATGCGCGCGACCCAGAAAAATATGATGTCATAACCTGTGACCAGCGCGTCAGTGGGGAAGAAATACCCCAGGTCGTCTGTCTTTTCGGGCCACCCCAAGGTAGAGAAGGGCCAAAGTGCCGAAGAAAACCAAGTGTCCAGCACATCTTCATCTTGGCGCAAAGCGCCTCCGCAGTCTGGACATTGGGTAGGTGTTTCTTTGGATACCAGCACTTTGCCGCATTTGTCACAGTACCAGGCAGGTATTCTGTGGCCCCACCAAAGCTGCCGCGAGATGCACCAGTCCCTCACGTTTTCCATCCAGTTTTCGTAAGTTTTGGTGAAACGCTCGGGGGTAAACTTGACCGTGCCATCGCGCACCACTTTCAGCGCCGGTTCGGCTAGGGGTTTCATTTTCACGAACCATTGGTCGGAGATCAAAGGCTCCACAATAGAATCACATCTGTGGCAATGACCCAAAGACAGTTTATAAGGCTCTGTTTTTACCAGATGACCGGTCTCTTCGAGTTCTTCCAGCAAAGCTTTACGGCACTGATACCGATCCATTCCCTCGTATTTGCCGGCTGCTGCCGTCATGTTTCCGTGAGTGTCTATGACGCTTACAAATTCCAAATCATGTTTTTTGCCCATTTCAAAGTCGTCCGGGTCGTGGGCAGGCGTTACCTTGACCGCGCCTGTCCCGAACTTGGGGTCAACGTGGGTGTCTTCGAAAATTGGAATTCTTCTGCCAACCACGGGAAGTACAGCGTACATGCCCACCAAGTGGGAGTATCGCGGGTCTTCGGGGCTCACCGCGATTCCTGTGTCCCCCAACATAGTTTCGGGTCTGGTGGTAGCCACAGTGATATATGTCGCGGGCGACTTTTCT
Organism: uncultured Eubacteriales bacterium; assembly: GCA_964643285.1. Classification (GTDB taxonomy): domain Bacteria; phylum Bacillota; class Sulfobacillia; order Fermentithermobacillales; family Fermentithermobacillaceae; genus JAXGZG01. The sequence continues at coordinate 1,563 of CAZXSP010000002.1, forward strand.
GGAGCGCCGCCGGATTCCACCGTGTATCGGATGAACCAAAGCGAACCTTCCAATTCTTCGTGTTCTACTTCGATGTCTGAAATCACGGTATGGCAGTCGGGGCAGAAATTCACCATGTATTGGCCTTTATAAATGAGTCCCTTTTCGTAAAGGTTCACGAACACCTCATTTACGGCATTAGAGCATCCCTCATCCATGGTGAATCGCTCTCTGGACCAGTCGCAAGACGCGCCCATAGCTTTAATCTGATCCTTTATGATGTGCCCGTATTTGTCTTTCCACTCCCAAGCACGCTCGAGAAACTTGTCGCGACCCAGTTCCCAACGACTGGTGCCCTCCGCCGACAGCATTTCTTCGATTTTTGCGTGCGTAGCTATGGAGGCGTGGTCACTTCCCGGCACCCAAAGGGTTTCTTTACCCTGCATACGGTTATAGCGCACGATTATGTCTTGGATAGTTAAATCCAGAGCGTGCCCTATATGAAGGGAACCTGTGATGTTAGGAGGAGGAATCACGAGGCTGAACTTGGGTTTTCCGGGCTCAACGTGCGCCTTGAATAAACTCCCATCCATCCAGTATTGATACCATTTTGTCTCAAAGGATTTCGGTTCGTAAGCTTTTTCTATTGTTTTGGCCATCTGTACCACCTTCGGAAATGTTATGGCCCCTCCATCACAAGGACGAAGGGGCCTAATTCGTGGTACCACCTTGTTTCCGGCTTTGGGATACGGTGGCATGCCCTAAACCGGCACTCTTGGCCTTAACGCGGCTAAAACGCCCGGTCACAAAAACCGGGGTCTCAAGGGCGACCTTCAGTGGAATCTTCGCGCGAGATTTTCACCATTAAGTCTCGCTCTCTGCGGGGAGATTTTCCACTTACTCCTCCCTCTCAAAGACAAAAGAAAGATTGAATTTTTATTGTGAGTATCATACCAAGATGTATGCAACTATGCAAAGAAATGAGACAGGGGATTGGTTTGGTGGCCCCAACGGGAATCGAACCCGTGTTACCGCCTTGAAAGGGCGGTGTCTTGACCGCTTGACTATGGGGCCACGCTACATAATTGTGAACTCAATTTGCTTTTAGATCAAGTGGTGCGCCCGGGGTGCATCGAACACCCGACCAATCGGTTATGAGCCGACCGCTCTGCCACTGAGCTACGGGCGCATCAGTTCAGTTAATGGCTCCCCGAGCAGGACTCGAACCTGCAACCCTCCGGTTAACAGCCGGATGCTCTGCCATTGAGCTATCGAGGAGCGACAGAAACACTATACCTGTTCGCTTTCGTGTCTGTCAAGAAAAACGAAGCAAAATTGGTGTCTCTCGCACTGCGTTCTTTGTTACCGCATGAAATCTTTATGCGCTGGAAAATATACACACAAGTCGGTTATGGCTGGTAAGGAGGTGGTTTTAAATGGGCGGTTCCTGGATAAATACGATTATACGGTTCGTAGTATCAGCTATAGTACTCATGGTAATGGGGCTTGTGTTGCCCGGATTTTCAGTATTCGGGTTTGTAAACGCTTTGGTAGCCGCTTTGGTGATAGCGGCTATAGGTTGGGGAGTTGAGGCTGTTCTTGGCCAAAGGGTTTCCCCGCAATCCCGCGGCATAGTGGGATTCATCGTGGCTGCTATCGTCATTTATGTGAGCCAGTTTGTAGTTCCGGGAATGAGCGTTACTATCATTGGCGCGCTTCTGGCTTCATTGGTAGTCGGAATAATAGATGCATTTGTTCCTACCGTCATAAGGTAAAAACAGAAGAAAGGCGGGCAGGGGTAGTCCGGTCATTAACTGCCGCTCTTACTCATATCCAAAGAAGAGAAGGAGTGGCGCCGGTGAAGATTAAAGGAAGACCCCTTGCTCGCCTTTTTCGCCTCACTCTTTTACAAACGCTTTTGGTAGTGTTACTTCTGTGTTTTTCGTTAGCTATCCATCCAAACGTGTGGCTGCCTACATTCGGCGGCCAGGAAGGGGCGGCCCCGGGGGAAATACGTACCTTTTCTGTGTTTGACTTGCTGCGAAAGCAAGAAGACTTGGTGAAGAAGGTATTCAAAGCGGGCTTTCCTATTGTCCAATACCTTGAAAACCATCGCTACGACGCGGAAATTCCCGGTTTCATGTCTTACATCGCCGGTTGGTTCTTAGGCTTTGTCCCCGGAAACATGTGGGAATTGGCGGCTGCCCAGTTTCCCGGCGGCCTTACCGCATGCGCGAAAGATCCCATTGCAGCCCCCGAGGATTTGGAGAAAGATTGGGGAATTATGCCGGTGTTGTACTCTTTACCGCCGGGTGAAGGCGTACAAGCATCTGTGGGCATGGCCGACAAACCCATGATCGCCATATACCATACCCACGCCACAGAGTCGTATCTGCCTGACCTTGGCAAAAAAGGATCCGAAAACGCCTTTACCAGCGATATGACAAAGTCTGTGGTCAAAGTAGGAGAAATGTTTTTATCCGAACTGGAAAAACGGTACAGAATTCCGTGTATTCATTCAAAAACGGTTCACGACGAGGAATCCCGAGCGGGCGCGTATTGCAGGTCCGAGACGACAATTCAAGCCATACAAAAAAAGTATCCTTCGTGCCAAGTGTTGCTTGACCTTCACCGTGATAGTCAACCCAGAAGCATTACGGCGGTAAAAATACGGGATAAACAGTATGCCAGAATACTTCTGGTAATAGGAACCAACAATCCTAATTGGGTGAAAAACTACGAATTCGCAAGGTCGATAACATCGTATCTGGAAGACGCGTACCCGGGAATTTCCAGAGGAATATTGTACGCTTCTGCCAACTACAACCAGAACTACTCGCCTCAGGCCCTGGTGGTTGAGGTTGGAGGAATCGACAACACGCTGGCTGAATGCAAAAACAGTATGGAAGCTTTGGCATGGGCTGTAGCAGCTGCCCTGCTTCCAAGTATCCCCGCCAGGCCCTAATCTTTGGCCGCGCGTCGCAATTCTCGTTGACACTTCGGCTTTTTACGTGCTATCTTCCATTTAGGTTAGCACTCCACCATTTAGAGTGCTAAAGAAGGGAGGCCTGCCAGTGGTTCTCGACCGTAGAAAAGCCAGGGTGTTAAGGGCAGTCGTCGAGGAACACATCGAGACCGGACTTCCTGTAGGTTCCCGGGTTATAGCGCGCCGCTATTCTTTGGGCGTTAGCCCGGCTACTATCAGAAACGAGATGGCCGATCTCGAAGATACGGGTTATCTTGATAAACCCCATACCTCCTCCGGGCGGGTTCCGTCCGATAGGGGATATAGGTTTTATGTAGACGAACTCATGCCCCAAAAAGGGCTGTCCCAAAATGAGTTGTTGTCGCTTGAAGTTTTGTTTAGAACAAAGGCCAAAGATGTAGTGTCTTTTCTGCGGGAAACCGTAAGAGTCATATCGGAAACTACAAATTACCTGGGTTTTATACTGGGACCCGATTCAAGTGAGGTTATTTACACCGGCATCCACCTGTTGCCGGTGTCTGTGGGCAAGGCTTTGTTGGTTATAGCAACCGATGTTGGTTTTGTGGAAACATGTGTTATAGAAGTCCCGCCCATGTCTTTGGACGAAATGCGAAGCGTCTCCGACATGCTAACCCAAAATCTTGCCAATGTGGAACTGGCAAAAGTACCCGATAGGGCATATTCCATGCTGCACGAAGAAACTTCCGGGTATGGCGAAATCGTGGAACAAGTGGTGGAGTTTCTGGGCGGCCTTGAAACTTGGTCCGACGGCGAAAAGCTATTTGTGGGCGGCACGGCAAACCTTTTGAGTCTGCCCGAGTTCAAAGATATCGACAAAGTAAAAAAGCTCCTTTCGGTTATAGAAAGCGAAGATCTAATCAAATGTCTTCTGGGTAGGGAACCTCAAGTTGACGGGCCTTCTATTACCATCGGCGAAGAAAACGAATCCGAAGCAGCCAGGGGTTTCAGCATGGTTTACGGTAAGTTTTCCGCGGGTAAAAGTCAGGGCAAAATCGGTCTTTTGGGCCCCAAAAGAATGGATTACTCCAAATCAGTCGCTATCGTAAAATTTTTTGAAAGCAGATTGTCTTATTACCTGTCGCAACTATCGTAACAGCTAACGCCCAAAGGGGGAAAAAGATGACTCTCAAACAAGCCGCTCAGGGCTCGGAAATCGATGAAAAGCTGGCAGCTTTGCTCACCAATTCAAATGCGGTTCGCGCTATAGCGTCGGCGGTTGAGGGCACAATCGGCCCTAAGGGGTTGGATACGTTGCTTGTAGACAGATATGGCGAGGTTGTCATAACCAATGACGGTATGACCATTCTCACCAAAATGGACGTCACACACCCTGCTGCCAAAATGGTCATCAACACAGCGAAAGCCCAAGAGGAAGAAGTGGGCGATGGTACCACAACGGCCACAATTATAGCGGGCGCCCTTCTGGCGGAAGGGGTATCTCAAGCTATCCGCGGGGTACCTGTAACAAGGCTTATAGACGGAATCAAGACCGGCATGGAGAAAGCGGTGCAGTTTGTAGGAGAGAACTCCACAAAAATCCAAGGTGTCGATGACCCTCTTCTGAGCAGGGTGGCACTCATTGCAGGCCGCGGGCATAAAGATGTCGCCGAGTTGATTGTTTCAGCCGCTAAAATGGTTGGATTGGAAAAACTTTTGGATGGCCGGTTCAAGCTCGCCGACACTATTGTCGCCAAAGAAGGCGCCAATAACGAAGTTTTCGCGGGAATCATCGTTGACAAAGAACGTCTTGAAGACGAGATGCCTGAATGTCTGGATAACCCCAAAATCTTGGTTATCGACGATGCCTTGGAACCTGAAGATGTGGAAGACGAAGCCTTAGCCACAGAAGCCGGATTCAATCGGTATTTGGCTTTGCAAGAAGAATTCAAGGCCAATTTATCCAAAGCCATAAGTTTGGGCGTCAATTTGGTGGTAGTGGACAAAAGCATCTGCGATACAGCGGTTGAAATGCTTTTGGACGCGGGCGTCATGGCTTTATCCCGCGTGTCGTCGGCGGAGCTTCGAAAAGTGTGTGAACACACAGGGGCCAGAACCCTGAAGCGTACCGGGCTTAAGAAAGACGCAAACGAATTGGAAAAGTATCTTGGGAGGGCCGATAAGGTTTACCAAGACCAAAAGCTTGAAAACATAAGGATTCTCGGGGGCAAAGGAAAACCAATGGCAACCGTCTTGGTTGGCGCCACTACAGAAGAAGTGCGCGGTGAAAGACAGCGTATCTGCACTGACGCTGCGTCATCGGTGCAAGCGGCTATTAAAGGCGGTGTGGTGCCCGGGGGCGGAGCCATGGAGATGGCGGCGTCTTTGCAAGTAGACAGCGTCAAGGCCACTCAGAAGGGAATGCAGGTTTACGGTGTCCAATGCGTAATTGAAGCTCTAAAACAGCCGTTAGCGCAAATTGTCTCCAACGCGGGCTTCAATCCTTTGGAAAAAGTGGGCGATGTGGCTGCCCGTCAAGGGGAAGAAAATAATTGGAATTTGGCGCTTGATTGCGATACAGGCGAAATATGTGACATGTTCGATATGGGCGTGATCGACCCCGCCCCGGTGAAAATTCATGCCTTGAAGGCAGCTCTGGAAATTGCCTGCGCGATTTTGCGGATTGACACCATAATCAAGAAAAAAGAAGAAACCGATGGCGCGCAAAAACCTAAAAACGCTTTGGAGGCTACGGGCTTTTGAGTAAGGATTATTACGAAATTTTAGGAGTAAATAAGGACGCCGACCCCGACGATATCAAACGCGCTTTCAGGCAGCTCGCCAAGAAGTACCATCCTGACGCCAACCCCGGGGATTCGGGCGCTGAATCTAAGTTCAAAGAAATCAATGAGGCGTATGACGTCCTGTCGGATCCAAGTAAAAAATCCAATTACGATGCTTACGGAAACCCCGAAGGGCCTGTGGTTGGCCCGGGACAGGGCGGCGCTGGCGATAACCCGTTTGGTCAAGTGTTCGGCGATTTCGGAGGCATCCCCTTTGGGAATCTTTTCGAAGATCTTATGGGCGGGGGCAGGAGAAGAAGTACCGGGCCCAGACGTGGCGCTGACCTTGAGCTTGAAATGGACATTACCTTAGAAGAAGCTTTTTCGGGAACCGATAAAGACGTGCGGATACCGAGGGTTGAAACTTGTTCGCGTTGCGAAGGCAGCGGCGCGGAACCGGGAACAAAGGTCACGACGTGCCCTACTTGTCACGGGACAGGTCAGGTTCACGAGGCGCGCTCCAGCATCTTCGGCCAGGTGATGACCGTAACCACCTGTCCCAAATGCGGGGGGACGGGAAAAATGGTGGAAAAACCTTGCCGCGAGTGCGATGGTCTTGGACAGCTTCAAAGAAACCGCACGGTTACCGTGAAGGTCCCGGCAGGCGCCGATTCAGGGCTTCGGCTGCGTTTAGCCGGGCAGGGTAACGCCGGTAGTCAAGGCGGCCCCACAGGGGATCTTTATGTGGCCATTTTCGTAAAACCTCATGCTATATTCCAACGCCAAGGCGACGATCTGATTCTGGACAAAGTCATAAGTTTCCCTTTGGCCGCAGTGGGTGGCACGACGCGAATACCTACCTTGGAAACCGATATCGATTTAGATGTGCCGTCGGGTACCCAGCCCGGGGCTGTTCTGCGCGTAAGAAACAAAGGCATGCCCCGGCTCAGGCAAAGAAGTAAGGGCGATCTTTTGGTTCGGGTCAACGTTCGCGTTCCTACTAAACTTTCCTCTAAAGACAAAGAGACTTTGAGAAGTATGGGTAAGCTCGATGGAGAAGCTTTCAAGGATTCCCGTACCCTTTTTCAGCGCCTAAAAGGCGCCGGGGAGTCCGGTAAATAGGGGGGTAGATTTGGAACATACTCCCGCTCAGTTTTTTGTTTCGCCCGACATGGTTTTGGGAAATGAAATCGTGCTTACGGGCGAGTTATATTTGCATGCTGTGGCCAGACGCCTAAGGCCCGGGGAAGTTTTCCGCGCCGTGTTGGGGGAAACCATATATTCCGCCAAGGTAGAGTCCGTGAAAGACGGCAGGGTAATGGCGGTTATTTTGGATAGAGTGAAAACCGCATCACCTGACACGAAAATCAATCTGTATCCCGCTGTGCTAAAAGGGCAGAAATTTGATTTGGTCGTGGAAAAGGTTACCGAACTCGGTGTGGCTACCATCAACCCTGTAATAACCCGGCGCGCAATTCCGCGAATCGATGCTGATAAGGCAGAGGCCAAAAAAAGGCGTTGGGAGAGAATCGCAAAAGAAGCGTCTCAGCAATGCGGGCGTCCCAATCTGCCCGAAATTCGGCCGGTCCAGAAGTTCCACGAACTTTTTGCAGGTGATTTGCGGGGCCTTCTCCTACTGACTTATGAACACGAAAGCCCTAATAGCCTCGATTGCAGGCATCTCCTCGAACTCTTTCAGAACGTGGAAGAAGTATCACTGTTGGTAGGACCCGAAGGAGGGTTTGACGCTTCGGAAATCCGCGCCGCTTTTGAAAACGGGTTTAAGCCATTTTCTCTCGGTCCATACATCCTCAGAGCTGAGACGGCATCCATTGTGGCTACAGGAATTGTGGCCAGGCTTTTGGCTGAACGCTCCCTGTAGCTGTGGGCATTATCTCCATCCCTCACCAATACTTTGAAACGAGAAAAACATCTTGGAAATGGTATTGGAAGGGGCGTTATTATGCTGACGCTAAGATCCAAATACGTGGCATTTTTGGCTATGGCTTTTGTTCTTTGGGCAGCTTGTGGTGCTGATTTGGTGGGTATGTACAATTCCGGCAGGGCTTTGCCGGCGTTGGCGCCGATTTTCCGGGGCCATACAGGTAACGCTGCTGCAAGCCTCATGTTTAACGTGGACTGGGGCGAAGAGTTTCTGCCCGAAATCTTGGATATCTTGGAGGCTAAGGGAGCTAAAGCTACCTTTTTTATGACCGGGTCATGGGCGGAAAAAAACTCCGAGCTTGCCACTTTGATTTCTGAGAAGGGGCATGAACTTGGAAACCACGGGGGCTCTCACGTTCATGTGGAAACCCTGGCCAAAAAGGATCTGCACGATGTGATAAAGATGGGCGAAAAACGGATATTTGACTCTACGGGGATTAAGCCGGCTAAGCTTTTTGCGCCCCCTTACGGGGAGTGGACAGACGACACAGTGAACTTCGCTTTGGAGATTGGCTATCAAACCATTTTGTGGACCACTGACACGGTGGATTGGCAACGGCCGCCGCCTGAAACCATCTGGAAAAGAGCCTTGGCAGGCGCGAAACCCGGGTGCCTTTTGCTTATGCACCCGACAGAAAACACTGTAATTGCTCTTCCCACAATTGTTGACGGGTACAAAGAGAAAGGTTTGGCTTTGGTGACAGTGTCCGATAATGTGATGAAGAAACTAGGGCCCGTACTGCCCGATTCTTAATAAAGACCGGTATTCTGCTAATATCTGACTGAAGGTTTTCCACATAGGCCTTAAGGGCCCCGCTATTTTGTGGGCAAGTCCTGCGTTTTCCCGGATTTAAGGGTAAAATTGTGACGGTGATTTGATTTTAGCGGAGGTTTTTTATTTGATCCGTAAAACCGTTTCATTCAAAACGCTTGGATGCCGACAGAATCAATATGATACCGACTTTTTAAAGCAAACGTTCAGGGACAAAGGTTTCCAAGTGGTAGATTCGGGACCTACTGACCTTGTGGTTGTCAATACTTGCGCTGTTACAACCAGAAGCGCCGCCAAATGCAGGCAGGCCATAAGGGCCGCTGTCAGAACCGGGGCCAAGGTTTTGGTGACAGGCTGTTATTCTCAGGTTGCCCAAGACGAAATAGTCGACATACCCGGTGTAGTCGTTGTTTCAGGGGTGCACGCAAGGGGCGAATTGGCGTCATTGGCCGAAAAGGCTTTGCTGTCTGAGGCTTCCCAAAACGGACAAAGTGGCCAATCCCCTCCTGTTATCGCTGTTCGGCCTCACGATGATGGTGAATTGTTTGAAGAAACTCCGGTGCCTTCGCCGTCTCTTACCAGGGCATATCTGAAGATACAGGAAGGCTGCGGCGATTTTTGCACGTACTGCATAGTCCCTTTCGCTAGGGGCCCGTCGCGTTCAAGGGACCCTGAGCGGGTTCTGGAGGAGGTCAGAAGCCTGGTTCAAAAGGGCTTCAAGGAATTGGTGCTCACCGGAACACATTTGGGCTTGTATGGCCAAGATCTGAACGCCAACAAGACATCATTGGCCAAAATGGTCAGGGATATATGCCTGGTACCCGGTTTGATGCGGTTAAGACTGAGCTCGCTTGAGCCCCACGATGTTACCCAAGATTTGATAGATTGCCTCAGGCGCCCGCAAGTGTGTCACCATTTGCATTTGCCCCTTCAAAGCGGAAGCGAACGAATATTGAGGCTTATGGGCAGAAGATACAGGGCCAAGGATTTTCTCGTGACACTGGAAAATGTTCGAAAAGTAGCGCCTGACGTTGGGATCTCCACAGACATAATTGCCGGTTTTCCCGGGGAAACAGAAGATGACCACAAGGATACCTTAAAGGTCATGCAAGCGGCCGGCTTCTCAAGAGTACACACGTTCAAGTTTTCTGCCCGTCCCGGAACTCGGGCGTGGGAATTTCCCGATAAAGTGCCCGAAAAGCATAAACAAGCCAGGGTCAACGACATTATGGAATTGGGCAGGGAACTTTCTCTAGAGTTTCACAGTAAACATGTAGGCGGGGATTTCGAGGTTCTGGTGGAAGAAGCGAGAACAGCCGAGGGCTTTTTGACGGGAGTCACCAGAAATTTCGTCCGCTGCTATTTGCCGGGCGGCGACGAGCTCAAAGAAACGCTTCAAAACGTGAGGGTAAAGTGTGTCACTTCAGATGGGGTGTTTTGCGAGGCTTTAGCCATTTCAGAGTAGAGAAAACAGGAGGATTACAATGTCAATGCGGTTGGGTCTCCTTTTTGGCGGCAGGTCCGGGGAGCACGAGGTTTCGGTAAGGTCAGGGCACGCGGTGTGGAAGGCTTCCGTAGACGCCGGTTTCAGTGTTGTGGGGGTAGGGATCACTCGTCAAGGACAGTTTGTCTATCTGGGTGACTGCCAAGACTTTTTTGCCAAGGGCCCCCAAGAAGTAAACGCTTACATGGGCCCAAAATGCTTTATTTTTCCCGACCCCGCCATGGCGGGTATTTATGTAGAACAAGATGGGGTTTTCAGCAGAGAACCTATAGCCGTCGATGTGATTTTCCCGGTTTTGCACGGTTCCTACGGCGAAGACGGAGCTATGCAGGGCTTGCTTGAGCTGTCAGGTATTCCCTATGTGGGAGCGCCTGTGCTTGGGTCGGCTGTATGCATGGACAAAGATGTGGCCAAAAGGCTTTTGGCTCACGAAGGTGTTCCCCACGTTCCCGCTTTTGCAGTAGACAGGTTTTCGTGGCAGGCTGATAAGTCGCAAGTGCTAAGCCGGTTATCTGGAAAAGTCGATTATCCCTGTTTTGTGAAACCTTCCGGTTCCGGCTCAAGCCTGGGCGTAAGCAAGGTCAGACAACCCGAAGATATTTCGGACGCCTTGGACTCGGCGTTCTTATACGACACGAAAGCCCTTGTGGAACAATCCCAGGAGGGACTCATGGAAATCGAGTGCAGTGTCCTGGGAAATCACCGGCCTATAGCCTCTTTGCCGGGCCAAATCTTGCCGCTACGCGAGTTTTACGATTATGAAGCCAAGTACGTCGAAGATACCACGGGGCTTCTAATTCCGGCCCCTTTGGGGGACAAACTCACCAAAAGGGTACAAGAAGTGGCAGTGCGGGCGTTTTTGGTGACCGGTTGCCGGGGAATGGCAAGGGTTGACTTTTTTGTGGACACCACAAAAGAAGAGGCATACGTTAACGAGATCAACACTATTCCCGGTTTTACGTCTATCAGCATGTATCCCAAGCTGTGGGGAGAATCCGGTTTGCCTTTCGAAAAATTGGTCCGAACCTTGGTTGATTTGGCCATAGAGCACAAAGCTTCCGACTGGAAAGAGGTAAGGGTGCGCCATATTTAGACCTTCAGCTAAAAGGCGGCCTCGTTGACCTTAGTTGTCTTGGTATTGTACAATCCATATGTTCACCTATAGGGAGCGGGGAAACGCCTGCGGCGGAGGGAGGGACAAAAGACTTGCCAGAGATTAGAGTAGGAAAAGGAGAATCTTTCGATAGTGCCCTGCGCCGCTTCAAAAGGGAATGTCAAAGATCGGGCATCCTTCGTGATGTACGCAAACATTCTCATTATGAAAGTCCGAGCGTTAAACGGAAAAAGAAGTCAGAAGCTGCGCGCCAGCGTAAAGGTAAAAGACGGTTTTATTAGCGTGAAGATCTAACAATTAGTTATAACAAACGACCTAACGGGAACCCTCAAACGGGTTCCCTTCTTTTATGCGCCTATTTCCTCATACACTTCATTGGGGGAGTGCAATGCGCAAAAGCATAAAACAGGGTCTGACTGAAATGTTGGATCTTCCCGCCGACGTGGGTTTGGATCTTCCGAGGGTGGTTATCCACGGCCATTTGGGTGTCTTGATACAAAACCACAGAGGAATTCTGCAATGCTCCGGTGGCGCCATTGTGGTTGGAATCGGAAAAGGCCAAATCACCATTTTAGGCCGGGAACTTGAGGTGGAGGAAGTCAGCAGGGAGGATGTGGTCATAAGAGGCGCCATAAACTCTGTCCAGATGGAAACCTAAAATGAGCGGGTTTTCTTTAAAGCGAGCAAAAGAATATTTTAAAGGCTATGTAGTAGTAGAGGTTCGCGGAAAGAATCCGGAAAGGCTGGTAAACCTTTGTTTATCCAGCGGGTTTCCTGTTTGGGATTTTACAGTAAAAGGGCAGAAAGCCAGGTTTTCAACGACATTATCAAAGTATAAGCAAATACGCCCTTTGGCAAGGCGCGCGCGTTGCTTGCCCAGGATTGTAAAAAGGGTCGGGTTCCCCTTCTTCATAAAAAAGGCTGCAAAGCGTCCTTTCATGCTTTGGGCATGCGCATTGCTTCTCGCGGCAATTGTCTTTCTGTCGGGTTTCGTTTGGTCAATAAAAGTTCAGGGGGCAGATCAAATAAACCCCGATGATATTCTCAGAGCCGCCCGCCAAAACGGGCTTTCCTTAGGTATGCGTCGGGCAAAAATCCCCGCCGATATAGACGCGGCAATCATAGAGCAGATTCCGGAGTTGTCGTGGGTGTATGTCCATTGTCAGGGTACGCGGGCTATTATCGAGGTCACAGAAAAAAACCGCCCTGAAACAGTGGGACCGGGAGATGTGGTGGCTTCAAAAGATGGCGTGGTACAAACGGTCCTGGTTCTGTCGGGTGTTCCTTTGGTGCAGGCGGGTGATACTGTAAAACGGGGAACCCTTCTGATAGCAGGTGACGAATCGGGAAGCATCAAAGGCGCAAGGGGGGCAGTGACTGCTCATACGTTTTACGAATCCCGTGTTGAAATCCCTTTAGAAAGGCTCGTGCCTAAAAGAACAGGGAACACTTTTAAGGTATCTTTGATGCGTTTTAGCGGCGAGGATGACGAAACAGAAGATCACATTTCCACATACCGGGAATGGATTCTTTCAGGCAGGCGCACTATGTTTGAGTGGTATGAAATTGAAGACTACCCTTCATGGGAAGTAAAATTACCTAACGGCAAGAAATTGCAGTCAATCGCCAGGACTTTTTTCGAGGTGCAATGGTCACGAGTTATCCTGGGGCGAAAGGAAGCAGAGGCATTGGCGGAAAAACAGGCTAAGGATTCCATGGAAAGGTTGTTGCCTTCTTCAGCCAAATTGATAGACTGGGATTGTGAAGTTGTGCCAACAGACGGTCAAAGTGTTTCAGTGAGGATAACGGCTTCGGCATTGGAGGATATTAGCGAAATACGCCAGTGGTCTGGGCAAAACACGGAGGTCGATAGATAGATTTGCCATCACACACAAAAAGCATTTCCTTTGATATCCAAGACAATGGTGAAATGTACCGACTTTTTGGAAACTACGATGAGAACCTCGCGCTATTGGAAGATGCCCTCGATGTAAAAATTGTGGCCCGCGGCAGCACTCTTACTGTTTCAGGGGGAGACAGCGAGTTGCAGATATCAAAACCCGTAATCGAGCATCTTATCGAAGAAGCGCGTTCGGGCCGCAAAGTTACAGTCCACGGGGTGCGTTATGCCGTGGGGGCCGCTAAGGAGGGAAGGCTTCTGGAAGATTTCGGCGGAAGCATTCTTACCAATGTTCGCGGCAGGCCCATTGGCCCCCGAACCCAAGGCCAAAAGGAGTATGTCAAGGCCATAAAAGAGCATTCCCTGGTTTTCGGGATAGGTCCTGCCGGTACAGGCAAGACCTATGTGGCTGTGGCTATGGCAGTGGCAGCCTTCAAAAAGAAACAAGTGGATAGGATAATATTGGTACGGCCCGCCGTTGAGGCAGGGGAAAGGCTTGGCTTTTTGCCCGGGGATATCCAAGAAAAAGTGAACCCGTACCTGAGGCCTTTGTACGATGCGTTATTCGATATTTTGGGAATTGAAACTTTCCACAAATATATGGAAAGAGGGCTAATCGAGGTAGCGCCCTTAGCGTACATGCGCGGGCGCACCCTGGAGTCGTCCTTTGTTATACTGGATGAAGCTCAAAATACTACGCCGGAACAAATGAAGATGTTTTTGACTAGAATGGGTCTAAACTCTAAAGCCGTGGTAACAGGGGATATTACTCAAATTGACTTACCCAAAGGCACTTATTCGGGTTTGGATCAAGTTCGCGTTATACTGAGAGATGTTGAGGGAATAGGGTTTGTATATCTTTCGGACAAAGACGTGGTAAGGCACGAACTGGTTTCCAGGATAGTCCGGGCGTACGCCAAGTTTGACGACGAGGCTTGGAAGGAGAGCAAACAGAAATAGTGACGAGACCCCCTGTAGGTAACGGAAAAGGGAAGCCCGTCCAAAAGGTGAGGACAACCCATGTTCCACCCGGCGGCACTTGGGAAACGCTGAAACGTATCTCTCGCAACATTAGGGAGATACTTTGGGCTTTATCCGCTTTTCTCGTCATGTTCGGAGTGCTCTTTGTTTCGGGTATGCCTCCCCAAATCGGCCTGCGCGTTGGCGAGGTTTCGCCCATAAATGTTAAGGCTCCCCAAGAAGTTATCGATCAAGCTGCCACAGAAAGGCTCAAAGCCGAGCAAGCCAAGACGGTCAGCAAAGCATGGGACACTGACCCCAAAGTTTTGCCCGATATAGTGTCTACGCTTGCCTCCATCCGCGATACAATTTCCACGCTGGGGTCGGGAGTAGATTTGTCCACACAGGAAATCGTAAGCGGGCTGCGTCCGTTTGTGACTGACGAATTTCCCGATGCCGATATTATTGCCGTGGTAGCTACGTCTACAAGGGCGGTTGAAGCATCTATCTTGCGGGCCCAAGGGGCTTTAGTGGACGTTTTGTCCGCGGATCTTAAAGCCGAAAACCTTCAACAGGGTAAACAAAAAATATCAGACGCCTTGGAAGCAGACGCAGAAGTGCCTTCGCAAATGCAAAAATTTCTCGCGTCTTTCATAGATAAGAATCTGAGGCCAAATCATATTCTGAATCAAGAAGAAACTGATAAACGCGTAAAAGAAGCTATGGCCGCCGTTGAGCCCATTCGTATTAGGCGAGGCCAGTTTATAGTGCGGGAAGGCGATATAGTAAGCGAAGATCAAATAGCCATCCTGCAATCGTTGGGCATGATGGGCGGGAGGGTTCGCTTCACAGCCATAGTGGGCGCTCTTTTAATGTCCACTCTTACATGCGCTTTCTTAGCCGGTTACGTTTGGATATACCACCCCGATCTTATCCCGTCAGGGAAGCTTCCTATGCTGGCGTCCACGCTTTTGATTGGTATTCTGTCAATTAAAGCGGCGACTCAAATATCGGGTCTTTTGGCGCCCACTGCCGCGGGGGTAATTTTGGCTTCCACTCTTATCGACAGAAGGATGGGCATTGTCTTTGGCTCTTGCCTTACCTTGGTGGTGGGCTCAATCACCGGTTTTGACATTCGGTTCGTGGCGTTGTCGCTGGTGGGTGGCCTTGCGGCAGCCCTTACTATCCGAGTAGATTGGAACAGGGCCGCCGTGGTGCGAGCTGGCGTCATGGTGGCGGCCGTCAACACCATAGTGTACTTTACACTGGGGTTAACAGGCGCCATTCCTTTGGCCGATGTGCTTTCTGTAAAAGACCTGCTGTTTGTCGTGGCTAATGGACCTGTATCCGCGGTTCTGGCGTTGGGTTGTCTGCCATTGTTCGAAATCCTTTTTGGGATTATTACCCCCATCCGCCTCATAGAGTTGTCCAACCCCGAGCATCCGCTCTTGCGGCGGCTGCTTCTGGAGGCCCCGGGAACCTACCACCACAGCATAATGGTGGGGAATTTGGCCGAAGCGGGCGCTTGGGCAATAGGCGCAAACAGTCTTCTGGCAAGGGTGGGCGCTTATTATCACGATATCGGGAAACTCAAAAGACCATACTTTTTTGTAGAAAATCAAGTGTTCGGTATGGAGAACCCTCATGACAAAATGAGCCCTACTCTTTCCGCAACCGTTATAACTTCCCACGTAAGAGATGGGCTTGAACTTGCCGAGAAGCACAAACTGCCACCTGTCATAAGCCAATTCATAGCGGAACACCACGGCACGAGTTTAGCTTCTTATTTCTATATGAAAGCGTCTTCCGAAAACCAGGCAAAGGACCAAAGGGGTCCCGAAGAATGGGATTTCCGGTATGAAGGCCCCAGGCCCAGCACGAAGGAGACTGCCGTGGTTATGCTGGCTGACAGCATCGAAGCGGCGGTGCGTTCAATATCCAAACCTACTCCGGCGCGGATCGAAACCATGGTTCGGAGGATCATACAAGAGAGAATAACCGACCATCAGCTTGACCGATCCGATCTTACCCTCAAAGAGTTGGACACAATAGCTGACACATTCATCAAAGTGTTAAGCGGGATTTTTCACAGCAGGATAGAATATCCCGAAAAAAATCCGGGCCAGGGTAAACTGCCTGAGGGGCAAGAAGGTGCGGCAAGTGAGCGTTGAAGTGGATACAGCTTTCAAAGTAGATCTGGCTGCCGATACCCAAAAAGAGCTTTGTGACCTAGCAGAACGCGTGGTAGAAGGCACTTTGGCTTTCGAAGGGAAAGCGCCCCAACAGTATGAAGTGTCTGTGCTTTTTACCGACGATGATTTCATAAGTGAACTAAACAAGCAGTATAGAAGCATAGAGGGCCCTACCGATGTGTTGTCTTTTGCTTTGAACGAGGTTCAGGAAGAATCGGGGCTTACCCACATTGTCGGTCTTCCTGACATTTTAGGCGATATCGTAATATCTTTGGAAACCGCAAATAGGCAGGCACAAGAAAAGCATGAGGCAGAATACCACGAGATAGCGTTACTTCTTGTCCACGGCGTACTCCACCTTTTGGGTTACGATCATGATGAGCCCGGAAAAGAGGCGGTTATGTGGGAAAGGCAAGAAGCGGTTTTAGAATCCCTGGGGATTTCGGCCGAACAAAGCTGAGGAATGGCGGCCTAGTCCGCGGGCTGGCCAGGAGTTTCCACAATGCTTGGTCAGGTCTAATCTACGTTTACAGGACACAAAGAAATATGCGTATTCATCTGCTGTTCGCCGCTTTGGTGGGTTTGGCATGTATGGTGCTGAGGGTGGGCCGCCTCGAGGTTCTGATGGTATCTCTTGCCATAGCCGGGGTTTTGGTGGCGGAGGTGACCAATACGCTGGCAGAGTCCATGGCTGACCTTGTAGAACCCAGGTTTAATGTTCTGGTCAAAACCATAAAAGATGTAGCGGCCGCCGGAGTTTTGTTGACGGCGGGTTTTTCCGTAATTATAGGCGCTGTGGTATTTTTGCCGCTGACCAGCGAGGTTTTTTCCAGGCTGCAAAGCTTTTTTCAGGATCCGCCCATGTATTTTTGGGGCTATATTGTGGTAGTCATTATTCCCGCCGTTTTTGGACTTTGGAGAAGTGAGGGCTAAGTTTGCTCTATGAAACCGATGGGGTCGTGCTTTCCCAAACTGCTTTGGGCGAGTACGACAAAATAGTTGCGGTTTTTACCCGGACTCAAGGCATCGTAAAAGCGGTGGTAAAAGGCGCCCGCAAACCCACGAGCAAGCTTTCGTCTGTAACCCAGCCCTTTTGCGAAGCCATTTTCCAGTTTTATAAAGGCAGGTCTCTAGACAGGGTCACACAGGTGAGCCTTAAATCCTCCCACTCCGCCATCGTAGGCGAATACGAAAAGACTGTTTACGCCAGCTATTTGGCGGAACTGATCTTGGAGTTGTTACCGGAAAAAGAACCCCAGGAAGACCAGTATCGATTTTTCATCAACATATTAACGTGCATGGAAACTCGGGCAGACCCATGGTTTGTTACCAAGTGGGCGGAGATTGGGCTTCTTCAAAAAGCCGGACTGGCTCCCTCCTTTGAGTATTGTGTACTGTGCGGCGCCCCTTTGGACGCGGCGGACGGCAAAAAATCAGGAGTCTCCTTTTCAGTTGCAAATGGAGGGGTGGTTTGCCGGGATTGTCTTTTACAGGCTGAAGACGATTTTCAGGCCAAAACCGTTATAAGTTTGGGCGCCTTGAAAACCATGCAAATGCTTCACGACAGCGTTTTGGAAGTTGGGACGGCGTGTCCGAACATGACTGCCCGCAGCTTGGTGAAAGACCAGATTGGCACGATTTTGAAGCGATATATTGAATATACATTGGGAAAACGTCTAAAATCTATTTCCTTGGTAGAAAGTGTAGAAACGGGGCAGAAATAAGCCTTGGGGGGCGTGATACACAGTATGAGCGATGCGGTATACATGGTAGACCATGTAAGAAAACAAACCGGAGCTACTTTCAACGAAGCTGTCGCCGGTTTGGATAGGACTCAAGGAGACGTTCAGGCTGCCATCGAGCTTTTGAAGAACAGAGCATCCAAACCCGAGATTATAAACGTTCGCGCTCAAGATCTTCGAAAGGCTTTGACTGATATAATTCGTAGAGGAAACGCGAGCCGGATAGTCATAAGAAACGAGAAGCGGGTAATAGCCAGTATACCCGTAACCGCGGGTTTGGTGGGAGTCATACTTGCGCCTTACATAAGTTTCTTGGGCGGAATAGCGCTTTTGGCGAGCCCGCTTGTTCTCGAAATTCACCGTCCGCCCGGCATATAGCGTTCAAGAACGCCTGACACAAACAGTGGTACCCGGAGAGGGGTCTTGGCCGTGGAGAAATTTCTTTATTTTAGGGACGTAATATCCAAGCTTCAAGAATTTTGGGCAGAAAAAGGCTGTTATATAGGACAGCCCTATGACATTGAAAAAGGCGCCGGAACCATGAACCCTTTCACTTTCTTCCGAGTGCTGGATCCCCGGCCGTGGAGCATGGCTTATGTCGAGCCTTGCAGAAGGCCCGCCGACGCCCGCTACGGGGACAACCCCTATCGAATGGGTCACTACTTTCAATTTCAAGTAATACTAAAACCGCCCCCTGACTTGGTGGTTGAGCTTTACATAAGTTCATTGGAGCAATTGGGAATCAAAAGAGAAGAACACGACATAAGGCTTGTGGAGGATAATTGGGAATCGCCCACTTTGGGCGCGTCGGGTCTCGGGTGGGAGGTTTGGCTCGACGGTAACGAAATCACTCAGTTCACGTATTTTCAGGAAGTGGGCGGGTTAGAAGTGAAGCCCATATCGGCGGAAATCACCTATGGCCTTGAGCGGTTGACGGCGTACATACAAAAGCTAGACAACGCTTGGGATATTAAGGTATCGCCCGGCCTTAGCTACAGGGATCTCTTTCTCGAGCAGGAAAAGCAAAACTCGGCCTATGGTTTTGAGTCGGCTGACGTAGACATGCTCAGGCGGAGCTTTCACGAACATGAAGCCGAGTCCAAAAGAGCATTGGAACACGACTTGTACTATCCCGCCTACGACCACGCTTTGAAATGCTCCCATTTGTTCAACTTGTTAGACGCCAGGGGTGTCGTATCGGTAACGGACAGGCAAGACTATATCGCCAGGGTCCGGGCCCTTACCAGAGAATGTGCCAAGAAATATGTGGCTTCACAAGGGGGACCCGACAATGCCTAAAAACCTTCTGCTAGAGGTCGGGTCGGACGAAATCCCCGCAAGGTTTATGCCCTCGGCTATTCTCCAGTTACAGAACAGAACGGAAAGTTTCTTCAGGGATTCTCGGCTGGGGTACGGTGAAGTTTCAGTATTTAGTACTCCCAGACGTCTCGCGCTTTTTGTGACGGGGTTGAATGAGACAAGCGACGACAAAACCACGAAGGTAAGAGGGCCTTCAAAAAGGGCTGCTTTCGATTCTGAAGGTAATCCTACCAAGGCGCTGCAAGGTTTTTCCCGCTCGTTGGGGATAAGTCCCGAAGCCGTAACCGTAGAAAACGAAAACGGCGGCGAATATGTATATGGCGTAAAACACGAAAAAGGCAGGCCGACGCGGGACATTCTGAGAGAGATCGTCCCCAAGATCGTCATGGGCATGGAGTGCCCTCATCCCATGCGTTGGGGCA
This sequence comes from uncultured Eubacteriales bacterium, assembly GCA_964643285.1. GTDB lineage: Bacteria > Bacillota > Sulfobacillia > Fermentithermobacillales > Fermentithermobacillaceae > JAXGZG01. Next base: position 21,139 of record CAZXSP010000002.1, read on the forward strand.
AGGAAGACTGGAAGTGGTACCGCCCGATTCGCTGGGTTGTTTGCCTTCTGGGCGACGAAATTGTTCAAGTCCAATTGGCCGGCAGGGTTGCCGATAGGATCACATTTGGCCACAGGACCCTTCACCCGGATTCCGCCGTCATCCCCCACGCCGACCAATATTTCAACGTAACAAAGGCTTTGGGCGTAGAAGTCGATCAAGATGTCAGAAAGCAAAACATACTCAAGGATGCCAGGATTCTGGCGAACAGCATTTCGGGTACGCCCCTTGTAGATGAAGCGCTCCTTTCGGAAGTGGTGTTTCTTTGCGAACATCCTGCCGGTTTCTTGGGCGAGTTTGATGAAAAATACCTGGACCTTCCCAAAGAGATATTGATTACTGCAATGCAGCATCACCAACGGTATTTCCCGATACTCGGTGAACGTGGCCAAGTGCTCGAAGGGTTTGTGGGGATAAGGGACGGACATCCCGAAACAGGTATAAGCACTGTGCAAATGGGTAATCAGTGGGTTTTGAGGGCGCGTCTTGAAGACGCGCAATTTTTCTACAACCAGGATGTTAAGCTAAGATTAGAAGCAAGACTTCCTGAACTAAAAGGCGTCCGCTTTCTTAAAGGCGCCGGCACGGTTTACGACAAAACCGCGCGAGTTACTGAGCTTACCAAGCTTTTTGGGAGTGAGCTCGGACTGGAAACCGGTCAGCTGCAAAAAGCCGCGTTGGCGGCTTCCCTTTTGAAGTGCGATTTAGTTACCTTTGTAGTAAGGGAGTTCCCCGAGTTAGAGGGCATCATGGGGGGCATCTACGGAAAGCTGCAACAGTTGCCGGAAGAAGTCACCGATGCCATAAGCCAACAGTACCTGCCAAAAGGCATGACGGACGTGCCCCCCAAGGCCGGAATTAGTTCTATTGTGGCGTTGGCGGACAAAATGGACACTTTGGCTGTGTCCTTTTGCGCCAATATAGGGGTTTCCGGGTCCCAAGATCCTTTTGGGCTGAGACGGGCAGGCCATGGAGTGGTTAGCATCCTTATGACCCACGGCTACGACCTAGACATAGTTGACCTCGTCCAGAGCGCCGTGAAAGTCGCGTCCCAAACAGTGCAGGAGGCCTCTGGGCAGGTGCAGGACAGACTCGTGTCGTTTCTTATGGATAGAGTGGAGACCGTTCTTTCTCACAAAGGCTATTCTGTCCAAGTCATACGGGCTATTTTGGGGGGCCGGGAGAAACGTGTTGCTCGTTTACCCCAAATGGCTCATGCTTTGGCGGGATTCGCGGGATTGCCTTCGTTGGCGGATGTTGTTACAGGGTGGCGGCGGACCAGCGTTTTAGCGAAAGGGGTTTCGGCGGGTCCGGTGCTCCAAGAGCTTTTGGAAGAGCCTGCTGAAAAAAGTCTGTACCTTGTTTTCACCGGTCGGGCCCAAGAATTAGACACTCGCTACGAAAAAGGAGATTATTCCGGCTACTTGAATCTATTGGCGGAACTTCGGCCTGCCATCGATGCGTGCTTGGATGAAGTGCTGATAATGGCGCCGAATCCTGAATTGAAACAGAATAGGCTTCGGCTTTTGGGCGCTGTGGCGGAGAGATTCACCAAATTCGCTGACTTTTCACAAATGCTATCGGTTGTGCCATAGCCTTAAGACCCAATGCGGGTTTTGGTCTATTGTAATTTTGGTTCGAATTGGTTAGAACTTGAGGGTACAATATAAGAGGCGCATTATTTCCAATTACATATCAGGGGGCGAAAACTTGAGTTCTAAGCTCATCTACTGGTTTGGCGAGGGTTCGGAGGAAATGAAGCCGCTTTTAGGGGGGAAAGGCGCCGGTCTCAGCGAGATGACCCGTATTGGGTTGCCTGTTCCCCAAGGCTTTACTATAACCACAGAGGCTTGTCTTACTTATTACGAGCTTGGCGAGAAGATGCCAAAGGGACTCCAAGAGGACATCCAGAAGCACCTAAGGGAATTTGAGAACAAAACGGGTAAGACCTTCGGAGGGGCAAAGAACCCTCTTTTGGTTTCGGTCCGTTCTGGCGCGCCCATAAGCATGCCGGGAATGATGGATACCATTTTGAACCTGGGGCTTAACGACCAAAGCGTTCAAGGCCTTTATGACGCCACGGGAGATATGAGGTTTGCCCTTGACTGCCAAAGGCGTTTTATGCAGATGTTCGCCGACGTGGTTCTCGAGATAGATCACGACCTTTTTGAAAGTGTTTTGTCGGCGGTCAAAAAAGAGGAAAATGTCAAATACGATTTTGACATCTCTGTGCATGGACTCAAAAAGATCCTAAGCAGTTACCGCGGTATTGTGGAAGAAAAAACGGGACGCCCATTTCCGGAAGACCCAATGGAGCAGCTTTATATGTCGATTTTGGCTGTTTTCCGCTCGTGGAACAACGAGCGTGCTATTGTCTACAGGAAAATAAACAAAATACCCGGCGACCTGGGGACTGCTGTTAACGTCCAGTTGATGGTGTTCGGCAATATGGGGAACCGTTCCGGCACCGGCGTGATGTTTACCCGAAACCCCTCCACGGGTGAAAAGGCGTTGTATGGTGAGTACTTGGTAAACGCCCAAGGCGAAGACGTTGTGGCAGGAATAAGGACCCCCAAACCTTTGTCTGAGATGGTAAACGATTTTCCCGACGCCCATGTAGAGCTTCAGGAATTAGCCAACATTTTGGAAGACCACTACCACGACATGCAAGACATCGAATTCACCATCGAAAACGATAAAGTATTTATGCTGCAAACCCGCACGGGTAAAAGAACAGCCCAAGCTTCTTTGGAGATAGCCCGGCAGATGGTTCAAGAGGGGCGTATCACCAAAAAGGAAGCTTTGATAAGGGTAAAACCCGATGAGGTTTCAAGGCTTTTGCACAGAGCCCTGGATCCCAATACCAAAAACCAAGTGCTTGGGACCGGGTTACCCGCATCGCCTGGCGCCGCCGTGGGCACTTTGGTGTTCGATTCTAAAGTGGCAAGGGAGCGCGGTGAAGCCGGCGAAAAAATCATTTTGGTGAGGCCGGAAACGAAACCCGACGATATGCCCGGCATTGTGTACGCCCAAGGTCTTCTCACTTCCAGGGGCGGCATGACTTGTCACGCAGCGGTAGTCGCCAGGGGCATGGGGAAACCGGCCATTGTTGGTTGTGAAGATATGAACCTCGACATGACCCACAGAAAAGCTAGGTTTGGAGCAGTTACGTTGACAGAAGGGGACACGGTGTCCATAGACGGCGCCACCGGCCGGGTGTTATTGGGGGAAGTAAATTTGGTGGAACCCACTTTGGGTGACGCTTTCCAAGAAGTATTGGCATGGGCCGATGGGTCCCGCAGGTTGGGTGTCATGGCCAACGCGGATACCCCGGAAGACGCTGAAAAAGCCAGAGAACTTGGCGCCGAGGGAATTGGCCTTTGCCGGACCGAGCATATGTTCATGCAAGCCGAACGTTTACCCTTAGTGCAGCAGATGATTTTAGCAAAAGACGAAACCCATAGGCGGAAGGCCTTGGATCAGTTGCTGCCCATCCAAGAAGAAGATTTTTACGGGATTCTCAAGGCCATGAGAGGCCTACCCGTTACGATCCGTCTTTTAGACCCGCCTTTGCACGAGTTTTTGCCCAGCACCGAGGAATTGGTAGCCAGAATTTTGGAAATGAAACACGCGGGCCAATCCGAAACAGAAATTGAAGAGTTGGAAGAATTGTTGCTGCAAGCCAGAAACTTGCACGAGCAAAACCCCATGATGGGCCTCAGGGGCTGCCGTTTGGGCATTTTCTGGCCCGAAATATACGAAATGCAGGCCAGGGCAATATATCAGGCCACAGCCCGGCTTTTTGAAGATGGGTTCAGTGATGTGAAGCCGGAGGTCATGATTCCTTTGGTAGGTGACGCCAAAGAGCTTGAAGTCAACCGCCAAATGGTTTCCAATATCGCTCAAGAGATAAAATCGCAGACCGGGGCCGATTTCTCGATTGTTATTGGAACGATGATCGAGATTCCCAGGGCGTGTCTTATGGCCGGCGAGATTGCCGAACATGCTCAGTTCTTTTCTTTCGGTACCAACGACCTTACTCAGATGACTTTCGGTTTCAGCCGCGATGACGCGGAAGCCAAATTCCTTCATAAGTACCTTGAGAACAAGATACTCCCGGAGAACCCTTTTGAGGTTATAGACCGCAAAGGGGTGGGGCAGCTTGTGAAGGACGCCGTGGAGCAAGGCCGCAAAGTGAAGCCCGATTTGGTTTTGGGCATATGCGGCGAACACGGCGGTGAGCCGTCATCCATCGAGTTCTGCCATGAGGTTGGGCTTGATTATGTTTCGTGTTCACCTTTTAGGGTGCCGGTCGCGCGGCTGGCGGCAGCCCAGGCCGCGCTTAAGACTGATGGAGATATAGGCCGGAAATAGATTAGGGACAACTCAATCCAGATTAATTGAAAGTAAAAAGCAGCTGTGGGATCATCACCACAGTTGCTTTTTTGTTATAAGCAGATGGGAGATTCCTCGATAAACTGTCTGGGGATTCAGACATCTTAGAAAGTTAGTTTAGTGTATGGTATAGGTGACAGATATTGGACAGCCAGTAAATTCGCTTGTCCTGAAGAAGGCTGTGCGGACACAGCAAGTTTTGCACCACTTGAAAGGGTGAAACCGAATTGAAAGTGCCTGGTGAAAATAGAAATTGGTCTTTGGAAGTAAGGAAAATTTCAAATGAAAAGAGGAAGAGAGTATGAACAAAAGAAGAATTGCCTTATTCATAATTCTGTCCGTACTTTTAAGTTCAGTGGCAACAGCTGCTGCCGCTCCACTGACCGACATAGAGAATAATCCTCACAGGAATGCCATAGAACAAATGGCGGAATTGGGTATATTATGCGGCAAGGGAGACGGTTTGTTTTGCCCCGACGACAACTTGACCCGGGCGGAAGCCGCAAAGGTGGCAATGTTCCTTTTCGGATTTGACGAACAGGATGCGACGCAGGCAGAGGCCCTGCCCCAAGCCTTCGACGACGTGTACACAGGTATGGGACACCACGAATGGGCTCTTGGCTGGATTAACCTGGCTGCAAGAGAAGGCATAATAGAGGGTTATGGAGACGGTAGATACGGACCCGGCGATAATCTCACTATGGTTCAGTGGGCGACTATTCTCATAAGAGTGCTTGGATACAAGACCGAAGGACTCGACTGGCCTATCGGTTACGACCAATTAGCCCATAAACTTGGCGTTACGGTGAGGCTTGAATACATAAGTGACTCCCACATAAAAAGGGACCAGATGGCCCGACTTGCAGCCAATGCAGTGTATGATGTAGAGCGTCCTGACGGATCCAAGATAATAGACCTTTTGAAAAGCAAGGCGGAGGATACGCCCGGGGACGCCGAAGACCACCAACTGGAAAGAATAAGGATGTCTGTGGTATTAACTCCGCAAGTCTTGCCCGAAGGGGGAGGGCAGACCGCTACCATTGCCGTTACGGTGACCGATAGAGCCGGAAACCCGGTAAAAGGCGCGAAGGTTGTTCTCCATGCATCTGCCTTTGAAGTACATAGAATAGGTGACCGAAATGCACAGCTGTCCCAGTCTGAGACGACAACCGATGCTTCCGGCAAGGCTATGGCAACCTATACAACCCTGGCGGCGGATGACAAAAAGATGGTGGAAATAGATGTGTCCGCCTTTAAAGATTCCGCCGGAGAACACAGGAATTACAAAATAATGGCTGCCAACCGGGCTGCCGAGATACATGGTGTGGTAAGGGATCCCTACACTGGTGCTCCCAAGGAAGGTATTTTCATACACTTCCTGAGCAGTGAGACCATGGAGAGTGTCGGTTGTGTAGAAACAGACGGCCAGGGCCGCTATCGAGTGCCAGTGCCCGCCGGAACCTATCATGTGAGTTTCGAAATGGCAATAAGGGATCAAATAACGGTTAACGCAAGCAGTCCGGGTCAAACTTATACGGTAGATGCTAACAAGGGCATCCTGAAGGGTGTAATGACCGGGGTATCCCCTGGGAAAAAAGTGATGGCTTTCGATTGGTCGAACTTTAGCCCCAATGGTTCTGACAACCATACACTGCAGGCGGATATACAAAGCGACGGGTCCTTTGCCATTGCCCTTACTCCCGGAACATATGAATTATTTATTGTTGGAAGCGAATTTCCCTCTAAAACAGGAATTACCATCAAAAGCGGCCAGGTAACCGACATCGGAACCGTAAAAGGGCGCTGATGCTACTGCTCTAGACGTGTAGTAGCCCATCCTTAGTGGTGGGCTACTTTTTCTTGTTTTTGCAAATACAGCAACTTGTATCAAATATACGCCCTGGTTTTCCGCCATTATCGTAATCGAAGGGAGGGAAACAGCATGACAGAGTGGAGGGAAGCAATCGAAAAGGCGCAGGATTGGATTGAAGATAACATAACAGCGGAGATTAATTTGCTCGACTTGGCTAACAATGCGGGGTATTCACCTTTTTATTTTTCCAGACTTTTTCGCCTAAGCGCCGGTACGACGATAAAAAGGTATATTGCCGACCGTCGTCTAAACCGAGCCGCACTCGAGATAAGAGACACCCAAGAACGAATAATTGACATAGCAGTAAAATATGGGTTTTCATCGCAAGAAGCCCTGACAAGAGCCATGAAATCAGCATATGGTCACACGCCTTACGTTTTCCGAAAGAATCCGTATTTGATTGTGTTGCCCACCCGAAAGCCTGTTCTGCTTCCCGATAATGACAAAGAAAGGGGCGAAGTGACTGTGAGCGGCTTCATAGAAAAAGGGAAACAAATCATGAGCGATTTTACAAGCTCAACTGGGTTTTTACGAAAACTGGTTTGCATCAACTTTGTATCGTCTGACCCAAAACGACTTTCCGATTTCTATCGAGATGTTTTAGGCGCTGACATCAACGAGGATTACGGCGGACCGCACCGTGTTGAAATCTGGTTCGGAAAGAGGGATGAAAGCACCACTTGTATTGTTGCGAACTACGATGAGGGATTTACCCCGCAGATATTCAACGCGTGTCAGGGTTTCGAATTCCGTGTGGCGGACGCAGACGTGGAATACAAACGGATACGGGATTTGGGTATTGAGGTGAAAGAGCCTCCTAAGGATTTACCTTGGGGAGTCCGTTATTTCAACATTAAAGACCCGGACGGAAATGGAATTGATATTGTGGCTTCGCAAAGCTAGTGCGTTCCATAACGTAAAAAACCGAGGTGCTATGGCTGACAAGTGTAGCGCCTTGGGTTTTGTTTTACGGGGAAGTTGAGAAATGTGATACATGTTTATTTGTAGATAAGCACGCCTAATTTGACGATGCCGGAGGAGACCAAGCATGTCAATTGACACCGGTTCACAGGGCTTTAAGTTAAGATTTGCAAAAGTAAGTGATGTTCCATTAATCCTGGAGTTTATAAAGGAATTGGCCGATTATGAAAACATGTTGAACGAAGTCTCGGCCACAGAAGAAGACCTAATTGAATCTCTATTCCAAAGAAAAATGGCTGAAGTTATTATTGGTGAATACAAGCAAAAACCGGTAGCTTTTGCGTTATTCTTTCACAACTTTTCTACCTTTTTGGGCAAGCCGGGTATTTATCTCGAGGATCTGTACGTAAAGCCCGAAATGAGGGGAAAGGGTATTGGACAAATCATTCTTTCTTATCTTGGCAAATTGGCTGTTGAAAGGAATTGCGGAAGACTAGAATGGTGGTGCTTGGACTGGAACGTGTCATCTATTGAGTTTTATAAACGAATGGGTGCGGTTCCGATGGATGAATGGACAGTGTATAGAGTATCCGGTGATATGCTGGAGAAGTTGGCTTCGAAATTCGTAGTGGAGGTTTGAAAAACGAAGACGGGATTTATCTTGCTTATGTTGCCGTGACAACTCTTTTTGTCGGAAAGGCCTTCAACAAATGACCGCCGTATACCCCGTAAAGCCGGTGATACCAGCTTTTTAAAAAACAGCAAAAGGGGTGTCGGGATGCCACTAGTAGCAAAGGGCGGCAAATACATCTTTGGTTGGTCAAGGGTAAACGATGACCTAAGCATACAGTTACCCAAACCGGCCGTTGACGAATATGCGATAACGGCAGAAGGCAAAGTGATACTTATTTCCGGAAGCAAAAGGACAGGCGGTTTTGTAGTTACAAGGAAAGGGTTGTTGCTCGCCTCAAAAATAGGAAACATCCTAAAAGAGAATCCCAGTCTATCTAGATATGAAACCGAGGAAGGGGAATTTACTAAATACAAAGGGCGTTTGTATTGCTGGCACGGATTGTCAGGAACAGGAATGCTGAAGATGAACGAAAAAATGATCGAGGTATTAGATATCGGTGCAGGCGATATGCTTCTTTCGATTAGGAGCAGTGATATCGCGTTTTGCATGGGCCAAAAAGGCATATTGATCGAAAGGGCCCGAAAATATCAAGACGAAATAGTTGTTTACTGATGCCATAGTATCTTAGCACCTGTTTGAAGCCGACTCAGTCAACCGAGTCTAGGACCCAGAACCGAGGCGATCTTTCTGCCGCTATCCGGCATGAGGTTCAGGGGATTTCTTTTCGCCACCGGTGCTGAAAATTTGGGCACCCCCTTCGCCAGCATGCTGAAATATTCAGCATCAGTTTGAATCCGGTGCTGAAAATTTGGGCACTTCCTTCGGTGACATGCTGAAATATTCAGCACATGCCAACTGGTGCGAACCATATCACCAAATCTTCGCTGTAACAAACTTGTTCTCGTGTGATATAATTGTATCAATTAGTGCGTTTGTTCTGGTGATAAGCATATAATAGTGTCGGTGGCGTTCGTGCGAGAATACAATCTGGGATCGGATCGCCAGAAACAGATTCTCCTGCAGATCGAAATCGAAGATTTCTGCTACACGCTTCAAAACAGGAACATTGGGTTTGAGCATGAGGTTCTATATGTGTTTTGTCCCCAGGTTACCCTTTTTAACTTTGACGGTGAGAAGAAGCAGGTGGATGTTTATACCAAGTTCAATATCGTCGATTTGAATCCGGGAAACCGCGTTGTCGTCATTTCGTTCCATGAGCGCAAAAAGCCGATTACTCATTTTTTCAGATGAGGAGTCAGATCTTTCCAGAGGGGGGAGTTGTTATGAGCAAGCAGATCGTTTTTTGCCCTGAATGCAGGCAGGACGTGAAATATACGGTGAAAACTGAATTGGAATCTGCTGAATTGAAAGGCGAAGTCTACGAGTTCGCGGCACAAACGGCTTACTGTGAGCAGTGTGCGCAGGAGGTTTACGTCGCAGAGTTTGAGGATGCTAATTTGAAGGCACTATATGATGCATACCGTAAGAAAAACGGAATCATCTCGCTCGAGGATATCCGAGCTATTCCTGAGAAGTACAGTATTGGGAAAAGACCATTGTCCCTTTTATTGGGATGGGGAGAGCAAACTTTCAGCCGTTATTATGAGGGCGATATGCCCACAACGCAATATTCTGAAATTTTAAAGCAGATCTTTGCGGATCCCAACCGCTATCTTTCCGTATTAGAAAAAAATAAGGAGAACCTTAGAAGCGAACAGGCCTATAAGAAGAGCAAATCTGCAACAGAAAGACTCATGGGCGTTACGATTACACAACAAAAGGCAAAAATTGATGTGGTTGTGGATTATTTCTTATCCAAATGCAGGGATATTACACCGCTGTCTTTGCAGAAGGCGCTCTATTATGCTCAGGGATTTTTCTATGTTTTTCATGGGGCCTACCTGTTCTCGGAGGATTGCGAGGCCTGGGTGCATGGTCCAGCGTACCCTAAGATCTACCGACGTTACAGAAACTACTATTTTGACCCTATCGACAGTGTGGCCGAACCGGACACATCGGCTCTATCAGGGGAAGAGCAGCTGCTTCTGGATAGTATAGTGAAACACGTTTGCTGCTATAGCGGGAAGACTTTGGAGGCCTTTACCCACACCGAAACACCTTGGGTTATGGCCCGGGCTGGGCTTCCGGGTGATGTTTCATCAAATCGCCTCATAACGAAAAAAGCCATTGGGGAGTTCTTCATTTTGGTAAAAGAAAAGTACCGTATGCTCACGCCCGCAAATATTAGGGACTATACACGGGATCTATTTACACAGATTTAGTTTTGTAGATATTTGCCGTGACGGGGCAGCGAAATAGCATAGAAGGTCCACAATAGGAACACAGGCTTCCAAATAGCTAAGGTTTTTGCCATGCCAAAATACCGTCGTCTTGGTGTGGGGAAGGCGGCCAGTTGAAAGCTGAAGTGGTAAGCGCGGCACAGTGCAGTAAGAAAAAGGAACAATGGCAAATCGTGGCGAAAACCTGTAGGCCCCAAGAGTGTGATGGTCTAGGCATTTTCGAAGGGGATGGTGGGTTGAAAGCCCTGTATCTTCGCCACCAAAAATGGCTGGAAAAGCAGCATCTGGCAGTGTATTCTTTCGTTGTAGCGGCAGATAGCTTGGTCCTTCGCGGATTGCTCGTCGCGATCTTATCTCCAATCCTTTCATTGGTGCCGGCAGACAGACTCTATGGACCCGAACTTGACATTCCATTGTATTATGTATTGGTTATCGCCCCGGTCATAGAGACGGCTTTTCTGCAATGGCTTCCAATATCCATAGCGAGTTGGCTAAAACAGACGAAGCCCTTCCAGATAAGTGCCTCCGCGTTTCTGTTTGCTGCGGGGCATTGGAGTGCGGGTGTTCTTAGCATTTTGGCGGCTCTTGTAGCAGGGTTCTTTTTGGCCAATGCGTGGGTTCGTTGGAGGGGAAAAGGGATTTCGGCGGCCTTTGCCGTAGTCGCTTTGATGCATTTTTGGATGAACCTCGCAGCCGTCGCTGCTACCGCACTGGCCGCTCGAATAAGTTAGCCATAAATCCGGGAACAGGGGGAATAAACAGTGGAATCGGCAGTTCAGGTTCGTGTGAGAACGGAAGAATTGGAAAAGTTGACACTGTCCCCTATGGCAACGCTATCTGCCGCGTCGAAAGGCAGAGCCACTCCGGAACAGCCTTGCCCCGTTAGAACGAGCTTCCAAAGAGATAGAGACCGCATTGTGCATTCCAAAGCATTCCGACGCCTGAAAGATAAAACCCAAGTATTTTTGGCGCCGGAAGCCGATCATTTTCGTACACGGCTCACTCATACCCTCGAAGTGTGCCAAATAGCTCGGACCATAGCCAGGGGTTTACGCCTGAATGAAGATTTGACAGAAGCCATAGCTTTGGGGCACGATTTGGGGCACACCCCGTTCGGTCACGCAGGCGAGGATGTCCTGGATGAGGTCCATCCTCCGGGGTTTGCTCACGAACAGCAATCATTGAGAGTTGTAGATCATCTCGAAAGCGGTGGATTGAACCTCACTTGGGAAGTGAGGGACGGCATAGTCAACCATACTGGTGACGGGGTGCCCTCAACCATGGAGGCGCAATGCGTGCGGCTCTCGGATCGCATTGCGTATGTAAACCACGACATTGATGATGCCATACGGGGACAAATCATAGCTACTCATGACTTGCCCAAAGAGGCCTTGGATGTCCTGGGCGGAAGTCACGGTGAAAGGGTGAATACCCTTGTGGTGAACGCCATAATGACAAGCTTTGGCAAACCGGGTGTCGGCCTTAGCCCTGAAGCGCTAAACGCGATGCTGCTCCTAAGACAATTTTTGTTCGACCGTGTATATGTGAGCTCCGTGGCAAAGCGCGAAGAAGATAAAGCCAAGGGCGTTGTGCGTGCCCTTTACTCCCTGTATTGTGATGAACCCGAGCTCATGCCCGCGCCGCAAGCCTCCCAAAACGACTCTGTCTCCGTTCGGGCCTGTGATTATGTGGCGGGCATGACCGACCGCTTTGCAATCGCCCAATACAATCTGGCGTTCGTTCCCAAAACCTGGAATTTCGACCGATAAGCTAAAAAAGGGATCTTCCCCCCAAAAAAAGAACAAGTACCCTAGCTTAACGACGAAGGAGTTTTTTCAGCCATGGTGTCCGGTGGTTTTTACGGCGACGACATAGTCGAGGAAGTTAAGGCTAAATCCGATATTGTCTCGGTAATCTCCGAGTATGTGGCCCTCAAGAAAGCGGGCCGCGGTTACATCGGGCTATGCCCTTTCCATCAAGAAAAAACCCCCTCGTTTAATGTGGACCCGGACAAGCAGTTTTTCTACTGTTTCGGTTGCGGCACGGGCGGTAATGTTTTTACCTTTTTGATGAAAAAAAACGGGCTGTCCTTCCCTGAAGCCCTGAAACTTTTGGCGGATAGGGCAGGCGTGCGTCTGCCCGAGTCGCGCGCGGGGTCTTCGAGGCAACGAAAACTAAAGCAAAAACTCGAGGCGGCGCTGGCCTTTGCCGCGACAAAATATACGGAACAATTAAACTCCCAACGAGGCGAGTTTGCCAGGAACTACCTGGAAAAACGCGGTTTTTCAAAACAAACGATTGAAAAATTCCAATTGGGATTTGCCCCGGATGAATGGGACTTCATGGCGACTTTAGCGAAACGGATGGGTGTTGAAATAGCCGACTTGGAGAAAGCCGGGCTCTTAGTGGCCAGGCAAAGCGGGGGTTTTTACGATAGGTTCAGAAACAGGATAATGTTCCCTATATGGAATTCCGGGGGCGATCCCATAGGTTTCGGCGGCAGGGCTTTGGGCGACGACCCGGCCAAGTACCTGAACAGCCCCGAAACCCCGCTATTTCACAAAGGAAAAGAGCTTTATGGTTTGAACCTTGCCAAGCCTTCTATTAGAAGCAACGATAAAGTGTTGTTGGTGGAAGGCTACATGGATGTTATCTCCTGTTTTCAGCATGGGGTATTTCTCGGTGGCGGGAATGGGTACTGCGCTAACCCCGGAGCAGGCCAGAAGTCTCCTGCTTCTAACCCAAAACATATATCTTGCGTATGACCAAGATGAAGCCGGCAAAAAGGCAGCCCGCAGGACTATCGATTTGTTCCGTGACCAAGGAGGCCGATGTAGCGTAGTTGTGTTTGAAGGTGCGAAGGACCCTGACGAATTTCTCAAAACTCACGGGGCTTCTTTGTTTAAGGAGCGTATGGAAAAGGCTCTCTTGGATATAAGCTTCATTTACGAACAAACAAAAGAGTCTTTGGATGCGTCTACTATTCAAGGGAAACTTGAGATTCAGAGGGCTATAGTCCCGGTTTTGGCTTCGCTGGAAAGCGAGTTCGAGCGCTCTGTATATACTGAGGAGATATCTAGGGATCTTGGGGTTGGGAAGGATTCCCTCCATAAGGATGTCGAATTGTACAAGAGGAAGGACTATCGGGCTTCAAGGTATAAAAAGGGTGAAAATCGGGATACTACTGGTTATGACAACCAGCTCAAAGCCGGTTCCGGCAAGGATTCTGTCAAAGCGTCTGTATCTTTGGCAGGAACCCGGGGCGGGCATGTCGAAGAAAACGTGACTCGCCGAAAGGCGGAAGAAGGAATAATTAGATGTTTGGTAGAAAAGCCTGCATTATTCGATTCGCTTAAAGACGAATTGTGCCAGGACGATATTGAGGATGTAAATTGCCGTTTGGCATTTTCGATATTGAAGGATGGCCCAATTGCCGAAGATAATGATGGTCTTTTAGCTTGGGTCGCAGAATTATGCATAAAGTTCGGACCGGTAGCGAAGCCCGAGCGTATATTGAGGGACTGTCTTAAAAGATTGCAGGAGATTCAGCTTGTCGAACTTAGCCAGAAGATGGCTGACGCTGAACGTAAAAAAGATGAAAAGGCACTCGTTATCATTCAGGGCGACTATCAAAGATTGTTGAAACAAGTGAAATCAGTCGGCGGCACTGGTTAACCGCTTTACGACGATCTCCCCAGGAGGGAATACTGTTGAAGGAATTGCAGCCGGGCATGGAGATGGTGCGAGAACTTGTCTCCTCTGGCCAGAAAAAAGGGTTTCTAACTTATAACGAGATTTCTCTTGCTCTGGGCCAGTTCGAACTGTCCACCCAGCAAATTGACGATGTATACAAGCGTTTTAGTGATATGGGTATTGAAATAAGGAGCGAAAAAGGTGCAAGCGCATCGGTCCATACAGGATCCGGACAGGCCGGTACAGGCTCCGGCTCTAATGTCACAGTGTTGCGGCCCAAGAAAACCGATTCCCACAGCCTGACACAAGCCGTGGGGGCCCTTGCCAGCATGTTGGCAAAGGCCGCGGCCGAAGACGAAGATGATGAGGAAGCCGCAGACGAAAAGGCATCTCAGGATGAAGACATGGAAAACGATTCGGCAGATGAGGGCAAGATCGATCTGAGTGTACCCGAAGGCGTGGCCTTGGATGACCCTGTCCGCATGTACCTCAAGGAAATAGGGCGAGTGGCGCTTCTCACGGCTCAAGAAGAAGTAGCCCTGGCGGAACGCATGGAGATGGGTGACAAAAGCGCCAAAGGGCGGCTAATAGAATCCAACCTCAGGTTAGTGGTGTCCATTGCCAAAAGGTATGTTGGCCGGGGCATGCAGTTTTTGGATCTTATACAAGAAGGCAATATGGGATTAATCAAGGCGGTTGAAAAGTTCGATTATCGCAAAGGTTTCAAGCTTTCCACTTACGCGACTTGGTGGATTCGTCAGGCAATTACGAGAGCCATCGCCGATCAGGCCAGGACAATACGTATCCCTGTTCATATGGTAGAAACCATCAACAAGCTTATCCGCACATCGCGACATCTGATTCAGGAGTTGGGAAGGGAACCCAGTCCCGAGGAAGTCGCGGAGGAAATGGGTATCACCGCAGATAAGGTAAGGGAAATCTTGAAAATTGCGCAAGAACCTGTGTCCCTTGAGACGCCAATTGGGGAAGAGGAAGACAGCCACCTTGGAGACTTCATAGAAGACGAAGATGCGACCGCGCCTGTGGAAGCCGCGTCTTTCTTGCTGCTCAAGGAACAGATAGAGGAAGTTTTGGATACCCTAAACGACCGCGAACAAAAGGTGCTTCGTTTGCGATTTGGCTTGGATGACGGAAAAGCTCGAACTCTGGAAGAAGTCGGTCGGGAATTTGGGGTAACCAGGGAGAGGATCAGGCAAATCGAAGCAAAAGCGTTACGAAAGCTTCGTCACCCCCAAAGAAGTAAGAGGCTAAAAGATTATTTAGTCTAAAGCCAAATACCCCCTTGTTTTCCATTTCGGAAGCGTCCGCCCCGTGGACGCTGCTGTTCCTATTGGTCTTGTTGTCCCTTCCACGCAATGTCTGCTATGCTAAAGGTTGGAGTAAACACGTGTATGGGGGCGATTTTAACGGGTTCTTTGTCTACAAGTCAAAGTACGTCGAAAAATCTCGCTAAACCAGTAGTACCTCTGCCAGACCTGTTCTGGAGCTTCCTCAAGATCGGAGCCTTCACTTTCGGAGGGGGCTGGGCCATGATTCCCCTAATCCGCAAAGAGCTTGTAAACACCAAGGGCTGGTGCGATGATCAGAAATTCGTGGACATGCTGTCTATCGCACAAAGCGGCCCCGGCCCTATAGTGGTCAATACCGCTACCATTATCGGCCTCAAAATTCGGAAAATCCCCGGAGCTGTAGTGGCCGTGCTTGGTTCTGTTCTTCCTTCGTTTCTGCTCATCTTTTCTTTGGCGGCCTTCTTGGCGAAATTCCAAAGTTCGAGTATTCTCGGAGCAGTTTTCTTGGGTATGCGCCCCGCCATATTTGGACTTTTGTTGAGCGCCAGTTTGCAGGTGAGTACCACCTGTATCGATAGTAGAAGGGATGCGCTGTTTGCGCTGGCGGCAGTGGTTTTGGTGGTGTTCTTCAAGTTTAATCCTATTTTTGTGGTGCTATTCGCCGGGCTGGCGGGAATTCTTTTTGGGAAGGGTTCACGTTTTGCGGAGTGCGAATCCAACGTGTCGGAAACCAAGGAGTCTTAATATCATGTATGCTGATCTGTTTTTTACATTTTTTAAAATAGGCGCTTTCAGTTTTGGAGGCGGCTACGCCATGATACCCCTTATTACCAAGGAGGTTGTGGAGAAAAAATCTTGGCTCCCCATGACCGAATTCGTGGATGTCATAGCCATTTCCCAAGGTACTCCCGGACCTATTGCGATAAACGCCGCAACATACGTCGGGCACAAAGTGGCCGGGTTCATGGGCTCGGCGGCGGCTACTGTAGGAGTGGTCTTGCCCTCCTTTATCATAATGTTGGTTTTTGGAGCCCTATTTCTAAAATACTGTAGGGTTCCCTGGGTCTCAAATATGATCAAAGGCATCCGGCCTGTGGTGGTAGCATTAATCGCAGCGGCTGCTTTTTCGGTTGCACCGTCTTCCATTACGGGTCCTTTTGCGGCTGTAGTAGCGCTGGCTGTTGTGGTTCTTATCGTAAAGTTTAAAGTGGACCCTATAATTCTCCTGGTGGCTTCGGGTCTGTTGGGCATAGTTCTGTACCGGTGAGGGTATGCCCAGACTTGGGTGTTCTAGCCAAAATGGTTATAATGTAGATGGCTTTTCTTGTTGGCCAAGTACGCAGTGAATTGGAGGCAGCTCAATGGTTAGAATCGGTGTTAACGGTTTTGGCAGCATCGGGCGACGGTTTTACCGGGCAGCACAAGGCCAGAAGCAATTTGAAATTGTAGCCGTAAACGATTTGACTGACCCGGGCACTTTGGCTCACCTTCTCAAGTACGATTCCAACTACGGTACCATGCCTTTGGACGTTCACGCCACACCGGACGGCATCAACATAGGCGGCAAGTTTGTCAAAGTTTTGGCAGAAAGAGACCCTTCTTTGCTTCCGTGGAAAGATCTAGGCGTCGAAGTGGTAGTAGAGTCAACAGGGCGTTTTACCGACGCCAAAGGCGCGTCCTTACATCTCGAGCCGGCCGGAGCTAAAAAAGTGATCATCTCCGCGCCCGCCAAGGGCGAAGACATTACCATAGTAATGGGAGTAAACCATTCAGGGTACGACCCTCATGAACATAAAATAATATCTAACGCTTCCTGTACGACTAATGGCTTGGCGCCGGTTGCCATGGTTTTGGATAAGGAATTTGGAATCGAGAAAGGTCTTATGACCACGATTCACGCCTACACCAACGATCAAGTGACCCTAGATTCCCCCCACAAAGACCTGAGGCGTGGACGGGCGGCGGCTTTGAACATCATTCCGACTACTACAGGCGCCGCAAAAGCTATTGCTTTGGTCCTTCCCGAGCTCAAAGGGAAACTTAATGGAATGGCGTTCAGGGTTCCCACCCCCGCCGTTTCAGTTATCGATTTGACCCTAACAGTCGCCAAAGAGGCTACGGCAGAAAGTGTTAACAAGGCCATTGAAGATTACGCGAACGGGCCCCTGAAAGGAATTATGGGGATTACCCGCGAGCCTTTGGTTTCCTCTGATTTTAAAGGCATGAACGAATCTACTATCGTTGACGGGCTTGCCACACAAGTTTTGGGCAACCTTGTAAAGATAATTGCTTGGTACGACAACGAATGGGGTTACAGCATGCGCTTGGTAGATCTCGTGAATTACGTGATTTCAAAAGGCCTGTAAAGGCACAGATTAACCGAAGGGGGCGCATCCCGGGTGCCGAAAGCCACCGTAAAAAACGCAGACGTTACCGGTAAACGATGCTTAGTGCGTGTAGATTTTAACGTGCCGCTCGATGACGGCTGCATTCAGGATGACAGCCGCATCGAAGCTTCCTTACCGACAATACGATACCTTCAAGAACACGGAGCCAAGGTTATACTCATGTCGCACTTGGGACGCCCCGGCGGGAAAATCGTGGAAAACCTTCGGCTTTCCCCTGTGGCGAAAAGGCTTAAGGAGCTTTTGCAGCAAGATGTCGCCTATTCGGACGATTGCGTCGGTAAAAAGGCTCAAACCCTGGCAGATGGGCTCAAGCCCGGTGATGTGTTGCTGTTGGAGAATTTGCGGTTTTACGCTCAAGAAGAAAAAAACGAGCCTGAGTTCGCACAACAGCTCGCCACTTTGGGCGATATTTTCGTTAACGATGCTTTTGGCACCGCCCACAGGGCCCACGCGTCCACTGTGGGAGTGGCAAAGATCTTGCCGGCCTACGCGGGACTTCTCATGGAAAAAGAGATCTCTGCTTTGGGTTTCTTGCTGGCCGAACCCAAAAGACCATTCACTGCTGTTATCGGAGGGGCAAAAGTATCTGACAAGCTGGCGGTGTTATGGAACCTGCTAGACAGAGTCGACGCACTTCTGATAGGCGGCGGCATGGCCAACACTTTTCTTTTGGCAAAAGGGTACAGCGTAGGCAAATCCTTGGCTGAACCCGGCAAAGTGGAAGACGCTAAGGCAATCCTAGATAAAGCCGACAGCCTTGGAAAACTTGTTTACCTTCCTGTGGACTTTGTTGTAGCGCCAAAGCCTGAAATAGGGGTTCCTTATTCTGTGGTGGATAACGATTCCATACCGGAAGATTCCATGGCGCTTGATGTGGGCCCTGTCACGAGAAAGCTTTACTCGGTCGTAATAGACAGGTCCGAAACAGTGTTTTGGAACGGCCCTTTGGGCGTTTTTGAGCTCGAACCCTTTAGGGGCGGTACGCTTGAAATGGCGGCGGCCGTGGCGGGGATTGAGGGCTTTAGCGTGGTCGGCGGCGGTGATTCGCTTTCGGCTGTTAAGATGTCGGGGCTTTCAAAGAAAATCAGTCATTTGTCCACCGGCGGCGGCGCTTCCCTGGAGTTTCTTGAAGGGAAAGCTCTGCCGGGCGTTTCGGTTTTAAAGCCTCTTTAACCGGGCTTAAATGGGATGAGGAGATGACGCCGTGCGTGTTCCATTGCTTTCAGCAAACTGGAAAATGAACAAGACCGTGGGCGAAACTTTGGATTATGCCGGGGTGCTTTTGGGACTCATCGAAGGCGCGAAAAAATCTTCCGGCACCAAGGCGGAGATGTTGATATGCCCCACGTTTACATCATTGCCCGCGCTTTGTTCGGTGTTTTCGGAAGGCGCGGTGAAAGTGGGCGCCCAGAACATGTACTGGGCACAAAAAGGCGCCTTCACGGGAGAAATATCCGGGTCCATGATTAAGGAGTTGGGCTGCTCTTATGTGATCGTGGGGCATTCTGAAAGAAGAGCAATTTTCGGAGAAACCGACGACATGGTGAAGCAGAAGATACGTTCTGCTCTGGACGTAAATCTGAACCCAATCCTTTGTGTAGGCGAAACTTTGGAGCAAAGGCAAAGTGGTGTGGCTTTTGATATTTGCGGCGCTATGGTCAGAGAAGGGCTGGAACGGGTGCAGGCCAGCGAAGTCGAGAGAATTGTTGTAGCATACGAGCCCGTTTGGGCAATTGGTACGGGCAAGGAAGCAAAACCTACAGACGCGGAAGAAATGGCCGAACATATACGAAGCACCATCGCGGACCTATTTGGCGACGCGGCAAACGAGGTTCGGATTCTGTACGGAGGAAGCGTCAAATCCCAGAACATACGCGGATTCATGCAGCAATCCGATATCGACGGCGCACTGATTGGGGGAGCAGCGCTTGACCCCCATGAGTTCTACAGAATCGTCACAGAGGCCGAAAGGGCAAAATAGATGGCCAAAGAAGCCCCTAAAACCACAGGGCCTGTAGCTCTTGTAATTCTTGACGGATGGGGTATTTCCACGGATTTCCCTAATGTCGTGTCAGAAGCCGATATTCCGTTTTTTGAGGAACTTCTGCGCCAATATCCCAATTCAATCTTGCAAGCGTCCGGCGAAGCCGTGGGGCTTATGCCGGGCCAAATGGGTGACTCTAACGTGGGACACCTAAACCTGGGGGCAGGGCGCATCGTTTATCAAGATATGGTGAGGATATCGAGGCAAATCTCGGAAGGGACACTGTTTCAAAATCCCGCGCTCAAAAAAGCCATGTCCAAAGCCGCCGATAACAGTTTGCACCTCATGGGGCTTGTTTCCGACGGCGGAGTTCACAGCCTGGATAGCCACTTGTACGCGCTTTTGGAAATGGCCAAGCTCAGTGGCGTGAGCCGTGTGTACGTACACGCTTTTCTCGATGGCAGGGATGTACCGCCCGCTTCAGCCGGAACCTATCTGGAACGTCTTGAAAAGAAAATGGAAAGCATAGGCGTGGGCAAGCTTTCGTCTGTTACAGGAAGATTCTACGCCATGGATAGGGATAAGAGATGGGACCGTTTGGAAAAGGCTTACAAAATGCTTACCCAAGGTTCGGGCGCCACGGCGCCTGATTGGCATTATGCCCTTGAAGAATCATACAAAAAAGGTATAACCGACGAATTTGTTCTCCCTACCAGGTTGTCTGATAAGGATTTCGTGCCGATTCAAAAAGGCGATTCGGTTGTGTTTTTCAACTATAGAGCTGACCGCGCCAGGGAGATTACCCACGCATTCGTAGATGATGATTACGATTCGTTTAACCGCGGCCCCAAACTGGGAGTCTACTTTTGCGCGATGATGCGATATGAAGAAGGCATTTTGGGCGAATACGCCTATGAACCGCTTGTCCTGGAGAACACCTTGGGGGAAGTGGTGTCGACTCACGGATTATCGCAGCTCCGGATAGCGGAAACCGAAAAATACGCCCACGTCACGTTTTTCTTTAACGGTAAGAAGGACCAACCTTTCCCCGGGGAAAAGCGAATCTTGATACCCTCTCCCAAGGATGTGCCAACTTACGATCTAAAACCAGAAATGAGCGCGGTCCAAGTTACTGATGCCGCAATTGAAGAACTGAGGAATAATGACTACGATTTTGTTGTTCTGAACTACGCCAACCCGGACATGGTGGGCCACACAGGGGTGTTTTCGGCCGCTAAGAGGGCTTTGGAAATAGTGGACAAATGTCTTGCCCGTTTTCTAAACGAAGTGTTGCGCCTGGGGGGTGCGGCGTTGGTTCTGGCCGATCACGGTAACATAGAAGATCTTAAACCCGAAGGAAAAGGCGCCCACACCTACCATTCCCATAATCCGGTGCCCTGTATCTTGGTGGGAGGCGGGCGTGATCTCAGCCTCAAGAACGGTCTTTTGGCGGATGTTGCGCCCACTATTTTGGAACTTTTGGGCATACCAAAGCCAAAGGAAATGGACAGGAATAGCCTTATTACCAGGGCGATGGAGGGTGGCAAAAATGGCGGAAATTGTTGATATTAGGGCGAGGCAGATTTTGGATTCTCGCGGTAATCCTACTGTAGAGGCCGACGTCTTGCTTGCCGATGGTTCTTTTGGCCGCGGAGCTGTGCCGTCAGGCGCTTCCACGGGAACCCACGAAGCGCTCGAGCTTCGCGACAAACAGAAGGCCTTTGGCGGGAAAAGCGTGTACAAAGCGATATCCAATATTATCGAAGTTATCGCCCCTAGTATCATGGGCATGGAAGCTCAAGAACAGGCTGAAATCGATAAGGCTATGGTTGAGCTGGATGGAACGCAAAACAAAACTAAGCTTGGGGCCAACGCCATACTTGCGGTATCCATGGCCGTGGCGTCTGCCTCCGGCCAATCCACCGGGCAGCCTTTGTACCGTTATTTAGGCGGCATCGCGGCAAGAACCCTTCCGGTTCCTTTTATGAACGTCTTAAACGGCGGTCAGCACGCCGACAACAACGTGGATATACAGGAGTTCATGATCGTGCCCGCAGGCGCCGACAATTTTGCGCATGCCTTTCAAATGGGGGCCGAAATATACCAGGCTCTTAAGGCACTTCTAAAATCCAAAGGTTTGAGCGCCTCTGTAGGGGATGAAGGCGGTTTTGCCCCGAATCTGAAATCCAACGAGGAAGCTTTGGAATTTCTGACAGCTGCCATCAAAAAAGCGGGGTACGCCCCGGGCCGTGATTGCTTTCTGGCCATTGATGCCGCGGCATCGGAGTTTTTCAAAGAAGGAAGATATGCGCTGGAAGGCGAGAATTGGAGCGGTGACGCGGCAGAGCTGGTAGATAAATATCGAAACTGGGTTGAGACATATCCCATCGTTTCCATCGAAGACGGGCTGGCCGAGGACGACTGGGAAGGATGGGTGGTCCTCACCAGGACTTTGGGCGACAAAGTGCAGATAATAGGAGACGACTTGTTTGTTACTCAAAAGGCCAGAGTAGTAAAAGGCATACAAACAGGGGCTGCTAACTCGGTTCTCATAAAGCTTAACCAAGTAGGAACTGTAACCGAGACTCTCGATACTATCGAGACCGCGCGTTTAGCCGGATACCGATGGCTCGTATCGCACCGTTCCGGCGAGACCGAAGATTCGTTTATCGCTGATTTCTCGGTGGCTTGCAACAGCGGACAAATCAAAACCGGCGCCCCGGCAAGAAGTGAAAGGGTTGCAAAGTACAACCAGTTATTAAGGATAGAGGAAGAATTGGGCAAGGCGGCGCTTTTCGGTTCCAAAGTTGTTCTTCCAGGTAAAGTGCTTTAAAGAGTGTTCTCTGTGTCTGTGGACGCCAAGGCTTCTTTTAGGTTAGAATCTGCATTAGGTGTTGGGAAAGAGGTGTGAGCCTTGTTGCTTACAGTTGTAAGAATCATTCATTGGATACTAACCATTGGCCTTATTACAGTTGTCGTTATGCAACCCGAAAGAAGTGCGGGGTTCAGCAGCATGCTGGGCGGGGCTTCTGAGGGAATCATGGGCGGGCGCAGGCGAAAAGGTTTTGACGCTCTGTTGGCGAAGCTCACGGTTTATCTTGCGGTGGGCTTTGTCGTAAGCGCTATAATGCTTAGCGTGTTGCGCAAAGGGACGACCGGGTAAGTTTTTGAAGCGGCTGAAAGAGGCCGCTTTTGGGGGGACAAGCCCCTTTACGTTAAGTTCACATGCTGGATTCCTTGCTTGTAAATATTAACCGCGTGTGGAAGCGACGAAAGGAGTTCTATTTCTTGCCAAGTCTTGAATGGGCGTACCTCGCCCCCGTTACAGGCGTAACGGCACTACTGTTTATGCTGTACTTACGTTCCAAAGTAATGGCGTCAGATCCCGGCACTGAAGACATGCGGCGGGTATCAAAAGCCATTAGTGAGGGAGCTATGGCATTTCTTCGCAGGGAGTACTCGGTCTTAAGTCTGTTTGTGGTGGTTGTCGCCGCCGCTATGTTTTTAATAGGACGCGTGAGTCCGCCGGAGGTTTTGCGGCCGGCCACTTCTTTTGCTTTTGTCTTGGGCGCCGTAACATCCGCACTTGCCGGGTTTATAGGGATGGGAATTGCTACGGCAGCCAACTCGAGAACCGCGCAAGCAGCCAAAAAGGGAGCTTCTCCGGCGCTTGTTGTCGCCTTTTCCGGCGGCGCGGTCATGGGAATGACCGTTGTGGGCCTGGCGATTTTGGGCCTGGGTATAGTCCTTTTGTTGTTCGGAGATTTGCAGGACATTACATCTTTTAACGTGATAAACGGCTTTGCCTTCGGCGCAAGCTCTATTGCTCTTTTTGCCAGGGTTGGCGGGGGAATATACACAAAGGCTGCTGACGTGGGCGCCGATCTTGTGGGTAAAGTTGAAGCCGGTATTCCTGAAGACGACCCCCGAAACCCCGCTGTTATAGCCGATAACGTGGGAGACAACGTTGGGGATGTGGCAGGGATGGGCGCCGACTTATTCGAGTCGTTTGCCGGTTCAATCGTTGCCGCCATGGCTATAGGGGCCATGACAACGGCGGGCGGCGGCCCGGGTACTTGGGTGTTTCTGCCTATCGCCATAACCTGCATCGGCATAGTCTCTTCCATCATAAGTACCGTGTTGGTCAGAGTTGTGCGAAGCGACCCTTCCTTTTCGCTTAGGATGGGTTCTTTTGTAGCGAGCATTCTGACGCTTATCGGTACTTACCTAACTGTTGTACATTTTACCGGCACGTCTATGCTATTTTGGCCCGTGTTAGCAGGGGTCGTGGCCGGTGTGGTCATCGGGCTTCTTTCCGAGTTGTACACTTCGGCTGACTATAAGTCGGTGAAAGGAATCGCCGAGTCGTCCAAAAGCGGCGCAGCCACAAACGTCATCGAGGGTCTTGCCGTGGGGATGAAGTCTACTGCTATTCCTATTCTGCTCATATCCATAGCTATTTTGGTGGCATACAAAGCAGGGGACGCCGGCGGAACCGGCGGGCTCTACGGTGTGGCGTTGGCTGCAGTTGGGATGTTGTCTACGGCCGGAATAACTGTGGCTGTGGATGCTTACGGCCCCATAGCCGATAACGCTGGCGGCATTGCGGAAATGACCCATCAGCCAGAAAAGGTTCGGCAAGTTACCGATTCTTTAGATTCTCTGGGAAACACGACAGCTGCCTTGGGCAAGGGGTTGGCTATCGGTTCAGCGGCCTTGACTGCTTTGGCTTTGTTCTCGGCATATTCGCAAGCCGCGGGCCTTGTCACAATTGACATATTGGCGCCTCAGGTCATCGCAGGTATGTTAATAGGCGGCATGCTGCCGTTTCTTTTTTCGGCTTTTACCATGGAAGCAGTTGGCATCACAGCCAACCGTATGGTTGAAGAAGTGAGAAGACAGTTTAGGGAAATACCGGGACTTATGAAGGGCGAAGGAACGCCCGACTACGCGCGGTGTGTCGATATTTCAACTTTGGGCGCGCTTAGGCAGATGGTTTTACCGGGCTTAATGGCTATTGCCGCTCCTCTCCTCACCGGGTTTGTCCTGGGAAAGGAAGCCTTAGCGGGGCTTTTGGCGGGCAGCCTGGTTACGGGTGTGCTTTTGGCCATAATGCTCGCTAACGCAGGCGGAGCTTGGGACAACGCCAAAAAGTATATTGAGGCAGGGAATTTGGGCGGAAAAGGCACAAGCGTTCACGCGGCCGCTGTAGTAGGCGATACAGTAGGAGATCCGTGCAAAGACACCGCGGGGCCTTCGATCAACATTTTGATAAAACTCATGAGCATAGTAGCTCTGGTGTTTGCGCCGCTAATTAGGTAAGCTATTTTCAGACATGGTTAACTGACCTTTTCTCTTACCCTAGAGGAAAGGTCAGATGTGTTTATACTGTTCATTCGGGGTGAATGTTTATGACACGCGACGAACTTGTTTTGGAAGTGAAAAATAGAATCCCTACAAAGAATTTATTCAAGCACATACTGGCGGTTGAGGCTGTCATGAGAAGGTTGGCTGAGCATTTCGGCGAAGACACAGAACGCTGGGGAGATGCCGGACTTCTACACGACATAGACTACGAAGAAACCAAAGATGATCCGGCCACGCACAGTCTTTTGTCGGGCAAAATTGCTGAAGACTTGGGCTATGACAAAGAAATAGTCGACGCTGTAAAAGCCCACAACGAGTATCACGGGTTGCCAAGGGATACTAACATGTCCAAGGCGCTTTATTCAGCAGACCCATTGACCGGGCTTATCGTGGCTTCAGCCCTTATAAGCCCCGGTAAAAAGCTTTCGGGTATCGATGCTGACTTCGTGTTGAATAGGATGGCAGAAAAATCTTTCGCTAGGGGCGCCAACCGAGATACTATAAGGTCATGCAGCGAATTGGGCCTGGACTTAAGAGAATTTGTATCCATGGGCCTTGAAGCTATGCAAGGTATAAGCAAAGAACTTGGTTTGTAGCCGGACTTTGCGGGAAGTGAGCAGTTATGGATAAGGAAGAAAGGTACAAGCGAATAGCCGAGAACCGCAAGGCTCGGCACAATTACACCATAGAAGACACCATCGAGGCCGGTATAGCGCTTATCGGTACCGAGGTGAAATCCCTAAGGGCGGGACGTGCCAATTTGGGCGACAGTTATGCCGAAATTGTGGGCGGAGAAGTTTTTTTGAAGAACGTCCACATAGACCAATACGAGCCTGCCGCCCAATTTAACCATGACCCCCTTCGTCACAGGCGGCTTCTTTTGCACAAAAGTGAAATCCGAAAACTTGCGGGTAAGGTAGCGGAGCGAGGATACACTTTGGTGCCGCTCTCTATGTATTTTAAAGACGGCAAAGTCAAAGTGAACCTGGCCTTGGCTCGGGGCAAGAGATCTTACGACAAACGCGAGACCATCAAGAAGAGGGACCAGTCACGGGAAACTATGAGGGCACTGAGAGCCAGAGACCGCGACAGATAGCGGAAGGCGGAATGTGCCGTGACACATCCCGCCAAAACTTAAAGGTCCGAAATCACAAGCCCCACAGGGCAATGATCGCTGCCTAACACATCATCATAAATCAGTGCGTCTTCAATATTGTTCTTAAGCCTTTCGGATACCAAAAAGTAATCTATTCTCCATCCCACGTTGTTTTGCCTTGCGTTGAACATGTACGACCACCAAGTGTAGGCTTCTTCTTTGTCGGGATACAGGTGCCGGAAAGTATCAACAAAGCCGGCATCTAAAAGCTCAGTCATCTTTTGCCGTTCCTGCGGCGAAAAGCCCGCATTCTTCTGATTGGTAGCCGGGTTTTTCAAATCGATTTCCTTGTGGGCGACGTTAAGATCCCCACAAACTATGACTGGCTTGCGTTTATCCAAATCTGTCAAATGTGAAACGTAATCGTCTTGCCAGACCATGCGGTAGTCAAGACGCGCAAGACCGCGCTGTGAGTTGGGCGCGTAAGTATTAACCAAGAAAAAGTTATCGTACTCCAAAGTGATTATGCGTCCTTCTTGATTGTGCTCTTCTTTGTCTAGGTCGTGTTCCACATTAAGCGGTTGAGATTTGGCGTAAACTGCGGTTCCCGAATACCCTTTTTTCACCGCGCTGTTGAGGAAAAGTTCATATCCTTCTTGATCAATTTCCGCTTGGCCGGGTTGTAGCTTAGTCTCTTGTATGCAGAACAAATCGGCGTCGCAAGAGCTGAAGAAATCAGCAAAACCTTTATTTAAACAGGCGCGCAGGCCGTTTACGTTCCATGATATGAGCTTCACTGACGGTTTCCCTCCCCAATGATAATGGTTAGCAAGTCAATTCTAACCCACCCGCGTGGGTTTGTGTGTTTGTAAGGCCGAACAAATCGTGTTAATATAAGTGTTACAGATGACAGCGTAACATCTGAACGCAGTGAGGATGCACGCGTTAACCTTGGGGGCGACCAGGTTCGACGTGGGTGGTCGGGTTTGAGCAGCGAGCATGGGTGCCGTGCCCATCAAAACGGCAAATCAATAAAAGCCAATACTAATTACGCTCTAGCAGCCTAGTTAGGCTGCTACGGTGACGGAGGGAATTCTCTTCTACCTCCTGGTCACCGTCACTAGAAGAGATACTTGCCAAGAGGTTGTCTGGGATCTGGCGGGGAATGCAATTCCGGACTGGCAGATGACGAAGCCCGCTCCGGGGCGGCGCAATCTGCAAGAATAAATCCGGAGCTACGCTCGTAGAGACTGAAATCAGGTTGCTTGCGGACGAGGGTGCGATTCCCTCCGCCTCCACCAATAATTTT
>CAZXSP010000003.1:0-6551 GCA_964643285.1 uncultured Eubacteriales bacterium
ACGGGTTAACTTGGAGACCGTCAATAAAACCTATTACGTCTTCTCCCGCCCCCTGTCCGCTTATAGCGTAAACAATGGGCAGCACCGCGTTGGGCAGCAGTGACCCGAGACAGGCAACAGAATAACCTGCAACCCCCAGGCTAAGAAAAACGTCTTTGATCCGTCTAATCCACGGGATTATGGCTAGGGCGACGAGCCATGGGAATATCGGACCCGCAAGGCTAACCAGGCCTCTCTGCCACGACATCAGATCCCCCGAATAACTCATATGAGGCGCAGCCCTGAAGAAATTGATCTCAAAAGCGGTAACCTTGGCGCCAAAAGCTATAGCCATAAGTGCGTGGCCGCCTTCGTGAAGCAGTGTGTACGCCAAAATCGTTGCAATTAGCGTAACAAGTATTGCCAAAACCACCGGCAACCGCTTCATCATGCTCACACCCCGCAGTTTGATAACATCTAACCATTCTTTGTTATTATGTTTTTTCCTGCCGCAACTGGTGAGAGGTGTGGATCTAAGTCCCAGGTACCCAGGTCGACGGGGATCTAGGTTCCAGGTACCCAGGTCGGCGGGGATCTAGGTTCCAGGTACCTAGGTCGGCGGTGATCTAGGTCCCAGGTACCCAGGTCGGCGGTAAACTAGGTCCCATGTACCCAGGTCGACCGCAATCTAGTCCCCACAGACACAGGTCAGCGCGGATCTAGGTCGTTGCGACATTCCTGTCAGCCAGCATGCTCCCGGCCGGCTGTGCCTTCCGGGGAGATTCCGCCGGTGAATCACCTTCTACTTGGTTTGAGTACAATGCCTATGGAGTTGGGATTCTATTTGTAGGAGTGCCGAAGTGACAGACAATAATGTTGAAATCGCGATGCGTGTATCCGGAAGAACAATCGTCGCCAATATAATACTTGCCGCGTTCAAACTGCTGGCGGGTTTTGTAGGACATTCGGCGGCTATGTTGTCTGACGCTGTGCACTCTCTATCTGATGTGCTTGGTACCGCAATAGTAGTGGTGGGAATCAGGCTCGCGAACAAAAAGGAGGACAAGGACCACCCCTACGGGCATGAGCGCCTGGAAAGTGTCGCCGCCATTATACTGGCCGGTTTGTTGTTTGCCACCGGAATTGGTATCGGCTATCGGGGGAGCAAGACGGTTTTTGCGGGTAATTATGGCTCCATTGTCATTCCCGGCACAATCGCTTTGATTATGGCGGCTGTGTCTATCGCGGTGAAAGAGGCCATGTACTGGTATACAAGGGCTGCCGCTTTGAAGATAAATTCGAGCGCCCTCATGGCGGACGCCTGGCACCAGCGTTCCGACGCTTTGTCTTCGGTGGGAGGATTCCTGGGAATTTGGGGAGCCAGGGTGGGCTTTCCTGTCCTGGACGCTGCGGTATCCGTAATAATAAGCTTGTTCATCGCAAAAGCGTCAATTGACATATTTCTGGATGCCATAGGTAAAATGACTGATCGCGCTTCTGACGACGAAACTGAGGAGGAAATACGCAAAGTGGCCATGGCTCAGGACGGCGTTCGCGGCGTTGATCAGCTCAAAACAAGGGTATTTGGGGACAAAATATACGTCGATATAGAAATCAGTGTAGATAGCGAAACACCGCTTTACGATAGCCACGATATTTCCCACAAAGTCCGCGATGCCATCGAAAACAGATTTCCAAGAGTAAAGCACTGCATGGTGCATGTTAACCCGCACATCGATAAGAAGAAACCCGAACGCGATTAGCCCGGGTTTCTTTGTTTGTTAATCAGCAGTCGCCACATGCCGCTGTTTACTGGTTGTAATTGAAGAACTCATCGACGTAAGGGATGTGTTCCAGAAGCCACTCCAGTATTTGCGCGTGGCTTGTATTGTCGGGCTTATCAGGCCATTTTTCGTACTCGGCATCGATAAGCTCGGGGGTAAAACGGCTGGCGCGCTCCATAATGTGTTTATACAAATTATCGACACTGAGGATACCTTTATCCCGCAGTTCAGCGTATCTTTCGTCCATTTCTTCAGGAAAGGCGTTGGCCACCTTTCCCCAGAAACTTTCGGTTTCCTTTTCTATCAATATGGTGTCAGGAGAATAATGTACCCCCGAACCATCCCAAAAGATCCCCAGCGACAGGTCTTCATCGTAGGGAAGGAAGAACCATTTCTGGCCGTCGTACGAGATGATTTGGACGTTGTTCTCGGTGTTGTCGGCAAGGTGTAAGAACTGGATAAATATCAGATAGTCGATGGCGTTTTGCTTATCAAACGCGTCCTCAAAGCTTTCGGCAAAATCGTCTCCTGTTTTACCCGCATATTCTTTGAATCTAGCCAAATCAGCTTCCTGTTCGTGTCCCCATTTTTTGGGGGCTCTGGCTTTGAAATTGTCGGCTGTAAACTCCCACCAAGGTGTAAAATCTCTCGTATCAAGTTGATAATGCTTGGGGTTATCTGCATCGAGATTATAGTTTGCCGTGTCTTTCCAACGGTACCATGTAGACAAACCGTAAAATTCACCGTCGATTAGTTGGATGGCAGGAAACCCTTCAGTGTGCCCCGTCGCGCCGGTAAACCATCCTGATTGATCGATACTGCCCACGAGCGGGGTCTCCACCTCGTTTTTGGGCCAGCCCGGTCTGGAATTAACTATGTCGCCCCAAACCAAGCCAAGAACGGTTTTTCGAACAAAGGTGGGGTCGTTCCACTCGGCTTTGGAAACGCACTTCTTGTTGGATACAGCCCAGTTTCCGGTTTTAATATAAACCCGTTCAGACATGGTGTCGTCTGTGTAGCATTTGAATTCCCAGTTCTTTTTGGGCCAGTCGGCCGAAGAGTTACCTTGTATTTCCATGCGTGCCCAGCATTCAAAATAAACGCCGTCGGAAATAATCTGAAGAGTGCCGTCGATGGGTACGTCTTTTTCTTCCGGAAGGTCTTGTCCGCCGGTCAAGAAGTTTATGTACATGAGCGAAGTGGGCTCGGGGATTGATACTATGTTGCCCGGAAGAATAGGGGCCTCAACCTTCTTTAAACTGTCTATGTCAAACTTCGCCCAAGTGTGCAAAGGAGAGCCTAAACCCAGTACAAAAAGCAGGACCAAAGCCCCGGCCGCTAAAAGCACAATTATTTTCCATGCGCTTTTTGGCTGTTCCAACTCCCTCATCCTTTCTCGGCATTTCTATTAGTAGAGCATGCCCGATACAAAAAAAGCGTAGCTCGATTCGCAATCCTATCTACCTTGTTATAGCGAATAAGGGATTAAGTCAACCTTATTTACAAATTTTCCCGGTTCCTACTCTGCCAGGGCTCATGGAGCAGGAACCGGGAATAGGTTGCGAGTTAGCTGCCGGTTGCCGATTTAAATTCGGTCCATACCTTGGAGTGGGTTTCTTCCGCTTCTGCTGAGATGTTTTGTATCATTTCCATATCGCCCTCAAAATCAGAAGGTAAGGTGAGAAACTCGGCGAATTCGGGGTCGATTAACTCATCCGCGGCTTCAGTTGTGCAATAGTAGCCAAGCCATTCAAAGCACTTCGCCGATATTTCCGGTTCCAAAAGGAAATTCAGAAATTTGTGAGCCGCTTCCGGTTGGGGGGCCTGAGATGGTATGAATCCCGCCATGATGCCAAATCCAATACCCTCGGTTGGAAATACCACCTTTAGCTCGGGGTCCGCAAGCTTCGCCGAAGTTACCTGAGAAGTGTACATAACTGCGGCGGCAATCTCGCCGGACAAAAGGTCGTCTTGGATATTGTCGTCTTTAATCAGGCGGATGTTGGGCGCAAGCTCCAGAAGCTTTCTTCCTGCCGACTCGATGACGTCAAGGTCGTTTGTGTTGTAACTCTCGCCCAATACCTTCAAAGCCATGCCGTTTATAACTCGGTAGTTGGCTATTATGCCCACGTTTTGCCTGAAGGAAGGATCCCACAGGTCTTGATACCCGGTGACCTCAATATCCGAAACATCCGGGTTGTACACGATTGTTTGAACGCCCGCTCCGTAAGGGACGGTGTATTCGTCATCTTGATCGTAGAATTGGCCCTGGTAAACAGGGTTTATATTCTTGAAATTGGGGATTTGGCTAAGGTCGAGCTTCTGGACAAGACCCTCGGCTATGGCGGTTTCGATGATGTAATCATCGGCTATAACCAAGTCGTAATCTCCGCCCTTGCCTGTCGACAGTTTTGCCAGCATAGTCTCGTCGAAATCGAAATTGTTGTAGTTAATAGCTATACCTGTAACCGCTTTGAATTCGTCCAGCACTTCTTGGGGGAACATCCCTTCCCAAGTGAACAAGTTCAAAGTTACCGTTTTTTCCTCCCCGGGTTTGGGGGTGCAGCCGGCGAGAATGCTTACGCAAAGCATTAGAGCCGCGACAACAGAGAGCAGTCTTCTCAAATCAGTTCCTCCTCGATGATTTTGTGTTGACCTTTCTTTTGGAGCAAAGTGGACAAAACGACTAATGTCAGAGTAGCCGCAAACAGTAAGGTGCACAAGGCATTTGTTTTTGGCGTCACGCCCGTCTTGAGCTGAGTGTAAATCTTAATGGGCAAGGTGTTGATACCGACACCCGTCACGAAAATGCTTATTATCACGTCATCGAAACTCATAGCAAACGCCAGAAGCATCCCCGACAGTATCGCGGGCAGAATAAGCGGGAATGTGATGTCAAAAAAGACATTCCATTCGTTTGCCCCCAAATCCTTTGCAGCCTCGGCAAAACTTCTGTCGATACCCACAAGCCTGGCCTTGACCAGCATGTAGACGTAAGGAATTGAAAAAGATGTGTGGGCAATCATCAGGGTTGTCATACCCAAAGGCAATCTTATAAGAGAAAAGTAAACTAGAAACACCATGCCCAAAATGATTTCAGGAATCATGATGGGTAGCGTTGATACATATTCCACGGCCGATTTGCCCCAAAAAGACAGGTTTGGCATACCCACAGCCGCAAGGGTCCCAATTATTGCAGCCAGAACGCTTGCCGTGGAAGCCAGAACAAAGCTGTTGGCCATGGCCTGAAGGATGTCTTTGTCTTTAAACAGTTCGGCGTACCACTTCAATGAAAAGCCGTCCCAAACCGAACTTATCTTGCTGCTGTTGAACGAATACAATATTACCAGCAGAATGGGCACATACATTAGAACAAGGATAATCGACAAATATATATTGCTAAACTTGGAGCGTTTCACACCAAACCCTCCAAGTCTTTTACTTTGGCAAGCTTACGGTACAATCCCATCATGAGGCTGGTGAGAACCAAAAGAATAACAGACAGCGCTGCCGCAAAAGGCCAGTTCCTGGCTTTCATGAGCTGTTCTTGTATCAGGTTGCCCACGAGTACCACTTTGTTACCGCCCAAGATATCCGCAATGAAGAACAACCCCATCGAGGGGATGAAAGTAAGTACAACCCCGGACAGCAGGCCCGGCATGGTGAGCTTCAGGGAGACAGTCCAAAATGCCTGAAAGCTGGAAGCTCCCAGATCTCTGGCTGCTTCCACCAGCTGCCAATCAAGTTTTTCTGCGCTTGAATAAACCGAAAAAATCATGAAGGGTAGAAGAGCGTAAACCATACCAACTACAACAGCCGGGTAGGTGTACAGCAGTCGCAACGGCCCTTGAGAAAGACCCAACCCCATAAGCAATTTGTCGAAAACGCCGTTGGCCCGAAAAATTATTATCCACCCGTAAAGCCTCAGAAGAGAGCTAACCCAAAAAGGGATCATGAGAAGCAACATAATGCGTTTTTTCCAGTCGGTATTCAATTTGGCCATGAAATACCCGAAAGGATACCCCAAAAGGACAATAAGAAAAGTAGTCAACATGGCCAGTTTGAAAGATTCCAAGAAAGTCCTGAAATACACCGGTTCCAGGATTTGGGCGTAGTTTCTGAGTGTAAATTCCTTCACGATTCCCCAAGTTTCTGCCCTTTTTAGAAAGCTCAAAATCAACATATATACCAAAGGGCCCAGCACAAATAGCGCCGCAAACAAACCCATGGGGAGGACTGTCAGGATAGCCGCCCGACGGCTCGCTCCGATTCCCTTACCCTTCATTGGGGTTCACCCAAGTCGACCAAAATAGCATTTTGGGGCTGCCAAGTGACAAGTACCTTGTCCCCGGGAGAAAGCTCCGAATCGATACCGTGACGTCCGGCACGAAGCTCCGTTCCGTCAACCATAGAAACGAAAATTTGCAGCACCCCGCCGGAGTAATATTTTTCTGTGACAGTTCCCCGAAGCCCAAGGGCATTTATGCCGATATCGGGAACCAAGTCGACCAGTTCGCGACGGATCGCCAGAGTAACTTGTTGGCCCGGCGCCAAATTAGCTCCCCTTGTGAGAACAGCGCCGGAACCATTTGGCGTGTCCACCGCGGCTTTGCCTGCTGATATCCCTGTTACGGCCGCCTTTATGATGTTAGCCGAACCCACAAATTGCGCCACAAAGCTTGTTTTGGGGAAGTCGTATATTTCCGAAGGCGTCCCGACCTGTTCAAACCTGCCGTCTTTCATTACGGCGATGCGGTCGGACATGTTGAGAGCTTCCTCTTGATCGTG
>CAZXSP010000003.1:6651-30048 GCA_964643285.1 uncultured Eubacteriales bacterium
AGGCTATAGCCGACATTTGTTTCAACGTTCATATGGGGAAAAAGGGCGTAGTTCTGAAACACCGTGTTTACGTTTCGCCGGTTGGGTTCTGCCCGGGTCACGTCCTTTCCGGAAATTATGACCTGGCCTTGGTCGGGTGTTTCCAAGCCGCCTATGATCCGAAGGGTAGTTGTTTTTCCACATCCGGACGGGCCCAAAAGCGTGATGAACTCGCCTTTTTTAATATCTAGGCTAATACCGTGCAACACTTTGGTGTTTTGAAAGCTTTTTTCTATACAGTTTAGTTGTAGAATGGTATCGTCCATAGGCGCCCCCTTCCTGCTATTTTACAACAAAGGCGGGCGTTCTGAAATCTTATTGGCCAAAGCAAAAATATGTACTATTTGGGAGGCGGGTTTTTGCCCGGTAGATGGTCGGTATTGGCTGCGGGCGAATCTTGAGATGAACAAGGCGTTCAGACAGTCTGTCCTTATAGCTGTGTGCGTTTTTCTTCTTTTAGTCATAAAAGCCGATGTGGCTGTTGCACCGGCTGCGGAAATCTTAGAGCCCGAACCCCCATCCCCAAATTTGCCGGAACCTCCCCAATTCGTTTACGACGGCGAATATTCGATTCCAATCCTTATGTATCATCAGGTAGACAATCCTTCCGGGGGGCTTACTGTCACCCCCGCCGACTTTTTGGCCCAGATGAACGTTTTGAAAGAAGCCGGCTACACGGCCGTGGGCATGGATGATGTTCTATTGGCCATGACGGGCGAGCCTGTTCCCTTACCCCCGAAAGCGTGTGCGCTCACTTTTGATGATGGGTATGATTGTTTTTGCCGAAATGCTTTGGAAGTTTTGGAGGCCAATGAGTTTACCGCAACTGTGTTTGTTGTGACCGGGCTTGTGGGAAACACGGGGTATTTGAATTGGGAACAAATATCGGAACTGGTTGAACTGGGATACACTATGGGTTGCCACACGGAAAATCACCTGGATCTATGTACTTTGTCTGAATCTCGCCTTACAAAGGAGATTTCCGGTTCAAGGGATATTCTCATGGAAAAAACAGATCAGGCAGTGCTTTCTTTCTGCTACCCGGCGGGCCAATACAATGATCAGGTGGTGGACGCCGTGGAAGAAGCGGGATTCTTGGGGGCTGTCACAACAAAACCGGGAACCGCAAAGCTTTCCGACGAAAGGTTTACCTTAAAAAGGATCAGGGTAGACGGACGCGAAAGTCTGTCGACATTCAAAAACAAACTGGGAATACAATAAACCGCGTCCCCGCACTATTCATCCAACAGGCTTACTGTGGCAGTTTTCGGTATGATTTGGATCCACGTTTGCCCGGGAGCAAGCTCAATGGGTCGGTCGTCTTCGCCCAAAAACATCGTGGCCCCTTGGACGCTTTCCTTCTGCCAAACGCCCTGATGCCACGTTCCTCCGGTCAGATATTGCGCGCTTCCTTGGCCAATGAGGTCAATCACAAGTCCGCCGTCGGAATACACTATTTTGGACGAGACAACCTGAATGAGGATGTTCGATGCCAATATCTCATCTTGCGTGTCCAAATCTACCTGCTGACGCTCGGTACCGCCGTCAATGACGTAGCGAGTATATCCTTCTAGCTCGGGTTGATACCTATATTCAACTTTGTAATTGTATCCGTAGTCGATTCTTATGCCGCTTACGGGTTCTTCTGCCCAATCTGCAAACTCGTATCGCTTTTGGGGGCTTTCCAGTGGCGCAGAAACGGCTTCTCTCAGGGTTTCTATACTTGCGTACAGGTTATCGGGGGGTACCCGGGATGTTCCCCGCCAAAACAAATCGCCACGGTGAAATTCGTCGGCATCCGCAACTTGCCAATCCCTGATAGGTTCCAAATCTTTTGGATCGCCGCCGCAATGGGCGAATACGGCGCCCCACTCTTTTGCCAACATGACCAGATATGGCCTGGCGCTTCTAATTGGTCCCACTGTTTTCGGGGCTTTGCTGTGATATATGGCCAAATAGCGGGTAATGCCGCCTTCGGCTTGGACTTCGTAAACAACGTCGGCTTCCGAAAGCCCGCTTTGAGGCCGTGCGCTTTGGTTGTTGCCTATCGATACCGCTACAGGGCTGCCTTCTGCTTCAAGGGGCATTCCTGTGATGGGTGAAAGCGGAATTTCTATTTCCGGGGGTTCTTGTTTGGATACTGGCGCCGGTTCCGGCGGCTCTTTTGGCTTGCACGCGCTAAAGCTCAAAATCATAGGTATTGCAAGACACAGCAATACAATAATACCTTTAAACCGTATTTTGGTAACAGATGCCTTGGTAAGCATGACTTTTCCCCTTTTGCCGCGTGCCAAAACGGTAAAACACGTTTGCATTATTCTACCAGAAAACGCCAAGGAGCAATAGACACACGGCCCCTTGACAGCCGAATTATCCTAGAAGGTAGGGTTTGAGTAACAGGAGGAGGTATACTATGCCTATTTACCAGTATAAGTGCAACAACTGCGGATTGTTTGAAATCACTCAGAAGATAACCGAGGAGCCCATCAAGACTTGCCCCACCTGCGGGGGCGACGTTAAGAAAATGATAAGCTCCGGAATTGGCATAGTGTTTAAGGGCTCGGGATTCTACTGCACCGACAACCGAAATAGCACCGCCGGTAACAAAGCCAAAACCAGTAACGGCGGCTAACCTACGCCCCGGGAAATAGGGGCTTTAGCTTTCGAAACTAAAGCCCCTGTGGAAAAGGGCTTTCCACAAAACCACAGATATGGTCGCGTCTAAGGCGTGATGAACGAGCGTCCCTACCCCAACCAAGTAGCCCGCCTGCTGCAAAGTGAAACCAAAAAACAGTACTAAAGTGGCCTCCAGTAAGGCGTGCAGCGGGGCCAAAGCCACAAGGGTCATGGGGTACGAGATTCGCTTTTTGAGCATAAGCGCGCCGATAATGCCAAGGGGTATGTGCATGGCCGCCCTCATACCGATTACAGGGCCCAGCCTGAGAAAAAAGCCGATTGCCGAACCTACACCCACAATTCCCGCCACCAGAGGACCATATAGCATTGAAAGAAAAGTTGGTACGTGGGACGCGAGAGTCGCGGAAAAAGGGCCGATGACTACTCCCAAAAGCCCGCCCAAAGCTACAGGTATGATTATTGATAAAGCTAAAAGAAGTGAACCCATTACTAGTCGAAAAGCCTCAGGATGTCGCACAGTTTGACTCCTCCCAGTTGTAGCCATCAAACGCAATATAGAAAGATTATCAACTGTCTTGTCACCTGTAAAGTAGAAAATAAAAAAACCAGGACCCTTGGGGCCCTGGTCTGCAATCTGTTTGGTTTTTAGTACGCGAACCAGTGATTGCCTATAACGGCTGCCGTTGGTTTGGACCATAGCCACCAGTTTGTGACTTGGTGGTAGTTCCAGTAGAATAACGCTCCTCCTGTGGGGTCGGCTCCCCATAGCGCTTCTTGGGCTGCGGCAATACTGTCTCGGGAAGGCTGGGAGTTGAACATCCAATTGCCCACACAAGAAAACTGCCAAGGTTCATAAACCACGCCCGCGATAGTATCCGGGAAGAGGACACTGTCGACACGGTTTAGAACAACAGCCGCAACGGCCACTTTGCCCAGATAAGGTTCGCCTTCGGCTTCCGCGTACACTACGCGAGCCAAAAGCATGAGCTCATCTTGGTTATAGGATCTATTCCAAGGGCTGTAGGCCTGCACACTTTTTGGTACGACAAACATTGAACACGACACCAAAAACATAATCATTACCACAACTGGTATGGCTTTCTCTCTAACGATTCGCATTGCTAAGTACCCCTTTCTAGCCTCCGGAGTTAACTATGGGTTCGGTGAAAAGGGTTGAGCCCTACTGTTGTACCCAACAGATTCACCCAAAAACGGTTCCTCCGTACCCTTCGAATCTAAATCGGGATTCGGCGTATTGGGTAGGAGTATAGCACCGTAAGCTGGGGTTTTCACTAGTAGATTGATGGTAAAAGTAAGGCGGGCCGCTAGTCGGTAAGTAAAATGCCCATTTGCGCCAGGGCTTTTTCCAAAGATTGTATCACCGTTTTGTCTTTTCCCCTTACGGTGTGGAGATGCACCCCGTCGGTTAGGGATGATAATAACCCGGCGCCCGTGTGCTCCATGGTAAGCAGAAACTCATCAACGTCTTGTCGCGTTTTAAGCGACAGTTGACCCGTAAGCTGCCCGTAAACGGGGTGATCTACAATGACGTCCAAAATTTCAATGTCCAAGTCTACTGCACAATACAATTCCTTTTTGGTTTGGGAACTGTCGTGTTTGACGGCTATTAGCTTGGTGATTCCCCGGGCTCTGGACTCTCGCAATACGGTGTACCCCCGGGGCGTCGCCAGTATGTTAGCCCCAGAGGCCCTCAAAACGGCGATATCCTGTACTATAACTTGGCGGGTAACGCCGAGCTTGGCTGATAGATGGGCGCCTGACAAAGGGGAGTCGGATGACTGCAGCAAACGCAAAATGGTATTGCGCCGTTTGTTGGCATTCACGGTTATCCCCCCGTATTACTTTACAGCATGTTGCGGAAAAGTGTAATCCACATCGTAAGGGTTACAAGGCTTGCCAAGGTACTTGCCAAGGTTACTTTGGAAACGCCGCTTGGGTTGGCGTCAAATTCGTTGGCCAAAATCACCATGTTTACAGCCGAGGGCATTCCTTGCTCCAGCGTTAACACCCAAAGGGGTAACCCGCGTAATCCCACGGTGTATCCCACCAAACCGGCAAAAATCGGGGCGCACAAAAGCCGAAACCCAACTACAATTGAGGTTGTGCTCAGGGACAGATCGCCTTTCACGCCTGCCAGTTGGGATCCTAAAACCAAAAGGTAGATGGGGGCGGTAGCCCCCGCCAAAAGGCTTGCGGGTCTTTCGATAATTCCCGGCAAGGTAACGTTCATGAGTCTTACGATAACGCCCAAGGTCAGGGCGTATATGGAGGGCATTCGGAAAACCTGCGCGAACGCGCGCTTGGGGTCCATTTTGCTGGAAGCCGCCAGATAAATTCCCAAGCTGAACATGAGAATGGTTTGCGTGCTCATGACAATAACCCCGAGGTCCATCCCCTCTTGACCGAAAGCGAACAGGAGCACCGGCAACCCAAAGTTTCCGGTGTTCGCGAAAATTGCCGGAAGGCTCATAGACCGATATTTCTCGTCATCCCACTTCAGTGCTTTGGCCAGTGCCGTAAAAGCAAACCATAGTATGAATGGTACAGTCAAACCGGATATAGCCAACAGCCCTGTAGTGCTAAGCGGGGTGGAGGAAGTAGCCAGCGAGTAAAAGGATAAAGTCGGCGTCAAAATATACAAACATACCCGGGAAAGAGTGTTCGCGTCCAAAGTGAGCTTTAAGGTTGCCATATACCCGATAAGGGCTATCAAAAATGCAGGTAATACCGCGTCAAGGGGCACAAACGTCATCCTCCAGTGTCTACCAGGTATATGGTTTGATGGCTTGTTGCAGGAGCAAAAACCTACAGCTCATTATACACATACAAGCCGCGTCAGGGCAGGACATTTCGGGCGCCGTAAAGAAACCACTACGAGAATTCCGTGTGAGAAGGGAATACGAAGGGAGTGTCATTACACATGATTGCCATTGTCAACGGTAAAGTCGACACTATCACCCATGGCGTTGTTCAAGGCGGGGTCGTACTCATAGAAGACGGCAAGATAAAGGCTTTGGGCAAAGACGTAGAAGTGCCGCCCGGCGCACAGATTATAGACGCCAAAGACAAAATGG
The DNA here is from genome assembly GCA_964643285.1 of uncultured Eubacteriales bacterium. Lineage (GTDB taxonomy): Bacteria > Bacillota > Sulfobacillia > Fermentithermobacillales > Fermentithermobacillaceae > JAXGZG01. The sequence continues at coordinate 12,423 of CAZXSP010000003.1, forward strand.
TGACCCCGGGGCTTATCGATTCCCATAGCCATTTGGCGATTTTTGGGGAACCGTCTGTGTGGGCGACGGCTGACGGGAACGAAACTTCCGATCCAAACACCGCCCAGCTAAGGGGAATTGATTCTTTGAACCCCCAAGATCCTGCCATCCCGGATGTGGTCGCGGCAGGTGTCACCTGCGTGTACACCGGGCCGGGGAGCGCCAACATAATTGGCGGTACAGGTTTCGCCATGAAACTTAGGGGAAGAACCGCGGAAGAGATGATAATTCCCGGTACTGAGGGCATGAAAATGGCGTTGGGAGAAAACCCGAAAAGGGTTTACGGCGACATGCAAAAGAAGTATCCCAAAACCAGGATGGGCAATGCCGCGGTTTTGAGAGAGTCACTGCTCAAGGCTCAAAACTATCTAAAAAAGCTGGAAACGGATAATCCGCCGGAAAGAGACCTTAAGTTAGAGGCTTTAGGTAAAGTGCTAAAGCGTGAAATGGTTGCAAGAATTCACGCCCACAGGGCCGACGACATAATGACCGCCATACGTGTTTTGGACGAGTTCAACGTAGATTATATAATCGAGCACTGCACCGAAGGCCACATGATTGCCGACATTTTGGCCGAAAAGAAGATTCGCGCTACAGTAGGGCCGCTTCTTATGGCCAGAGGGAAGATGGAGATTATCAACACCATTTTGGCAAACCCCGGCATACTGGCTAAAGCGGGCGTAAAAGTGGCTATTCAGTGCGACGCAAGCTCTGCCACCAAGTGGTTGGCTTTGCACGCCGGGCTAGCCGTAAGGGAAGGAATGCCTCCTTCGGAAGCCATGAAAGCCATCACTATTAACGCCGCCGAGATATTGGGGATAGCCGACAGGGTCGGAAGTCTGGAACAGGGTAAAGATGCTGACGTAGTCATTTGGAGCGGTCACCCGTTTTGGACCTCAACCGTCGCTGAAAAGGTGTTTATCGACGGTAAACTGGTTTACGAAAGAGAATAAGGGCATTCTAGCCATAAGGCGTCACAGGCCGACGGAGCCGCAAGGTTTCCGTCGGCTTGCCTATTCACCCATAATCTGCTATTTAAATGGCGTGTAAGTTTTACCGAGAAGAAAAGGGGTTTTGGTGTGTCAAGGAATGCAGCGCGAAAAACAATTCTGTTTGATTTAGACGGTACGCTTTTACCGCTTGACGTCGATTTTTTCCTAAAACATTACCTAGAAGAAGTGGGTTTGTATTTTAAAGACTACATAGACCCTCCAAAAATGACCAAAGCCATTATGGCCGCCACAGAATTTATGGTGTCAAACCTAGATCCGACTATGACAAACTTGGAAACCTTTGCTTCAGCTTTTGAGCCCTTGGTGGGGCGGCCTTGGGAGGATATGTGGCCCGAGTTCATAAATTTCTACCAAAAAGAGTTTCCGAAACTTAGAAGATTCGTGGCCAGCCAAAGCCCGGCTGCAGTAGTTGTCGAAAACTTGGTAAACGCCGGGTTCGACATTATTTTGGCGACAAATCCCATGTTTCCTGAATGCGCGATTCTGGAACGGATGGCTTGGTGCGGGGTCGAGAAATTTCCTTGGCAGCTGGTAACGACATTAGAACGAATGCATTTCTGCAAGCCAAACTTGGATTACTATAAAGAAATTGTCCAAATGGCGGGCATAAACCCCGTAAAGACCGCAATGATAGGAAACGACGTAAAAGAAGACATGATAGCAAAAGAACTGGGAATGAAAACCTTTTTGGTGGAGGATTTTATCATACAAGGGGACGGTGATTGGGCCGAACCCGATGGCCGGGGAAAGCTCACGGATGTCCCGGAATTTGTTCTCACTCATCTTAAGTAAGCCAATAGAAATCGGCGGAAAGATTCTTTATTACAAGATAGCTTTCCGCCGATTGTTACTTCAAACACACAAAGCGGCTACGGCGATGTAACTACTGTCCTGACAGTTCCCGCTCTTTCTGACTGAATTATAACTTCCGCGAGTCTTTGGCCGCTTTCGGCCTTGGGCGCTTTTAGCACCAAATTTACTTTGGTTTCCAGCCCAAAGGGGCCCGAAGCCCAGCCGGGGAGGTGCGGCAATTCCGAATACTTTTTCCCCGCCACCAAAGAAACGCCGGGCTCTAACTCCACCTTAACTTTGATGGGTTTTACGGCTCTTACATTTTGGGCTTGCATGGTCGAGGATGTGGGCAAGTAACCCAGGTTCTTTACGGCGCAGGAGAATGCGTACTGGCCGGCGCCAACCTCGCTGCAGACTACTTTATCCAGGCTGAGAATGGGTAGGGTAGCCGCAAGCATGAAACTGAAAACCATGTTCTTGTGGCATTCTTGAGTCAAAAGGCTGGGCGGAGGATTTTGCCGCAGAAACTTCGGATTTAAGCCCCCGAGCTCGACCTCGCCCAATTGAGGATGCTGGAAAGTCTTCCAGTCATGCCATCCTTCTCCCGCGAGCTCCTTGTCCACATATTTCAATATCTTGATATCGTCTTCTTCTTGCTGGTCCTCGGATAGATCAAGCCGGCTTTTAAGATCTCTTTTGGGAATTCCGGATCTTCCGTTTAGATCCCAAAGCTCAACGGCAAATGACTGGAGTCCCATTACATCGTAACTGAAATCCAAGAAGCTTCCGGTGGAGGGGCGTCTTTGATCCATGGTGAAACCTTCAAAAATCGACACGCACGGGTATCCTGTGATCTCGTGGCCCCGTCTGCCTATGCTTTTCATCGCTCTGAGGTCGGGGGTATTGATGTCTTTGTCAGGCCCGGCCGTTCTGGGGCGCAAAATGTCGCCGCCGAACGTGTGGTAAGAAAGGGTAATAGCTATGTTGTGGTGGGATCTAAAAAAATCGCCTACCGCCCGGGTCTCGGGCTCGGAAAAGGGGAAAGGCCCGGGGCCAGTCTGCTGACTTGCGGGATGCCAGTTTCCGGGATAATTGCGGTTTAGATCCAACCCCCACTTCGGCCTCGCGGTCTCGATTTTTACACCGTCCCAAATGTTGAACATGCCTTCGGTGACCAAACGGTAGTATTCTCCGCCCATATCACCGGGTTTGCGCCTAACCATGACCCGGGGGTCTTTCTCCGATATTTTCCATTGGCCCACGGGGTCCTTCCACCGCATTTGCAGTATGTGACCGTCGTTGTCCACGTCTTCCGGCACCAAACCCTCGCCGAGATCCTCATCAGGATACGGGCGTACGCTCGAGCGAAGCGTGTATGGAGTTGTAAGGTACAGCTCGGAGCCGTCGGGACTTACCCGCGGAACTATGTAAAATGTGAACTTGTCTACGAGCTGTTTAATTTCCGGGTCGTTTTGGTAGTTTTGGCATAAATGTTCTATGGTATAAACACATACTGCGGAGCCCGTTACTTCGCCCGCGTGGTGGTTTCCGTCAATATACATTGCCGGTTTCTTCAGGTGGTCCCCGGTGTTTTTCTGTGTGATTATACACACCGGAATATCCCTGTTTTCAAAAGATTTTCCTATAGTCTGAATCTCAACTATATCGGGGTAGTCTTTCTCGGTTGCTTTAAGAAAGTCAACGATCTCTTGGTATTTTAGGTATTTGCCAGATGTATTGGGCATGTTATCCCCTCTCTTTCGTGAATTACAATTCGATGTCTTCTTCCGCAATCCTTTGTTTGCGGAAAAAGCCTGGACGCTTTTGGGCAGTAACCTTATGGTATGCTCAACAGGTGGCTAATTATTTGGAATAAGGGTGCGGCAATGGATAATCATTTGGAAATTTTCGAATTGGAAACAGGCGGCGTTTTGGATTTGGTGAGCACCCTGACTTGCGGGCAAGCTTTCAGATGGGTGAAAGCCGAAATCCCCGGTTTTCCGGAGCTTTCTGTTTGCTTTAAAGGGGTAATCGCCGATTTTGGGGTAATCCTCGCGCAAAGAGAAAGGCGCGGCTCACCTCTGTATGTGGCTTACGACCCTCCTTACGGTCATGAGAAAGACGTGAAAGCCCAGGTGTTTAAATATCTGTCGTTGGGCGATGACCTTGAAAACATAAATGAGAAGCTTTTGGCCACCGGAGGTGTGATGGCAGAAGCGGCGCCATTTAGCAGCGGAATGAGGATTCTTAACCAAGATCCTTGGGAGTGCATAGTTTCCTATCTAATTTCAGCCAACAACAGTATTTCGAACATATCCCGTGTGGTTTCAAATTTGTGCGAGGCTTATGGTAAACTTTGCGGTTTGGGCCAAAAAACGTTTCCGACCCCCAAGGCGCTTCAGACTTGTTCTTCAGAAGATATTCGGCAGTCCAAATGCGGGTACAGGGATGAGTATATTTTAGACGCGGCAAAAAAGGTTTATTCCGGTGAAATAGACCTCTTAGCCATAGGCGGTATGCCTACGGATCTTGCCCGCGCCGAACTCGTGAAAATCAAGGGCGTGGGCCCGAAAGTGGCCGACTGCATTTTGCTGTTTGGCTATCACAGGCTATCAGTTTTTCCGGTGGACACCTGGGTAGCCAAGGCTGTATCTCATTTCTACCTGGAAGGAAAACCTGTTACGCCCAAAGTCGCCGGGGCTTTCGGACGGGACAAATTCGGTGATTTCGCGGGATATGCTCAAGAGTATTTATTCCACTACGCGCGCACCTTTCTTGCCGGCGGAAGACAAACTGACGCCCAAGACTGCCCCTATGACCAAGACCACGCCAAGGATTTGTGAGATAGTCAACGTTTCTCCCAATACGAAATAGCCCAGAAGACAAGCCGCAACGGGTTCGCACATAGCCACAATTGAACCCCTGCCTGCGTCGACTTTGTTAATTCCGTCGGCGAACAGCACAAAAGCACCCAACCCCGGCCCTAACCCCATTACAGAGAACGGCGCCCAGGTTCTCGGTGATGCTGCCATCAATTTTGAGAAGACCGATATTTCCCCGGTGGCCAGTGTCATAATTATGCACAGTTCCAAAAAACCGAAAGCCATCATCCACAAGTTCATGAAGATTGGGGTAAATTTCTTACCTACGTGTTTGAAAGCCAGGGTTTGAGAGCCGAACGCCAACCCCGATAAGGCCGCCATGAATATGCCGAAGGCAGAGCCTACTACCGGTTTCGCGCCAATTCCTATGAATCCCGACACTAAAGCGACGCCTAGAAGAGCGGCTAAAAGGGCGGCGGCTTTGTCTTTTGTGATGGGGTCTTTGAAGGCAAAATATGAAATGAGCATTACGAAAAACGGGGCGGTGTAGTTAAGGGTAACTGCGGCCGCCAAACTTATCTGAGAAATTGCGTAAAAATACGTTGATTGGGCAAGAATCACGCCTAAAAAACCCATAAATACAAAAGTGGTTATGTCCCTTTTTGCCGGTAACAGGCGGATTTGGACTGGATTTTGGGATTCGGCACGTTTTCTTTGAGCCAAGTGTTTACCAACGACCCAAATTCCCAAGAAAACAGCCGAAAAGAGCGCCCTTGCCAAAACCACATCCCAGCAAGTAATGCCCTCAACTTGAAGCATCCTTATTATAGGGCCGGACAAAGCCCAAAGAATGCCCGCTAAAGAGACTTGGACATATCCCAAACGAACGCCTCCAAATTTGCCTATGTGATCGATCATGGCACAAAGCATGAATTTAGTCACTATACGCAAGAAAGCCCAAAGGATATCGGCATTAAACAAGAGAAATACGTTGATAGCGACCTTAAAAGAGGTGAATTAGCACGTGGAAATGAGATTTGACCATTATTACGATTTTTCGGAGCTGGAGAAATGCCTGAAGGAGCTTTGCCAAGCCTATCCCGACTTGGCACAGTTATCTTCGGTGGGGAAATCTCCCCAGGGCCGAGACATTTGGGCTGTTACTATAACTCGCAGCGCATCGGGAGAACATCACCAAAAACCCGCGTTTTATATCGACGGGAATCATCATGCCGGTGAAGTTACGGGGTCAATGATATGTTTATACACCGTTAAACATTTGTTGGAGCAGTATGGAAAAGACCAAAGGGTAACGAAACTATTGGATAGGTTCGTGTTTTACGTAATCCCGAGGGTATCTCCTGACGGAGCCGAAGTTTATTTGACAACTCCGGAAACTCTCAGGTCTGCCCCCAGGTATTACCCCTTTCCCGATCCCGAGGAAAAGGAAGGCCTTTACCCGGCGGACATAGACGGTGACGGGCACATATTGCTCATGAGGGTAAAAGATGAAGCCGGCGAATGGAAGGTGTCATCCAGAGACCCCAGGGCGCTGGTGAGAAGGGCGCCCGATGACGAGGAGGGCACTTTCTACAGGGTTTACACCGAAGGCTTGATACGTGACTACCAAGGCGGAGAGGTCAAACAAGCCCCCGGCAAGTGGGGGTTGGACTTTAACCGCAATTTTCCTTACGGGTGGGCGCCTGATACAAGGCAACCCGGAGCAGGCGAGTTTCCCCTTTCCGAGCCGGAGACAAGAGCGATAGCGGAGTTCATAGTCGAACGGCCCAATATTGTTTTGACGTTTACTTATCACACCACGGGCGGAGTTTTGCTGAGAGTTCCGGGGGCTCATGCTGCGTCAAAGAGCCCGGCCAAAGATATCCAAGCCCTCATAGGCATCGGCGACATGGGTGTAGAAGAAACGGGTTATCCGTGCATCCCGTGTTTTGAAGATTTTATGGGCGGCGGCGATAACTTCAGTACCGGCGCTTTTGACGACTGGCTTTACGAGCATAGAGGCATTTTGGGATATACCGTTGAGACTTGGAATATGGCTCAAAGGTCGGGCGTAAAGCAATGGCCCCGCGTCCAAAAGAGCCTATCGGAGCAAGATGAGGACTTGTTTAAGCTTTTGTCCTGGAATGATAGGGAATTGGGCGGCCGCGGGTTTTGCCAATGGAGATCTTTCGACCACCCCCAATTAGGCGAAGTTGAAATCGGCGGCTGGTACACAAAGTATGTTGTGCAAAACGCTCCCCCGTCTTACCTGGAAGCTGAGTGCCACAAAAACATGATGTTTTCCTTGCGTGCCGCCATGGCTTTGCCAAGGCTGGTACTGGAAAACATAGCTTCGATCGAGCTTGGCCCGGGGGTTTACGAAGTAAGCGCTTTAGTGAAAAACCTGGGGTATCTGCCCACTCAAGGCAGTTACCAGGCCCAGCGCGTAAACAAAGCCAAGCCTCTGGAGGTCCGAGCGCACGGGCCCGGAATTTCGGTGGTAGGTAAGGCAAAAAAGGAAATCCCAAACCTAGAAGGCCGTTCGGGCGCCTCGGGCAGTTTTGGCATGGGTTACTTCAGGGGGGCTTCTGACCCCCGAGAGGCCAAAGTATCGTTCGTTGTGAAGGCGGAAAAAGGCGCTTCGTTGACAATAGAGGTAACAAGTCAAAGGGCCGGTTGCGCGTCAGCTAATATACCTTTGCAGTAATGAAACGGGGTTTGTAGCCAATGGGTTCCAACAAAATCTGTATCGTGTTAAGCCCTGTGGCAGGCCATGGAAAAGCCGCGAACCTGCTGCCAAAGGTATTGGAAATTCTTAAGAGCGGCGGCATTGTGCCTTGTGTGATGCATTCCCGTTATCCCGGCCATCCTACCGAGCTTGCTAAAGAGGCCTGTATGAAAGGTTACGACATGGTTGTGGCCATGGGCGGCGATGGTACGGTAGGAGAGGTAGTAAACGGGATAATGGACGCGGGGTCCGCCAAAGCTGCCTTGGGGATTATCCCGGCAGGTACGGGCAACGATTTTGTGGCAGGTAACAGGCTGTTCTCCGATTGGAAACATGCTACTGAGGCATTGTTGGAACCCTTTGTCAAACAACTGGATGTTATCTCGTTTCAAGATTCGGGCGGCATCAAAAAGTATGCCATTAATTCTATCGGAGTGGGCTACGATGCCTACGTAGTTAAGCAAGTGGCCGCGCTTGGTTCAAGAAAGTTTGGCCGTCTGGGCTACATGCTGGAAGCCTTAAAGGGCATTATTAAGTTCGAGCCTGAGACTTTAAGATTGGGCATAAAAGACGAAAAGTCTAAAACGGACAAAGTGGTCACTTCTATAAGCGGCTCCTGTCCTATGCTGGAAAAGAAAAAGGTGTGGCTTTTCGCCATCACCAATTCGGAGAATTTCGGCGGCGGCATGAAAGTGTGCCCGGGGGCGAATTCTTGGGATGGCCGCTTTGATTACGCTTTTTTGGAGGGTATGCCCCGTTACAAGCTTTTGCGGTTGGTTTTTCTCGTGCGTTCTGGAAACCATATTGGTAAACCCGGGGTTTTCCGCGGCCAGGCAACAGAAATAATAATAGGGGCGCCCCAAGGGTTCCCTTGTCACGTAGATGGGGATGTAGTCGATGCCAGCTATCCCATCCTTGTCCGGTTGCATGCAGGTGTTCTGTCGGCAGTAGTCGGGCAACGCAGGGTTTTTGAAGAAGGGAAATCTGCGATTTGACGCCAACAAGAAGAAACAGTTTTGTAACCGGAAGTGAACTGGGAAGCTTATTTTCCATCTTGAGCCCGTTTGATACCGATTTTAACGTTAAACCCGAGGAAACGCGCCAAACCATCTTGGCCGCCAATGTGAATTTCCCTTTTGAGCTGCAAGTGGCAGCTTTTCTGGAAGCCGCGTCGCTGGACGGGGGTTCACCAATTATCATGCAGGCCAGCGGGGCAGCATTGTCACTGGCAGGGCGCGCCACACGAGCGTCCAAAGACGAGCTGCCCACAAAAGCAGAAAGGCTTACGGCACTTGAATTGGGAGCGAAACTTTTTCTATGCGCGGGAGAAGTTTATATGGAAGCGTTTAACCCTCCTTTCGTGGCGCTCGGGCTCGATCATTTCCCTGTTCCCGATTTGCGGCAGGTGCTTTTTTCGCCGGGCGTTTCCCCCGGGAAGGGCGCCCGTGACGGCTTGAACGACCAAGCAAAAAGGCGCCTCACCGAGGCGACTGACGCCGCTTTGGCTTGGGGGGTAAGCAAGCCATCGGCAGAGGATGTGGCGGCATGGGAAACCTACCTTGTGTCAGACCAATACCGAGAAGCCGTGGAAAGTTTTTTGCTTTTAGTAAAAGTGTTGGCGCCGGCTTGGGCTATGATCGACACCGAAGATCTTCCCCCGGTGTTGAATTTCGCCATAACAAAGGAGATTTGCGACGCCGCCTCGTCAATTAGCCCTGATGTATTGGTTGAGGCTGAATACGGCGCAACGGGCCAGTCAGGCGACAGAATTGGCTACCAAAAGCTTGAGGGCGCCGATTTGGATAAGTTCGCGAAGCAAGTGGCGGGTTTCATCAAATACACGGGCGCCAGGGGAGTGTCTTATCCTATCGGCATGGAGCACGCGGCCTTAGGCGCAGAACGCCACGAACCGGATGTTACGCGTTTGGAGACCACGCAGCGAGAGATAATGAAAACGACCGGGTTCTATGTGCCGTTTGCGCAACACGGGGGCACCGGGGCGAAGCGGATAATAAAAGGGCTTGTGGGTAAGAACAACGTCAACACCCACTTTCTGGTGGCCGGCGCGCAGTGTTTATCGGCATTTGTTTCCAGAAACCAGAGCGATATAGAACTGGGACGCAAAAGCGCCTGCGGGCCGGTTATGTACATATCCGCGGGCCGTGCAATACTGAATGCAGCCACGGCCAAAATGAAGGATTGCGGCAGCTATGGCAAGTTTCCCGAGCTGCGCGGCCATCTTACACGGTAATAGTCTTCCATTTGCCTGTTTTGAACCTGAAATGGATTAGGATTCCGCGGACAACCTGGTCTAGGCACATACCCACCCACGCGCCGGGCAGGCCCCATCCAAGTTTTTGCACCAGAATCCACGCCAAAAGTACCCTGCCAAACCACATACCGATTGCAGTTGAGTACAGGGGATATATGGTGTCTCCCGCACCTCTCAGCCCGCCTGACAAAACAAACTGGACAGCCTGCGCCGGTTGGGCGATTGCATAAATTCTGAGAACGTAGGCAGAAACTGATATTACTGTAAGATCATCTGAGTAAAGAAGGGTGATGTATTTACCGAAAAAGACGAATATTGCCCCCGTTATGATTCCAACCCAAACTGACATGTTTCGGGAGGTGTTGGCGCACTGTTCAGCGTCATCAGGGCGATTGGCCCCCAAATATTGGCCAACGAGCGTAGTGGCAGCAACGGCGAAAGCGTTTCCAGGCATAAACGACAAGCTGAGAGCGTTCAAGGCAACTTGGTGGGCCGCAAAAACTACCGTTCCCAAGCCCGCGATTACCTTGGCGAAGACTACCTGTCCGCTTCGCATTATGAGCTGTTCTATGGCTGCCGGGGTGCCAACGGTGAAAACACGCTTCAAAAGGCCCAAGTCGGGTCTAAATTTTTCCTTGAGGTTGAGCTTGAGATTTCTTTCGCCTTTGACTCCTATGTAAAGAAACCAGGCGCAAGCAACTATTCTGGAAAACACCGTGGCGATACCGGCGCCCAAAACGCCCAGTTGCGGGAATCCAAATTTGCCGAAAATGAGAATGTAGTTGAATACCACGTTAATGCCATTGGCAAACAAGTTAATTACCATGGGCGTTCTGGTGTCACCCGCGCCGCGAAGCGCGGACGTGATGCCCATAGCGGTCGCGCTGAATACAAATCCAAATCCTACTACTTGAAAATACCCGGTGCCTATAGCCAACACGTCGGGTTCGGCGCCCATGAAAGCCAGAATCTGTTTCGCGCCAAAACCGGCCATAACAGAGAAAACGCAGCCCAAAAGGGCAGTTATGACAAGCGTTTGTTTGAAAGTGTCGGACGCTTTTTTAGGCTCATTCATTCCGATAAATCTCGCAACAAGGGCAGTAGTTCCGACGCTGAGGGCTTGGAAAACCGCGTGCAAGATCATAATGGGTTGGTTGGTAAGGCCTATGGATGTGATCGCGGCGGGGCCTACCCTGCCTACCTGAATCATGTCCGCCATGCCTGTAAGGGAGACCAGAAACATTTCGACCAAGGTTGGCGCCGAAAGTTCCCAAACGACCTTACGAGTTTCGCTTTTTGTCAATCGGTGTTCTTGTGTAACAACAGTTTCAACAGCTTCAACAGCTTCAACAGCTTCAGTGTAGTCGCCAGGCAATGATGTGTCGCCTCTTCTGTAGGGTGATTAGGCTGTATACAGTCGCGTTAGCATATTGCGAATACTAACACAAAAGGTATGGGGTGTCTATCAACCAGAACTTGGAGCAAAGAATCAGTAACAAAGAAAGGGTGTTTTTTGTGGGAAACGGATACACAAAAAGGTCATTTGCACCGTCAACGGCGTTAAACCCGGTTCCCGCCGTGCTGGTGACGTGCGGCGACTTTGAGACCGAAAAGAACGCCATAACCGTGGCGTGGGCCGGCACCGCTTCATCCGAGCCCCCTATGGTGACAATAGGGATAAGGCCGGTGAGGTTTTCTTTCGGCCTCATACAAAGGTACGGGGATTTCGTCATAAACTTGCCAACCGCTTCTCAGGTGGATGCGCTGAGTTATTGCGGATCGGTTTCGGGCCGCAACGAAGACAAGTTCGCCAACGCCGGTTTGACTGCTGTTAAGGCAGAACTCGTCAGGGCTCCTTTGGTTAAGGAATTTCCGGTAAGCATTGAATGCAAGGTTAGGGATAGGTTGTCTTTAGGCAGCCACCATTTGTTTATTGGTGAGATTGTGAGAGTGCATATAGCCCAGGAAGTGCTTGAAAACGGCGAGCTTGACGCGTCTCTAGCGAAGCCACTGGCGTATTTCAAGGGGGAATTCTACGGTCTAGGCCAAAGGCTTGAAAGGAATGGCTAACACTTTTTATCCTGTGTAAGCATAGCGTCTAGAAATGCCGAGTGTTCACTTGTTTCGGCATCTTCGCATGCGGACCTGATTTTGTCGAAAAAGAACATGATGAACCCCGCGGTGGTCTTTTGGGCTCTTGCCAAAAGTATCGCAGTGGCTTCTTTGCGTTTTTTGTTTCCTATAGGCGAAGAATTCGCGACGGTTTCGAGATATCCCACAGAGAATTGCGCGTTATCCGCGACCCAGTCTTCTGCTTCACCGGAGAACTTGTAAATGCCGCCGCGGCTTACCGCAAAGTTTTCTTTGTGAAGGTCCGCCCACTTTTCGTATTTCTGGTGGCCTCGGAATATTACACAGTTGGAGTGGTACGGTTGGCAACAATCCTGGACGATGTGAAGACAAGCGCCCAGGGCATGCAGCGCCTTCTCGGTCTTGCCCTTGAGCCAAAAACCGATAGCTTGGTTGAACCAATTGTTCATTTGATCTTGGGCTCCCGGCCAAAGCCAAAGGCCCTTTTTGGTTCTGGGGTTGTAATGATGGGTTGTGTTTTTCCAAAGGGTGTCCGCCCAGTAGTTGCCCTTGATTATGGTTTCAAGGTGTTCGGAGCAATATCGGGATAAATGCTTCCACCCGTCATTATCCAATATCCGCACTGATTGAGTTGTCAAGAACTCATGGGTTCCCCCAACATGGTCCAGAAGCTTTTGAAACGGCAAGCCCAACCAGCGGATAAGCGTTTCCAGCCTTATTACTTTCGCAAAATTGCGCGATATTTTCCCTACAAATTTCACTGCGCTTGCTTGTTGTTTCATCTTGCCTCCGAGTGTTGGCGCTTTATAGAAATCACTGCACCATTGTAGCACTGTAAAGGCTATAATAAAGAATCCGCGGCCATACTGCTTGTGCCTGATGGTTTTGGTCGGAGGGGGATGGGATTATGAAGCAGCATATTCGCAACGAAAATATCAGAAATGTAGCCGTGATAGCCCACGTGGATCACGGTAAGACTACTCTGATCGATGCACTTTTACGCCAAACCGGAGTATTTCGGGTTAATCAGGTGGTTCAGGAACGGGTAATGGATTCAAACGAGTTGGAAAAAGAGCGGGGCATCACAATTCTCGCCAAAAACACCTCTATCGAATATAAAGGCGTGAAAATCAACATTGTGGACACACCCGGGCACGCCGATTTCGGCGGGGAGGTTGAACGCACCTTGAGTATGGTGGACGGGGTGATTCTTCTGGTCGACGGGTGCGACGGCCCCATGCCCCAGACCCGGTTTGTTGTCCAAAAAGCTCTCATGCACAACTTGAAAATTGTGCTTGCAGTGAACAAAATCGACAGGCCCGATGTTAGATTAGAAGAAGTATACGAAGAAGTATTCGATCTCCTGGTAAACCTTGGGGCTACTGACGAAAATGTAGATTTTCCTGTAGTATACACAGACGCCAGGACCGGATTCGCCACGACAGAGCTAGAAGAAGCGCTGCAGTACGCAGAAAAAGCAAAAGACGGGTCATCCGCTTCCGGGAACGTGTTTCCTGTGTTGGACGCTATTTTGCAGTACGTCCCCGCGCCTTTGGCCCGGTCGGATTCCCCTCTGCAAATATTGGTGAGCGCTCTTTCCCATGACGATTATGTAGGACGTATTGCTATAGGTAGGGTTGAAGCAGGTTCGGTGTCAAGGGGCCAGACGGTTTCTCTTTGTCGCCTGGACGGGTCTATTGCGGCTGTTCAAGTGTCGCGCCTGTGGTTATTTCAAGGTCTCAAAAGAATAGAAGCTGAGAGGGTTCAGTCAGGGGATATCGCCGCCATTTCCGGTATATCAGATCTGAACATCGGCGAAACCATAGCCGACTCGGAAAATCCCATTCCGCTGCCGCCTATAAGGGTCGAAGAACCCACTATGACCGTTACCTTTAGGGTCAACGACAGTCCTTTCGCGGGGCAAGAGGGCCAATATGTGACTTCAAGGCACCTTCGAGAAAGGTTATACAAAGAAGCGTTGAAGGACGTCAGCCTCAAAGTTGAGGATACCCAAAGCGCCGATTCTTTTAAGGTCAGCGGCAGGGGAGAATTACACATTTCCATCCTCATTGAGACCATGAGAAGAGAAGGCTATGAGATGGGAATTTCAAAACCCCAGGTCATTATGAAAACCGATGGGCACAGGAAGCTAGAACCATTTGAATACTTAACCATCGATGTTCAAAAGGAGCATATGGGCAAGGTTATGGAAGAGCTTGGTCCCAGAAAAGCAGAACTACAAGAAATGCACGACGAGGCAAAAGACAGAGTGCGGCTTACGTTTACCGTGCCCACCAGGGGAATAATGGGGCTTAGGCCGAATTTTCTTACCATCACAAAGGGAACAGGTATCATGCACCATGTGTTCGATCACTACGACGTTTACTCCGGCGAAATTGTCACAAGGCGGGAAGGCGCCATGATATCGTGGGAGTTGGGTATGTCCACCGCCTACGCCCTTCATAACGCGCAAGAAAGGGGCGTGTTGTTTATCGGCGCCGGCGAGGAAGTGTATCCGGGACAAATAATAGGGGAGCATTCCCGTTCGAGAGATCTTGACATAAACGTGTGCAAAAAAAAGCACCTTACTAACCTTCGCTCTGCCGCTTCCGATGAGGCGCTTCGGCTGGTGCCCCATACACAAATGAGCCTTGAGGATTCACTTCAGTGGATTAACGATGATGAACTGGTGGAAGTCACGCCTAAATCCATAAGGCTCAGAAAAGAAGTGCTGGAAAGGCAAGACAGATACAAAGCCCGTAAAGGGAAAGATCAGCAGGAACCTGTGTTATCCTGACGAATTATGTACACAGCGTGTTAGCGGGCTTTTGTTCTTGGAGGTATTTTCTGTGGACGTGAAATTTGTGGACACAGCTTTGTACACGATGGCTTGGGACGAAGTGGCCTCCGTAAGTGAACAAATAGCGTTCGAGGCTGCGAAATCCCTGGGGCCGGACCTAATTGTCGGGGTTGGTAAAGGCGGGCTTATTCCTGCGGCTATAATCGCCTCAATTTTAAGAATAGAGTTGTATCCTTGCCTTTTAACCAGAAAAAGGCGTGGGGCCATAGTGTCGGATCGGCCTGAAGTGGTGATGCCTGTAACTGAAAAAGTCGCGGGCAAAAGAGTTTTGATAGTGGACCAAATGGTAATAACAGGCGAAACTATGCGGCTAGTCACTATACTTTGCAAAAAACATAAACCGAGAATTGTTCGGACAGCGTGCCTTTGGGCGCAAACTGAGAGTTGGAAGCCTACATGGTATGGGTTAGAGACTTTTGGATATATCGCGTTCCCTTGGGATGCTTACGTTTTGGATCGCGGTAAAATGATAATGAACCCTGTTCATCAGGGATATCTTGACGTTTAAGAGGTGGTTATTTATTGGAGGAAATGGAACGTATTACTCTGAACAATCTAAAAGGTGACAGTGAAATTGAGGCGTATATAGAAGCAGGCAATATTCACTTAGGTTCTTTGGGATTTACCGACCACGGGCAGCGGCATGCCGGTTTGGTAGCGGCTATTGCAGGAAATATCATGGACAGGCTTGGGTTTACTTGCAGGGAGCGGGAGTTGGCAGAAATAGCCGGCTACCTGCACGATATAGGCAACTTGGTATCAAGACATTGGCACGCCCAAGTTGGAGCCGCGTTGGCAGAACGGCTTCTTTGGTCAAGGGGTATGTCCCCCCAAGAGATCGCTACTGTCATTGGCGCGATAGGAACCCACGACCCGGAAGACGCCGCCACTTCAGTAAACCCGGTGTCTGCCGCCCTTATTTTGGCCGACAAATCCGATGTCCACCGTTCGAGGGTTCGTAACCAAGACAAGCTCACTTTCGACCAACACGACAGGGTCAACTACGCGGTGACGAAATCATTTCTGAAAGTGGAACCGGATTCCAGGATTTTGACTCTACAGTTAGAGGTGGACACAGATATTTCTCCTGTCATGGAGTATTTCGAGATATTTCTCACACGAATGCTGGCGTGCAAAAAGGCGGCAGAGTTTCTAAACGCCAGATTCGAACTGGAAATAAACCATGTTCGCTTGCTTTGATCTTTTGTGTTTCGGAAGGGGAGGGCGTCTTTGAAATTTATCGATGGGAAGGGTCGGGTTTTTGGGAAAATTAGTATTATTGACCTTTCCGTTGTCGTGATACTTGTTTTGGCTGTTGTTTGGTTCGGGTATTCTATGTTCCTGAAAAATCTTGGAAACGATGTTGAGGCACGGCAAGAAGAGACAGAATTTGTAGTGGTTACTTCAAATATCCGGCACAGAACCGCGGAAGCCATAGAAAAATCAGACAAGATTTTCGAGTTCAAGACAGGAGCCTGCATCGGGGAAATTGTGCGGGTCACCACCGAACCCGCGTATATATGGCTTGTTGAAGGTGACGGAAGGTGGAGCCAAACGGAAGCCAAAGACAGAGTTGACGCCTATGTGACCATCAAAGGTTTAGCGCGCGTAGGTGATAATGTAATTACCGTAAACGGGGTGGAGATAAGGGTTGGAGGCGGCTTGAGTCTGCAGACCAAATTTTCCGCTTTCCAAGGTTTTGTTACTGATATGGACCTCAATCTGGGGGGCCGGGATTAGTGGGCGAAAGATGCCACGCCGCGTCAAATCCATATAACCAAAGCGTTTTCTTTGCCGTGGGTTCGCACTGTGCATCCGGCTTACGTAAAGCATGTTGCGCTATCTTTTCTCGGTTGGATATAGCCCTTGAAAATAGCTTCATAGCCGGCTCCGATACCAAAAGAATAGTCAAAGGGTTTTTGTCGTCAAGTGTCTTGGTAACTTGGATTGGCGGATTCGCGAATTCCCCCGGTGTGTTATTGGGAATTGTCTTGGCTTTGGGAGTATTCTTGCCCACACAAGTCCAGATAGTGGGCGTCGCATTTTTGGCGGTTCTGATGCTTTGGCGGAGCTGCAATAGCGGCGCTCGTCGATTAGAAGCCCCGGGTTTACCGACGCAAATTACTGTGCTTTTCTCGGCTGTCTTTCTGTTTGCCTTTGGGGCGGCCATCTCATCGGTTACACCGTGGGGTAGCCTTAAATCACTGGTCTTATGGTGTTTTAGCGGAATTGTGTTTTTGCTGGCTTATTTGTTTGCTTCCAAAGGCCAAGGGGATTCGGTTATCTGGCCTGTTCTTGCAGGTATCAGCGTATCGTCTTTTGTGGGCATTTATCAGCATTTTACCGGTTGGATGCCCCCTCGATCGTGGTTGGACGAAAAGTTCGAGGAAGAAATCGTGCGGGTTGTGGGGACATTTCAAAATCCCAACTATTTCGCTGAAATGATAGCGCTGTGCCTTCCCCTTACTATAGCTTTCCTGATAAAAAGTAAGAGTTTTAGGACAAGAGTAGTGCTTTTGGGGTTTTGCTTTCTTCAGTCGTTTGCCCTGGTTTTGACGTGGTCTCGCGGGGCGTGGCTTGGGTTTATCGCGTCCTGTGGGCTGATGGCCATTATGTTCGACAAAAGGTTTTTGGTCTTGGGTCTGGCTTTGGCGGTTCTTGTGGTATCCGTGGCGCCGCCTGTTCTTGTGCAAAGGCTGCTTTCGTCGTTTACCGTAAACGACAGTTCTAACAGCTATCGCATTTCAATATGGCGCGGAGCTTTATCTATTATGAGAAAGTACCTTTTCAGGGGGATAGGGCTTGGGAACCAGGCGTTTTTGGAGATCTACCCGGAGCATATGATCATTCAAACCCCTGCCTTGCACTCGCATAGCGTGTATTTTCAGATGCTCATCGAGTTTGGTATTTTGGGTTTTTTGGCCGTTGCTTTTTTCCTTGGGGCAATTTTCCTGTATGTGATTTGGACCATTTTCAAGGCCAAAATCAAAGGATGGGGCAGGTGGGTGT
>CAZXSP010000003.1:30148-42403 GCA_964643285.1 uncultured Eubacteriales bacterium
TATGTGATTTGGACCATTTTCAAGGCCAAAATCAAAGGATGGGGCAGGTGGGTGTCGCTGGCCACTATGGTCGGGTGTTTTTCGGCCGTGGCAGGTAATCTTTTGCACGGTTTCATAGAGCATACGTGGTACAACACTCAAGTTATGACGCTGGTATGGGCCTGGTTGGGTTTGTGTTTGGGCTCGGCAGTCGCATATAGGCGAGAGGCGTCCGGGGAATGAAAATCCTACACATTGTTACCGACACAAACTTCGGCGGCGCGGGCCAATACCTTTTGTACCTTTTAACCCAGCCCGCTTTCCACAAGGTTGATGTTAAGGTGGCTTGCCCCGATGGCGAGCTGGCCCGGAGATTGAATATTGCGGGTATAAACCGTGTTCCTATTTCCGGCAAAGACATATCTTTTTCTTTTGGTTTGACTCTGGAACTCAAACGCCTCATTAGGGATGTCAAGCCGGATATTGTCCACACCCATTCGTGTTTGTCAGGGAGAATATCGGCCAAGTTGTCGCGCATACCTGTGGTTTATACCAAACACGGTCAGGTTAAGCCGGTTAGAGGGCGGCTGAAGAAATGGCTCAACCGGGTTATGTCTGATGTGTTTTCTGACGGGATAATCGCTGTATCGCAAAAGGTGTATCGGGAACTTGTGGCTTCCGGTGTGAAACCGTCAAGAGTGGTGTGTGTGATGAACGGAATAGATGTAAGCGCGTTCACCCCCAAGGACGCCCGACATTTGAGCGGCCAAAGCCCAAAAAGAAACATAGTGGTTGGTACAGCTGCCAGGCTTGACCCTGTAAAAGCTTTGGATGTGCTGATAGATGCCGCGAGAATGGTCATGAACTCATTGCCCGAAGCCCGGTTTCTTATCGCCGGAGCAGGGCCCATGGAAGAAACTCTGAAGACGAAAATTCAAACTACCAGGCTCGAGCCTTACATAAAGATGTTGGGGTTTGTCGACGATATGAAGCAGTTTCTATCCGGGTTGGACATATTCGTTCTGTGCTCCAGACAAGAGGGGCTTGGGTTGTCGGCCTTGCAAGCAATGGCGGCGGGCCTGCCGGTGGTAGCGACTGATGTGGGCGGGCTTCCGGAAGCAGTAATAAATGATGAAACAGGATTCTTGGTGCCGCCAGGAGATGCCAAGCTCTTGGCCCAAGCTATTGTGAGACTTGCCATCGACCCGGACATGGCGGCTCAAATGGGCGTTATGGGGCGAAAAAGGGTAGAACAGTTTTTTGATTCCAAGGAAATGGCCGAAAACACCATGAATCTATATCACGCTGTTTTGAACTGAGCTTCGTACAGTTTTGCGTAGGTTCCGCCGGCTTTCACCAACTGCTCATGGGAACCTTCCTCAGTTATCCTTCCGTCCTCTATGACCAAGATTCTGTCTGCCGACCTGATTGTAGATAAACGGTGGGCGATAATGAAACATGTCCTGCCCTGCAACAGTTTTTTGATGGCAAGCTGAATGAGCCGTTCTGTTTTTGGGTCTATGCTTGAAGTGGCTTCGTCCAAAATGAGTATTTTCGGGTTTGCCAGGAGTGCTCTGGAAAAAGCCAACAATTGCCGTTGCCCGGTGGAAAGATTGCTGCCGCGTTCTTTGAGCTCGGTATCGTACCTATCGGGAAGGCTGTCAATGAACGGCTTTGCGTAAGCCGCTATTGCGGCTTGTTCGATTTCTTCCGGGGTTGCATCCAGTTTGGCAAACTTCAGATTGTCCATAATGGTGCCGGAAAAAATGAAAGTGTCCTGAAGAACCATCCCCAGTTGGCTTCTGTACAGGTTTAGGTCAAGTTCTTTAAGCTCATGTCCGTCTATCAGTATCCGCCCTTGGGTTGGGCGGTAGAATCTCGCCAGGAGGTTTACGATAGTTGTTTTGCCTGCGCCTGTAGGGCCTACCAGCGCTACGGTTTCCCCCGGTTTAACCCTTAAGCTAACTTGCTGTAGCACGGGTTCTCCGGGTTTGTACTCGAACGACACATTGTCAAACACGACTTCCCCTTGAAGGTTTTCCGGATAAACAGTGGTGTCAGACGGGGTGGTTTCCTTTTCGAGGTCCAAAATGCTGAACACTCGTTCAGCCGAAGCCATGGCCGAAAGAACCTGGCTCCATACTCTCGAGAAAGTGGAAATGGGTTGCCAGAACTTCTGCAGATATGACACGAAAGCTATGATTAGACCTAAGGTAAGCGCTCCCCTGGCGTATTCCTTCGCGCCGTAAAGGACCACTATTGCCATTCCAATTGCACCTATGACGTCTGTGGCCTGCCAGAATATCTGCTCGAGGCTGATTGCCTTCATGTACGAGCCGAAATACTTTTTGTTTCCTTTGGCAAATTTCCCGCTGTTGGCCTCTTCCCGTCGGTATGCCTGTATTACTTGCAGGCCCTGTACAGTCTCGTTGAGGTGAGCATTTATCTCTCCAACGGCTTTCCTTGTGTCCCCCCACGCGTTTTCCATGCCCCATCTAAATTTGGTCAGCATTATGGCAAGAAAAGGTATGGTGACAAAGGTGAGGAGCGCCATCTTGACATGAAGAAAAAGCATTATAGTGACTATACCCACAAGCGAGACAAACTGGCTCAAAGCGTTGACCACGCCTGACGCCGCCAGATTGCCTATATGGTTAACGTCGTTTGTAAGGCGAGATATAATTTTTCCGGCAGGCCTGTGGTCAAAGAAAGTGAAAGGAAGGCTTTGAACGTGGGAAAATAACTCTTGCCTTAAGTCGTAAAGTATCTTTTGCCCCAAATAGTTGACGGATCTTATTTGCACTTTTTCGCTTGCGTATTGTATAAGCCGAAGTGCCAGCATGAACCCCAGAACATAGAACAGTTGGGTTTTGTCGCCCACTTTGACGCCGCGGTCTATGGCGTACCCCAAAAGAAGCGGCTCTACTAAACCTATGGCGATGCCTACCAGGGTAAGGGCCGCCGATAAAGTGACCGTTTTCCGGTATGGGGAAGCATACCCCAGAATTCTTGTGAAGTGTTGTTTGTTAAACGGCCGTTCTTCTTCGTCCTCGGTAAGATCCAAGTCATACTCTGCCATTTAACTGCACCCCCCAAGTTCTTGTGATAAAGCTTTAGGTACATCTTCGTCAGCGAATTGGCTCTCAAAAAGACTCCTATAAAAACCCGGCGCGGCCAGGAGTTCGCGATGAGTTCCGATCTGCGCGATTTCCCCGTCTTCCATAATGACGATTTTGTCTGCGCCTCTTATGGTCGACAGCCGTTTGGCTATTACAATAGAAGTCCTGTTCTTCATAACCTCATCTAACGCTTGTTGAATCAAATATTCTGTTTCCGTATCCACACTGGAAGTGGCTTCATCAAGGATCAGAATTTCGGGGTTCATCAGTAACGCCCTTGCCAGGGCGATTCTCTGTTTCTGCCCGCCGGACAGCCCGATGCCGCGTTCTCCCACGGGGGTATCCAGCCCTTTGGGCAATTCATTTATGAACCCTTGCGCCTGCGCTAAAGACGCCGCCCTTTCCACATCTTCCCGCGATGCCTCGGCGTTTCCCAACGCGATGTTTTCTCTGACAGAAGCAGAGAAAAGGAAATTGTCTTGCAGTACCACCGCCATATGGGTTCTCAAAGATTTAAGCTCAATCTCTTTTAGATCGTGGCCATCCAGGGTGATAAAACCTGTGTCGGGATCCAAAAACCTCGGAAGAAGGTTAATCAAAGTGGATTTGCCCGAACCGGTTGTTCCCACTATTGCTACCCTTTCCCCGGGCATAATCTCAAGGTTTACGCAGTGAAGCGCTTCTTTGGTGTCTCCCGGGAAAGCGAAGCTTACCCCGTGGAATTGTATGTGACCTTTGACCTGTTCAAGCCTGAGCGGGTGAGGGATGTCTCGTATAGCCGGTTTGGCGTCGAGCAGCTCAAAAAGGCGCGGCGCTGCGGCAAGGGCTTGTTCCGCGTGGTTTACCAGCCACCCCAGCATTCGCGTAGGCCAAATAAGACTCCAAATGAGCGTGTGAAAAGCCACTATTTCTCCCACCGTCATTTGGTTGGATAGAGCCAGAAGCCCCCCATAGCCCAGAACGACAATGGGTGAGAGGCTTGTAAGAAGATTAAGAGCAGGTTGGGCGACAGACTCAATTTGTGACCTTTTCATGTTGGCGTCATAATGATCCCGATTTTTGGATTCGAATTTCCCGACCTCATGAGACTCTCTGGAAAACGCTTTTACTACCCGAATTCCCGATATGTTTTCCTGAAGGCTCTCTGTGAGTTTTCCCATCCTTTCTCGCACATCTTTCCAAGCAGGCCGAACATTATTGTCAAACCAGAAAACTGTTCTAATCATTAACGGAAACACCGCAAGAGTGGCCAAAGTGAGCCGCCAGTTCATGTTAAACAGGAATACGGCTACGATGGCCATGGTGATAATCATTTGGACTAAAAGAAGAGCACCCCACCCGACAAAATTCTGCACGGCCTCAACGTCGCTGGTTAGTCTGGACATCACCTGGCCGGTGCCCATGCCCGGGAAATAAGATGGCGGCAATTCTTGTAGATGATCGTGAACAGACTGTCGTATTTCGAAGGTTACCTTCTGACCTAAAAGCTCGGAAAAATACCATTGAGCAAAATTAACCACTGCTTTTGCCGCGGCGATCAACACGAAACCTAAAGCGAGCTTGGCGGATAGGGCCACATCCTTGGCCTCTAAGGCTACATCGATAATTCGCCTTATGAGAAGCCCGGGCGATACCTCCAGCAAGGCAGCCGCGACCATGGCCAAAATTACCACAATTATCGCAGGCCAGTGTGTTTTTAGGTATTTAAGAAGTCTATAGAGGTTGGACACAGTGATTCTCCTTGTGAAAGCTGAACCCGTTTCGTCAATTACCCGATTAAAGTGGTTCTAACGTTGGATTTTCACCATTCCAACTCCTTAGAAAAGCAGGTGTGAGCCAAAGAATACAATAACATATTATGGCGCCTGCGGCAAAGAACGTGAATCAGTTGCACACTACTAGTAGCTGATATAATTGGTTAAGCGTTTAGTTGGAATGGGGGAGCCGTTTGTCGAAGAAGCGGATAGCCGAGGCCACTGTTGTCGTGGTGTTTCTGGGAATCGTCTCTAAAATTTTAGGTTTCGCCAGGGAACAGATGATAGCCGTGTTTTTTGGCGCGACAGGCCGCACCGACGCGTACGTCGTGGCGAACATGATCCCCGTCCTGGTCACCGGGCTTTTGTCGGGCCCTTTGTCAACGGCGTTTCTGCCCGTGTTTGCTTCCAAGGTCGCGGAAGGCGACGAAAAAGCCGCCTCACGGCTGACAGCTTCTGTGGTGA
The DNA here is from genome assembly GCA_964643285.1 of uncultured Eubacteriales bacterium. GTDB lineage: Bacteria > Bacillota > Sulfobacillia > Fermentithermobacillales > Fermentithermobacillaceae > JAXGZG01. Next base: position 35,466 of record CAZXSP010000003.1, read on the forward strand.
GTATTTCCACGGCATTGGTTCTGGCGGTTTCCATAATCGCGGTTTTCCCCGCCAAAAAACTCGTTACCATGGTAGCGCCGGGGTTTTCGGGTACAACTTTTGAGGACGCCGTTATGCTCACGCGCGTTTTTCTCCCTGCTATGGTTATTCCGCTTCTATCATCTTTCGCCAAATCTATCTTGAATTCTAAGGACCATTTTGCTGTCCCCGCTTTAGCGCCTTCCATACAAAACCTTGTAATAGTGGCCATGGTCGCCTTGCTGGCGCCAACTTTGGGGGTCAAATCTTTGGCTATAGCGGTGGTTTTGGGTTATGCGGCGGCTTTGTTTGTACAAACCCCAAGCGTAGCCAAGGTCACAGGGTTGCCTCGAATCTCTTTCAGGCTCGGTGAGGATGTCAAAAAGGTGTTGAAGCTTTCTTGGCCTTTGGTGGCCGGTTCAGTTTTTACTCAGATTTATCTTTTCATCGACAAAAGATTAGCGTCCAGATTACCGGAAGGCTCCATCGCGGCGCTGAATTTCGCCGACAAGGTTCGCCAGGTTCCTTTGGGCTTGTTTGTGGCGGCTGTTGTGACCGTGGTGTACCCGTCGCTTTCGGCAATGTGGGCCAAAAAGGATAGAAAGGCTTTCGAAGAAACGGCGATTATGGGGTTTAGATATGTCGAGTTTGTATGCGTCCCCGCAGCTTTCGGACTGATAGTGCTCGCGACTCCTTTGGTGCGGCTCATATTCGAGTACGGCGCCTTCACTAGCGCCGCGACCACACTTACAGCCAGAGCGCTTCTTTATTACAGTCCGGCTCTTTTGGGTATGGCAGCTATTCAAATAATAAGCGTCGTGTTTTATTCCAGCCAAGAAACCAAGATACCGGTGTTCTTGGCGGCGGGAGTCGCGGTGCTCAACACCATCCTGGATTTGCTGCTCATCAAACCTTTCGGCCATGTGGGGTTAGCGGTGGCTAATTCCATCGCCAGCCTGCTTGGGGCGTTGGTGGGGTTGTACGCTTTGAACAGAATTTATCGACTGCACTTAAGGGCGCTCATTGTACCCTTGGGCAAAATTCTTTTGGCGTCGGGGGTTATGGGGCTGGTCGCTTGGGTAGCGTCAACGGCCACCAAATTTCACAAAGGTACAGGAAGTCTCTCGCAAGATGTCATTAGGGGCGGGTTGGTTATCGGTATTGCCGGCTTGTCATATTTCGGGATGGCGTTTTTGTTGAGATGTCAAGAGATGTCCACCTTTACAGAGCTTTTCAAACCCTCCGGCCGCCGTAGAAGGCGAAGGCAAAACATTTCATAATTGCACCGCACACAGAATTTCCGGGGGAATTTCCGGGCCTTGGGTAGAAACTCCCAAATGAACCAAAACGAAAGCGGGGAATTGACAGACGTGAGAAGAGTTTTGTCAAAAGATTTATTGAGCATGGAATGGGTTTCTGATCCAAGAATTTCTCCTTGCGGCGGCAAAGCGCTTTTTTGTGTCAAAAAAGTGTCCTCTAAAGATAAAGATAAAAAATATGAAACCGGTATTCACGCGGCCTTTCAGGATTCGAATTTTCCTTTTACTTCCGGCCCCCAAAACGACACAACGCCAAGGTGGTCGCCGGACGGCAAAAAAGTGGCTTTCCTGTCAGACAGGGGTGGCGATGGAACTCAAATATATGTTATTTCCACCGAAGGCGGCGAAGCTATTCAGATGACTGCCAAAAAAGCCGGCGTAGGCGAACCTGTCTGGTCGCCTGACAGCAGAAAGGTTGCTTTTTCCGCTCCTCCCGAACCGAAAAAAGACGAACCTGACGGGGAAAAGTCGGACGTTCGCGTGATTACGAAAATTCGCTACAAATTGAATGGGCGCGGCTTCCTGCCCCAAGACGCGGCCCAAATACACGTGTTGGATACGGAGTCCGGCGAGATTTCCCAAGTTACCAAAGACGAGTACGACTGCAGACAGCCTCAGTGGTCTCCGGACGGTAACAAGATCGCCTACATATCCGCCAAATTCCCCGAGCACGAGTTATCCGCCGTAAAGGACATATACGTTGTGCCCCTTTTGGGCGGAGATTCAATCAGAGTTACTGATTCCAACGCCGCGCTAAGCGGGATATCTTGGTCGCCCAAAGGGGACATCTTGGCCTTCTACGGTCATGACAATTCGCGAAAAGGCGCAACCGTGACCGGGCTTTGTACTGTACCCATCCAAGGCGGCCCCATATCATTTCTGACAAAAGAGCGAGAACTGGCAGTGGCGGGGTCGGCCGGAGGCGATATGGGAGGAAGCCCAACCAATCCGCCGGCTTGGTCAAAAGACGGGGATAATCTGTTTTTCAGCGCTTTAGAGGCCGGCAGAACCCATCTTTACAAATACAATTTGGCTGCCCACGAGCTTACGCAGCTCACGCAAGGCGACTGTACTGTCTTGGGTTGGTCAAAGTCGCTTGATGGCGATACCTTTGTTATACACGTGTCTTCCCCTACGCTTATAGGGGATATGTTCGTTTTGGAACCGATTTCTTCTTCGGGCGCGGGCGCATCGCTCAAATGGAGTAAGCCCGTTTTTGAGCCGACAGACAATTTTGGGCTTAAGGCGGAACAATCCTACACTTTAAAACGGTTGACAAATGTTAACCAAAGCCTGCTCAACTCGGTGCACCTCAGTTTCCCGCAGGAATTTGTGACAAAAAGCAAGGATGGCACCATACTGCAAGGTTGGACAATGAAGCCCGTAGGCGCTAAGGAGGGAGAGAAATACCCGGCTTTGCTGCAAATTCACGGCGGACCCCATACAGCATACGGGCTAACCTTTTTCCACGAGTTTCAGTTTTTGTGTTCAAGGGGATACGGGGTAGTTTTTTGTAATCCCCGGGGCAGCACGGGCTATGGCCAGGAATTTCTTGAAGCTATACGACATGATTGGGGCGGCGTGGATTACGAAGATGTTATGGCCGCCGCAGATTATGCCGCGTCTTTGCCTTGGGTAGATGAAAACGCCATGGGGGTTTTGGGGGGAAGCTACGGCGGGTACATGACAAACTGGGTTATTACCCAAACCAACAGGTTCAAGGCTGCCGTGGCTCAAAGAAGCACCTGCAACCGCATGAGTCAATTTGGGGCCAGCGACGCGGCCTTCACTAACGGTCAATGGGAATTCGACGGCGACCCGTGGGATAACCCCAAGGCTTATTTGGACGTATCCCCCCTTATGTATGTAAGGCATGTTGAGACCCCGCTTATGCTCATACACAGTGAGCTCGATCTCAGATGCCCCATGGAACAGGCGGAGGAATTCTTCACAGCCCTCAAAAAACTGGGTAAGACCGCGATTTTGGTACGGTTTCCCGGTGAGAATCACGATTTATCGCGTACCGGCGGACCCCGCCACCGCATAGAGAGGCTAGAGTATATGGCGGCTTGGTTTGATAAGTATCTTTGCCCCGAAGTCTCTAGATATCAGCCGCCTTTATCTTCTAGCCCTGAACCCGTGGTAGTCATTCCGGATATATCTTAAGGAAGGCGCAGGCTTGGAGTGAAAAATTTGGACCATCTAAATGGCAGTTATATCTGGAGCCACCATGAGGAAACAAAAACAGAGCGCAAGCTCAAAAAAGCGTTACTCAAGGCCAAGATCAATTTTAGCCAGGAAGTGCCGGTCAGAAGTTTCACAGTAGATTTCTTGATCAATGACTGGTTGGTCGTTGAAGTTGACGGCGAAAGCCATTTGACAAGCGAAAGGGCGAAAAAGGACAAATCGCGCCAAAAAGCAATCGAAGATATGGGTTTTACCGTCATGAGGATTCCGGCGTCAGATCTGTCGAGACCCATGGGACAAGATCGGTGGGTCAAAAAGATACAGGACACGCTCTCAAAACCTCGGTTTGGCGCCAAAAACGGGTTTTCCAACGTTTACTACAAAGAACAGGTCGAGAAGGCGAAAAAGGCTTTGGCCCAGGGCGAGGCTAGGGAAAAACGGCAGGAAAGCTTGGCCTTTGACGGCAAACATACCTCGGAAGAAGAGACTATGGAAAGCTACTTCGGGGAAGACGGCGAAGATTTTGCCGCGCTTCTTTTGCAACACGACAAAATGTTTGTCCCCAAGGAAGCCGACCTACCGAAAAAAGCCAACAAGCGGCGGAAAAACCAACACAGAATTCGGAGGGGTTCGTGATGTTAGTCATAGCAGTAATATTTCTGCTCCTGGTTGTCGTATTCGCAGTTCAAAACGCTCAAATGGTGAGCATTGTGTTTATGGGATGGGCTTTCAATATCAATTTGGCCTTGGTGGTGCTTGGGTCAGCTTGCGTGGGCGTTTTGATAGGGGCAGTGTGGGTTTGGTTTAGGCATATCAGCATAAGGGCAAAGGTGAAGTCTCTCGCCAAAGAATTGCAGGATGAGAGAGATAAAGCCACTAGACTGGACAGGACGTTGTCTGAAATCGACTTTCCTGCCAAAGAACACGGCGGCATTTCACCTAAGAACATTGACTTATAGCGGTTTGCCGGCATTTTCCTGGGATATTCCCGGGCGTGTCGACCAAGACCTTGTGCGTAAGCTTTGCGATAAGACCGGGGTTTCTGCGCCTGTTGGGTCAATCCTTATGAAAAGAAATGGGGGCGATCTGGACGCGGCGCTGAAGTTTTTTGATGAAAACGTTTGCAGCCCCGGCGATTTTATCCCCGGGTTGGATGATTGTGTCCGTCGGTTGCTAAAAGCCAAAGACACGCTCGAAAAGGTCGCCATATATTCGGACTTCGACGTTGACGGGGTTACCGCTGCTGCCATTCTTAAAGAAGCCTTTTCTGGCGTCGGTATCGATTGCTTAGTGTACATACCTTACCGTGACGAAGAGGGTTATGGTTTCCACCCCGAGTCTGTGGAGCTTTTGGTTTCCCAAAGGGTTTCCTTGTTTGTGACCGCCGACTGCGGAATCACCGGCCACGAAGCGTGTGAAAAGGCAGCAGGCTTGGGGGCGGATGTGCTAATAACCGATCACCATTTGCCCGGCCCACAATTGCCTCGGGCTCTTTCAATCTTAGACCCATTTTTACCGTCTTGGAGCGGACTGAACCTGCAAAATCTGACCGGCGCCGGGGTGGCCTATCTTCTTGCCACTGCTATTGCCGAAGCGGCCAACATCGAAATGCCATCAGGGTGGGCGCACGATCTGCTTACTCTTTCTATTGCCGGGGATAGTCTGCCGGTTTCGGGGTTTAACAGGTATTGGATAAAATCAGGACTGGAATTGTTGAAAAAAGCGCAGCGGCCGGGAATTAGGGCGCTTTGTGAAGTCGCCGGAATTTCTGCGGTCCGGGACCCCCAAAATCGGTTTTCTTTCGACCGCGACGTGGTATTCGGGCTTGTGCCCAGGCTTAACGCGGCGGGTCGGATGCAAGACGCGAATTTGGCTTACAAGCTTTTGGTAGAAGAAGATTCGGACAGGTGTACAGAGCTTGCCGAAGCCATAGACAATCTTAATCGGACGCGCCGGGCGGTGGAGGATACCATTGTCAAGGAAGCACAAAAACGCGTTGAAGTGGAGCAATACGCCGTGTGCGCTTGGGATCGCCATTGGCATCCGGGCGTAATTGGTATTGCCTGTTCAAAGCTTCGTGAAGCTTCCCTCAGGCCTGTGGCCCTGGCAGCAGGTGAAGGAGATGTTTTAAAAGGGTCCGTCAGAGGAGTACAGGGGTTTCACGCACAACGCGCTCTATCCCAATGCCGCGATTTGCTGGTGGGTTTTGGCGGCCACGAATTTGCCGCCGGGTTCACAGTAGAACAATGCATGGTTCAACAGTTTTTTGACAGGTTTACCCGGGAAACCGAGGCAATGTTATCAAACACCGATTTGACTCCCACTTTGAATGTGGACAGTATCATGGATTTTTCCCAAATCGATGATGAGAATCTTTGGCAGTTCATGTCTTTGGAGCCTTTCGGACAGGGGAACCCTGTTCCAAACCTGGTCAGTTTGGACATAAACGTGAAAAGCGTGCGATTTGTCGGGAAAACTCAAAAGCATGTTCAACTGACGCTGGGAAAAGGAAATCACGAAAAACGTTTCATCTGGTTTGGTAAAGGGGAGTTGGCCAAGTCCTTAGCCTCTTGGGGGCGGGCCGATGTTTTGTTTGTACCATACAGGAACGTGTATTTGGGCCGTGAGGAAATATCACTTTCGGTTAGGGACATGAGACCGGCTTCGGCTATTATGGGCCACATGTACGACGATATTTTCCGCGAAGCGCCCCAAGATCGCCCGCTTGTCGTTTACACTTGGTCGGAAGGAGCCGCCAAAGCCTTGAGAAATTCCGCCCAAAGGCTTGGGAGGAATGCGGTGATTCACACAACGGCAGCTAAGGGCGCTTTGGCCCACAACGCTAAACTCGCTTTACACAAGCCCCATGGCATCGTGATATCAACTTCACCGTGGACATTGCCCAAACCAGAAGGCCTGTCTCCGGCCCTTTTGGTTTGCCACCCGCCGGTGAGAGCCCACGACATGGCAAACTTGTTGGAAACGATAGAGGAAACAGAGTTTGCGGCAGTTTATCCCCAATGGGAACAGGATTCTCGCATGTGGATGGATTTTCAGTATCTTACCAAGGGATGCGTAGGGGAGTTGTGGAAATACCTTATGGCTTCTTTTCCGCAAAGAACATTTCCCTTGGTGGAATTGGGGGCCTTGTGGGAAGATATTCCGGGTCTATCGTGTTTTCAAGTTGGCACGGGTGAGGTCAGAAGGTGTTGGGAAGCTTACCGGCAGATTTTGAGGTCCGCAATGAACATGTTTGGCGATCTCGGGCTTATTGGATACACTCAAAACAGAAGACAGCCTGAGTTGGTTTTGAATCAGGTTTCGGGAAAAATCTCTCTTTCGGCGTCGCCCCTTTTTGTGGAGGGACAGGCTTTAAGAGACTCGTGGCAAAGTTTGTGTGAAAAATTCGCGAAC
>CAZXSP010000004.1:0-33889 GCA_964643285.1 uncultured Eubacteriales bacterium
AACCAAAATCCAGTTGGCAAAGGGAAAAGAACAATGAAATGCTTGCCGCGCCTATTAGGCGTTCTGTGTTGTTTAAAGAGAAGGTGTACGCGAAAGACGCGCATGCAGCCGAGCCTCCCAAGCCCAACATGAAACATACTGCCAAAATTAGGCTGAGTACGCTTTCAGGCAGAAACACCCAAAAAAGATAGGTGAGGCCGGTAGCGATTGCCAGTATGCGCGATACCCTGGCCATGTTGTCCACATTTGTGAAGGCGAACAAGGCTCCGGCGCCAACGCAATAGACACTTCCCAGAACTGTCATGGCGCCAAGCCCGAATAGCGTTGCCGAATCGCTGAACCAGGCTCCCTGCATATTGGCGAAAATAGGCGCAAGGGGGAAAATAAGCATGTACTTCAGGCGCTCGATGCGCACGTTACCCAGGTTGACGTTGTCTTTCGAACGAAAAAGACGTGCTACAGAAGATGCGATGCCTTCTTTCGTCCCCTGAACCGCCATGGCGCCTCCCCTTTCACCTGATTTCTTTCAACTGTTTCTTCGCCGCGAAAAGACTTCGCTCAATATGGTCATGGATATTTTTCGCCATCTTAGCTTCGATGTCCTTTGGCACAATAGCTATCGGTCTTGCGGAATGCTTCTGTTGGCTGTCTCGAGCCAACTTAGTTTCGCCGGCTGTCGGCTATTTGGATACGGTGCCGCGACACCGTACAACTTTCGAGGTAAGCGAAAGCACAGGCGCACTCATCAGCCCCCGGATTCGGGGATTGTCTGGATAATATTAACATACGGAATTGGGAATTCAAACAGTACGGTTTGGGAGCGCTAGGTTTCGCGACATGCTGCTGCATTTTTGTGCAGGCTCTGGTTGTGGATGCTGAAAATTTCAGCATGTTGGCTTCGGAGGCGCTAGTTTTTTCGACATACTGCCGGGTTTTTGTGCATGCTTTGGCTGCGATTGCTGAAAATTTCAGCAGGTTGGCCTCAGAGGTGCCAGTTTCTTCGACATGCTGCTGCATTTCTGTGCATGCTCTTGAAGCTCTCCGCCGGGAAACCGGCCGGAATCGACTGATAACAGAACCGGGTCAAACTAGCTTTGGCCAACAGACATCACATACGGACAAATTATATAGAGAGCCAAACCGGTGCGGCGCTCAACGAGTATTTCCACAAAGTGGGGTATCCTAGTTTTAAAGCGCACGACCTTGCTGTTTGAATGTAAGGCTTGGTTGACCTGTATGCAGGACGGTGTGAACGGCGTTTTAGCTAGTCGCCATCCTATTAACAGCCCGCCTTCCGCTAGGTTGGGAAGGGATAAAAACCTATAATAGAGAAGAATGGTAAAAAGGGTATCGGTTCTGAAGGAGGGTTTGCTTAGGTAAGTTATGGATAAATCGCTTCTGATCGAATTTATGAATGAAAGCGTTATTCCCAAACGCGCAAAGTTTGACGACTATTTGCCGGTGGCTTTGGGTGTCAGGCGCGCGTCCCAAATAATTACTCCTGCGGAGTTGCCTGATGCTTCTGTATTGGGCGGCACCATTGATGAACAATTCCGCCAGAAAACCCAAGGCCGAAGGTTACCTGGCGAATCCATGTCGCGATTTTTAAAGGGTAAAATGGGCAAGTATTGGCGCAAGTCCCAAATGGCCGAGATTAGGCACAGGATGGATGTACTCAGAGACATTTACGACAATGTGGTGACAAAAGCCCATTCATACACTACTTTCATGAAATGGATAGATAAACTTGGTTTAAAAAAGAAGGGGCTTGAGTCGCGCCCGACCATAAGGGAAATCTACTTGTTTACTGACGATGGGGTTTCGAAAGAGCTTGATGAGCTTCAGGAAATAAGGAAAGACATAAGATATCAAAGGCTTCGCACACCGGACCCCGGCGCCATTCATGTGCGGGCGTTCCCGGAGGAGGCAAGCCCGGCCTATTTGAAAAGACTGGGATCTATTTTGGGATTCCCTGCGTGTTGTATCGATCGCTATGTATTCGACCGCCAAAGCGGTATCTTGTCGCCCGAGTCAAGGGCAGCCAATCAGCTTATCCATATGGAGGAGCCGGAAGTACACAACCCGTTTTCTTATTTCACAAAAGATTTCTTTCCGTGCCAACCTGATTGTGAAGAAGCCGCCGCCTTGGGCGAAAAGATTTATCGAGAATTGCTCAAGCTGGATAGCACAGTGGCTGACAGCTACAAGAAGCATTTGGAAGATAATGTTTCGCTCATAAGACAGTATCCGGAGATCATAAAAAACAAAGTGGAGATGCTTCAGAAAATTGCCGGCGAAAAACAGGAAATTGACGAAACTATATGAAACCGGTAAAACCGACCACATAGCGCGGCAGGGGTCGTTGTTTGACATCCAGGAGAAACCGCGGAAACCTTCCAGAAGTGATTCCTGGCAAGGGATAAGTGATCTTAAGAGCCTGCGCGGTCAGGTGACACAATGCTGCGATTGTGAGCTTCGCCAAGGCGCAAAAGGCGTTGTGTTTGGCGACGGTAACCCCACTGCCCGGATACTGATGGTGGGCGAGGGGCCGGGCCAAAATGAAGACAACACCGGAAAGCCGTTTGTGGGCCGTGCGGGTCAGCTTTTGGATTCCATTTTTCATTCTGTTGGCCTCAGCCGTGACGATGTCTTCATAACCAACATTGTGAAATGTCGCCCCCCGGGAAATCGCATGCCGACGCCACTCGAGGTGAACGCCTGTTTACCGCATCTTAAGGCGCAGATTCGCATTATCCGACCCCAAATCATCGTGTTGTTGGGGGCTTTGGCCAGTCAGACGCTGATCGACCCTTCCATACGGGTGACGCGTGACAGGGGAAAGTGGTTCGAAAAAGATGGATTCAGCTATCTTGTTACATTCCACCCTGCCGCTGTGCTGCGGGATGAAGCCAACAAAAAGAAGCTGGTAATTGGGGATTTTCAAAGTCTGAAGTCCAGGTGCACGGATAATTGAAAGAACGCAGCGCGACAGTGGTTACAAAATCCGCCGATGATACAAGGCGATTGGGGAAACTCATAGGCGAAATGCTGTCGGGCGGAGAGATAGTCCTGCTTGAGGGCGATTTGGGCGCGGGGAAAACCGTGTTTGTCCAAGGGCTTGCCGTGGGCTTGGGGGTCTTGGGTTTGGTGCAAAGCCCCAGCTTCGTATTGGAAAGGGTTCATCACGGCAGGCTTATTCTGAGACACCTTGATTTATACAGGTTAACCTTACAAGAAGCCCAGGAAGCGGGCTTACTTGCAGAGCCCGATGATGATACTGTTATAGCCGTGGAATGGGCGCAAAGGGCGTCCGGCCATTTTGTTCCTACGATTGCAGTAACAATAAAGTTTTCTGCCACCCATTGCGAGGAACGTATTGTGGCACTAAGCTCGCCTTATAGTCAGTGGCAAGGGATGGTTCAGGATGTCGTTGACAATTTTGGCCCTTGAAACGAGCACTTCGCTTTTGGGCGTCTCAATAGTCACAGCGGGAAAAGTGTTGTACGAGGTAAGCTTGGAGAAGCCAAGAGCGCACTCGTCTATGCTTTTGCCAATGTGCATAGATGCTATGGACGCGGCCGGAGTGTCTTCCGATGATATCACCTGTATCGCCGTATCAGGGGGACCCGGCTCTTTCACCGGGCTTAGGATTGGTGCTTCTACGGCACAAGGCCTCGCTTATTCGTGGGGCGTCCCCGTTGTGATGGTTCCTTCTTTTTATGTGTATCTGTATCAGGCGAAACACCTTCCCAATGTTGTTATCGCCTCCGGCAAAGCCAAGGCGCAAGCCGTGTTTGGCTTCTATCAAAAAACAACCGGTGAAAATGGTGACGATTTTTGGGGCCAATGCGGGTTCATCCAGGCCATCCCGGCGGGCGCGTATGATGCCGCGCAATTCCTTTCAGAAGTGCAGGGAATCTGCGAACACCCAATAGTCGTTACAGGCGATGGTGCGGGGGCGCTAATGGAAATAGCCAAGTCCGAACAGAACGGTCTAAAGCTTTTTACCCGATTGACCCTTCTGGATGATTACCGGAGCCGTCCCAAGGCAGGCGTGCTGGGCTTAATCGGCAGTAATATGTACGGACGCGGAGTTTTTGTCCCCGCAGAAAAGGCGATACCCGATTATGTAAGAAAGTCGCAGGCGGAGGCGCGCAAAAGGACGGTTGAAACAATTTGAAAAACCTGAATATCTCCGTGGAAAAAATGCAAATGTGCCATTTGGACAGAGTGCTTGAAATCGAAGCATTGTCGTATCCCACTCCTTGGTCAAGACGTGCCTTCCAATCCGAACTCACTGAAAACACTTACGCCTATTACCATATAGTCCGTCACGATGACACAATTATTGGCTATGTAGGGATGTGGGTCATTCTGGACGAATCCCACATCACCAACATCGCCATTCATCCCGATTACCAAAATCGCGGCATTGGCAGGTTTGTGCTGGAAAGCATGTTCCGGCGCGCGCGGGAACTGGGGTCTACCAAAATGACGCTGGAAGTGCGGGTGTCCAATGCCGGAGCTATACACCTGTACCGTAGCCTGGGTTTCCAAGACCGCGGTATAAGAAAAGGTTATTACACGGACACACACGAAGACGCCATCGTTATGTGGAAAGATGATCTGGCCCCGGCAAAACCCAGGGCCGACCAGGTCAAATGGATGGGTATTTGAAATCGACAGCCCTTTGGATATCACCTTTGGCTTTTTTGGCGGCTTCCAGAACTGACGTGAATATGTCGTCAGGCTTGGGGGATGCGCATTCTAAAGACTCGTAGGCGAAGATTATGCTCCGGCTTGCCGATACCACGGCCCCCATTCCGCCGGGGTGAAAGGCATTCACAGTGTCGGCGGCCGTGCCGCCTTGCGCCCCATATCCCGGCAACAGCAAGATGGAGGCCGGCATGAGTTTCCTAAGAGATAACAGGTCGTGGGGATAAGTTACCCCGCATACCGCGCCAATGTTCGAGTAACCGCAATCACCCAAATTACCGTTTCCTAACTCGCTTACTTTCTCAGCCACTTTCGCGTACAAGGGCCCTCCGTGGCAGAGCTCGGCATCCTGAAATTCAACCGAGCCGGGGTTTGAGGTTTTAACAAGCACGAACAAACCGCACCCATTTTTGTTCGCCATGCTAACGAATGGTTCCAAAGTATCGGGGCCTAAGTACGGGTTTACCGTAAGGGCGTCGCAGAACAGTTGGGATTTTGGGTCGAGATAGGCTTTGGCGTAAGCTTTGCCTGTGTTTCCTATGTCTCCCCTTTTGGCGTCGAGTATAACGGGAATGTTCTTGTCTTTGGCGGCTCTGATGCACTTACCCAAGGCAGAGAACCCTATCGAACCCAAGCTTTCAAAAAAAGCAATTTGGGGTTTTACAGCACAGGCCGTGCTTTCGGCTGCTTCCACGGCCACCTGGCAAAATATGTTAAGAATGTCTTCCACACTTCGGCCGGGGAAGGCTTTTGTTAACAAAGAATCGTTCTTGAAGATGCGTTCCGGGTCAGGGTCGACCCCAATGACAAGGCGGGAGTTTACTTCACCTACGCGTCTGTACAGCCTGTCTGAAAAATGCATCGGTGCACCTCCAATTTTCTAGGATAGTCCTTCATAATCTTATAGGATGTCAAAGAGGAGGAATAGGTATTTTAAAAGTGAAAAAGAGATTTAGGAGACTTCTCTTTGGGCGGTGAGTTTTTTGTTGATGCTAGGTATAGACACTTCTTGCGATGATACTTCTTGCGCCCTGATTTTCAAGGGACGACAAGTTTTGTCCAATATTGTTTCTTCTCAAACAAGTTTTCATCGGGAATACGGCGGAGTGGTCCCGGAAATAGCTTCCAGAAGGCATTTGGAAATGATGGTGCCTGTTTTGGAGACAGCGCTTGGTACTGCCGGGGTTACAAAAAAGGATATCCAAGGGGTGGCGGTAACCAATGGCCCCGGTCTTTTGGGTTCGCTATTGGTGGGGGTGTGTTTTGGGAAAAGCCTGTCCACGGGGCTAAAAATCCCTGTTGTCGGGGTTCAGCACTTAGAGGGGCATATTATGGCAAACTTCTTGGGCGATAATGAACCCCTATTTCCTCTACTGAATTTGGTAGTCTCCGGCGGACATTCCGATGTGATACTTATGGAACGGTTTGGTTCCTACGAGATTATCGGCCAAACGCGGGACGATGCGGCCGGGGAGGCTTTTGACAAGGTTGCCAGGGAAATAGGGCTTCCTTTTCCCGGCGGGCCCCATCTGGATGAAATCGCTGAACAAGGCGACCCCCAAAGTTTCTTCTTTCCGCACCCCAAGATTAAAGGCAATTTGTATGATTATAGTTTTAGCGGATTAAAAACGAGAGCGCTTCAACACTTTGAGGCTTGTGGAAAGAGCCCCCGATGCGTTGCCGATATTTCCGCGAGTTTCAGACAAGCAATAGTAAGGGAGTTGTTGTATCACATTGAAACATTGATCGCGGAAACCGGGGCCAGAGCGTTTGCCATTTCGGGCGGAGTGGCCTCCAACTCACTTTTGAGAACACAAGCTGAGGCTTTGTGTAATCATCTGGACATACCTCTTTTTATACCGGACAAACAGTTTTGTACCGATAACGGCGCCATGATCGCCGCCGCAGGGTACCGGCATCTTATGGCCGGGTTCTCCCACGGTCCCCATCTTAACGCTGTCTCCAATTTGCCTTTGTCCTCATGGTAACCGAAAGGATGATACAAGATGTGCGGCCGTCTTTTAAGTCAGCCTTCACCCGCCCCCTCTATTGAAGCCCTTTTGTATAAGGCTCAAAGCGCAGGCGTTTTGCCTATCACTTCGGTGTGCGATTCGGGCTGTGTTTTTTGTTCCAACAATTTTAACCCCCCTTCTTGCGAGATTTTTACTATCCCGCCAAGGAGCATCGAGGATATCGAGAGCACTTTGCCGTGGCTTCAATCTGCCCCGGGGCCGATAGTTATAGGTGAATCAGCTACCCGCGTCAAAGAAGGGGAGCCACTTACTCACCCTGATTTTCTCAAAATAGCAGAGTTGGTAAGAAACGAGTACCCCAAGAAGACTATCCAGGTTACCACAAACGCTTGTCACCTTACGCCGTCAATTACAGACATGCTGGAAGCTTTGAACATTGAGCTCTTGGTTTCTTTGAATACTGTGGGAAAAAGGCGAGAAATAATGGGTGATTCAGAGCCCTTGAGGACTCTAAAAAACGTTGAGTATTTAGGCGGAAGGCTATCTTTCGAAGGGAGTATTGTGGCTCTTCCTTTTGTTACCGGGTGGGATGACCTTGCGGAAACAGTTTCATTTCTCAAAAATGCGGGGGCTAACGGGATACGCGTCCTTGGCCCCGGGTTTTCTCGCAAACACCCACTTGCCAAAAGTGCCTCACCTGCCGTCTGGCGTGAAATCCACAAGTTCGCAGTTGAGCAGAACGATTCTTTGGGTATCCCTGTGTTGTTTGAGCCGCCCGGTTTGAAGCGTTCGGAAGCTAGGGTCGATGCCGTAACACCCGGGAGCCCGGCGCATCTGGCTGGGGTGCGTACCGGGAATTTGATAACCCGGGTTTCGGGCAGAAAGGTATTTTCAAGAAAAGACTGTTTTGCTTCGGTTCTTTCAAGAGAGAATCCGCAAATCACTTTGGAAGAAGGAGATGTAACCAAAGAACTGCGGTTGATAAAGCCGCGATATGCTTCACCGGGATTCATTATGTACGAGGATATCGGTTTTCAAGAATGGGTTTCTTGGGAAAACCAGGCGGGGTTCGGGCGCGGGGTTCCTTTGGTCCTCACTTCTTCTTTGGCAAAACCCCTTGTAGAAAACATATTGGAAACACGAGGGCTGTTAGCAAAAGTTGTAGCCGTGAAAAGCAGGTATTTTGGCGGCAATATCCAGGCGGCAGGGCTTCTTACCGTTAGAGATTTTTTAAGCGCGTATGACCGGCTTGATTTGAAACAATCTCCCCCTACAGTTTCGCTTCCCGCGAGGGCGTTCGACCCCTGGGGCAGGGACCTCGAGGGCATCAGTTACAGGGAGTTTAGTGATAAGACCAAAGCGACGGTCATTTTGGCGGAGTGATTGGCAGGATTAGGTTACAAATCAGAAGAATACCTCATCCTGGGTAGTATCCCCTTGGTATAGGAGGTGTCGAACCTGAGTTTCTCTATTAAAGAATTTCTAAAAGAGGCCTCAATGGCCTACGGAGTGTCGGGGCACGAGTTCATGAACGCGGCTTCCGTTTGCCGGGAAGCCATGGCCGGCCTAGTGGATGAAATCCGACAAGATAGCCTCGCGAATCTTATCGGTTTCAAAGAAGGCCAAGGCGATTCGCCTCGCCCTAAGATAATGTTGGCGGGGCATATGGATGAAGTCGGGCTCATGATAACCAAAATCGAAGAACGCGGATTTCTTAGGTTTGTGGGTATAGGCGTAGACCCTCGTATCTTGCCGGGGCATGAAGTTATAGTCTACGGCAAACGCCCTCTGACGGGACTTGTAGGAGTGAAACCGCCGCATCTTACCGCACCGGAAGATGCCATGAAGGCTCAAAAGATGGAAGATCTTTTCATAGATTTGGGTCTCCCCGAAGAAGAAGTAAGAAAGGTTTGCAAGGTTGGCGACGTAGTCACCTACAAAAGGCAAGTAACAGAGCTTATGGGTGACATTCTGTCGGGCAAATCCATGGACGACAGGGCAGGCTTCGGGCTGATCCTGGTTTGTCTTGACGAGCTGCGAAAATATAAAGTGCATGCTGATGTTTTTGCGGTAGCCACAACCCAAGAAGAGGTTGGGCTCAAAGGCGCCACTGTTTCTGCCTACGGTATAGAACCGGATATAGGCGTGGCCATCGATGTATGCCACGGCGAGACACCCGGCGTGCCCCCATGGCGAACGTCAATCTTGGGAAAAGGCCCCGTTTTGTGTATGGGAGGAAATATCCATCCCAAGGTGTACGCAGGACTGAAACAAGCCGCAGACGAGATGGGAATTGCGGTTCAAACCGAGGTCGCGCCCGGGCCCACAGGAACCGATGCTTGGGCGATTCAAATGGCCGGGGAAGGCGTAGCCACCGGGCTTATTTCAATTCCTTTGCGCTACATGCACACGTCTGTAGAGACTCTTTCACTTGGGGATGTCGTAAAAGGCGGGCAGCTTCTGGCCCGGTTTATCGCGTCATGTGACAGCGCGACCGTGAAGGAGTTGACGACATGGACTTAAAACAACTTACTTCTTTGGCCGGTGTCTCCGGGAACGAGAACCAAATAAGAAAAGCCATAATCCATGAGCTGGATTCTATGGGAGTGGCCTATGAGACAGATATCATGGGGAATATCATCGCTCAAAAAGGCGATAAGGGCCCAAGAGTCATGGTCGACGCTCACATGGACGAGGTCGGGCTGCTCGTAAATTACATTGAAAAGAATGGTTTTCTGAGGTTTGCGAGTATCGGTGTTCCCGCGTCGGTCTTGGCATCGCAAAGAGTTCTGATTGGCCCGGACAAAGTGCCCGGAGTAATCGGCGCCAAAGCAATCCATCTGCAAGAAAGAAAAGAAAGGCAGTCGGTTATTCCTATAGACCAGCTTTATATAGACATCGGGGCAAAAGACGAAGACGATGCTAAACGCAAAGTCAAACTGGGTGATTATGTAGTTTTCGATACCGAATACGAAGAACTCTGGCCCGGTGTCATAAAAGCGAAAGCGTTGGATGACAGGGTAGGATGTTCCATACTCTTAGGGTGTTTGAAAGAGCCGTGGGAAAACATCAGATTGTTCGGTGTTTTTTCGGTGCAAGAAGAAGTTGGAACCCGCGGGGCAAGAGTTGCCGCATATAAGGTTGAACCTGATATGGGCATAGCTCTGGAAGGAACAGTGTGTGCGGATATACCCAGCGCCCAGGAAGAATTCTACGCGACCCGAATGGGCGAAGGCGCCGCTTTGTCGGTCATGGATAGGGGAACCATAGCGCACAAAGGCATGCTGGAGGAGCTCCTGCGCGTAGCGAAAGAAAAGCAAATACGCGTGCAGTTCAGGGAGGCTACCTCCGGGGGAAATGATGCCTCGCCTATCCATCAAGCCAAAGCCGGTTGCCCAGTGGCGGCCATCTCCGTCCCCTGCCGATATATTCACACCCCGTTTTCGCTTATGTCCAAAGACGATTACGATGCCGCATTGGAGCTTTTGATCCAATTCTTGCGCAGTGTTGAAGGAGGTTTCAGACCGTGAAAGATCTTTTGAGAAAACTCACTGAAGCTTACGGACCGTCGGGCTCGGAAGGGCAAATAAGAGACGTAATACGTGAAGAGGTTTCGGCATACGTTGACGACATCAAAGTGGACGCTTTGGGTAACCTCATTTGCCTTAAAAAAGGCACGGGAGGCGGCAAAAAGCTGCTGATTGACGGGCATATGGACGAAATTGGCCTCATGGTAACCCATATTGACAAGAACGGGTTTTTGCGGTTTGGGAATATCGGCGGGGTAAACCCTTTTGTGTCACTGGGTCAAAGAGTTTACTTCGAAAATGGAACCCAAGGGGTAGTTGGGTCTGACAGGGTAACAGATGTCAAAGATATGAAAACCGAAAAACTGTTTATCGATATTGGCGCCAAAGATAAAGAAGAAGCTTCAGCCAAAGTTCGAATAGGCGATAGCGCCGCGTTTTTCCAACCCGCGGTATCCTTTGGGAACCGTTTCGTGGCCAAGGCGCTAGACGATAGGGCGGCTTGCGCCGTTATAATCGAGACCCTGAAGCGTTTGGGGGAAACTCCAAACGACATATACGCCTTATTTTCCACTCAAGAAGAAGTTGGTTTGAGGGGCGCGCGCGTTGCAGCCTACGGCATTTCACCCGATGTGGGTATTGCTTTGGATGTTACCCGAACAGGTGATACCCCAAAAGGTGTTACCATGGATGTCTCTTTAGGCGGCGGCGCTGCCATAAAAGTGAAAGACTCGAGTCTCATTTGTACTCCTGCTTTGCGTGCCTATATGGAAAAAGTGGCAGAAGAAAATGGAATCAAATATCAGCTTGAGATCCTTGAAGCGGGGGGCACCAATTCGGGCGCTATTCAAATGACTAAAGCGGGCATTCCGGCCGGGGTTATATCCATCCCATGCAGGTACATCCACAGCCCCAGCGAGATGGTAGACCTGGAAGACGTGGAAGACTGCGTTAAGCTTTGTAAGGCATTGTGTGAAAGCCCGTTAGATTTTTAGCAAAAGGAGGTAGCCGCAGGTGTTGACGCAATTGAGCAAAGTTTTGGGGCTAGCTCAAAAATTCGGGGCCGAGTACGCAGACGCCAGGTATGTGAGCACCAGTTCCCAACCGGTCACTGTTTCCAGCGATGGGGCGCCGCAAGTACAGGCCTCCAAAAGTGTAGGTTTGGGCGTAAGGGTGCTTGTGGATGGGGCCTGGGGTTTTTCGGCCACTCCGTACCTGGATCCTCGAAGTTTGGAGAAAACGGCAGAAGAAGCTGTTAAAATCGCCGAAGCCTCTGCCAAATACAAAACCGGGAACGGGATAGCTTTGTCACCCCTTCCTTCTTTAAAGGCCAAATGGCAAACACCTTACAAGATAGACCCTTTTACGGTGAAAATAGAGGATAAAGCCGCGCTTTTGTCCGATGCCGTAGACAGTGCGATGAAAGTCCCCGGTGTTTCCAGAGCCAGCGCTTCCATGATGAACTATAAGGAAGAAAAAGAGTTCGCCTCTACTGATGGACGTGAGATCCAGCAAACCACGGTACATACGGGCGCTTCTGTGCAGGTAATGGCAAGGGGCCAGAACGAGGTACAGTCACGCTCATTCGAGGACTATATAGATGGCGGTTATGAATTTGTATCCGGGATGGAGTTGGCTTCAAAAGCGGTAACTTTAGGCGAAGAAGCTGTAAAGCTTTTGTCCGCCCCTCAATGCCCTCAAGGGGTCACCGATCTTATCCAGGGCGGGTCTATGGTGGCGCTTCAAGTACACGAATCGTGCGGGCACCCTGTGGAGCTTGACAGGGTTTTGGGCCAAGAGGCTACTTACGCCGGTACATCGTTTTTGACTCCTGAAAAGAAAGGCTCCTACCGTTACGGTTCTCCCCAAGTGCACTTGGTTGCAGATGCAACGTGCCCCGGGGGCATGGGCAGTTTCGGATTTGATGACGACGGAATCCCGGCTCAGCGCACCGATTTGGTTGTGGAGGGTATCTTCAAAGACTATCTGACGTCCCGGGAGCTGGCTCCCATGTTCGGTCAAGAGTCAAACGGTACTTGCCGGGCCGTAGGGTGGGAAAACATTCCTATGGTAAGGATGACTAATATCAACCTCGAGCCGGGTGATTGGACGTTAGACGAGATCATAAAAGATACGAAAAGCGGCATTTTTGTGGACACACCCAAAAGCTGGAGCCTGGACGATAAAAGGTGGAATTTCCACTTCGGCCAGGAGATTGGCTATGAGATAAAAGACGGCTCCATAGTGGGGATGGTTAAAAACCCCGCACATACTGCCATAACACCGGAATTCTGGGGTTCTTGTGACGCTGTCGCGAAAAAAGACGAGTGGCATATTTGGGGGACGCCCGGTTGCGCCAAGGGTGAACCGGTCCAGGTTGTTCAAGCGGGTCACGGAGCGGCACCGGCGCGCTTTAGGAAGGTAAAGGTAGGTGTGGGCCAGTGATAGGGAAAGATGATGTTTTTAAGGTGCTGGAGAAGGTTACCTCTTTTGCTCAGGGGGTGGACCTTGAGGCCAATTTGTCGGCGGAGGATTTCAGTCTGACGAGGTTTTCCAGAAACCACATTCACCAGAATCTAAAGCGCCAAAACCATGTTTTGACACTGAGGGTATCCAAGGGTAAAAAAATCGGAACGTGTTCAGTGAACCTTCTGGACGATGGGTCTTTACGGTGGGCAGTTCAAACTGCTGTGGAAAATATGGAAATGGCAGGCGACGACCCTAAGTTCCCGGGTTTTCCTAAACCTGAGCCTTATCAAGAGTTGGCTACTTTTGTGCCCGCCACGGCTAACACAACGCCCAAATACAGGGCCGATGCCTGTGGTGTGGTCATAGACAAGGCGAAAGAAAAGGGTATCGAGGCCTCGGGTACTTTTCATACAGCCGCGTATGAACACGCCGTGGCGAACACGGCAGGCGTGAGGGCGTACAACGCTTCGACGGATGCATTTTTTCGGACCATCATTGAGTCCGGCCCCAACACCGGCTACGCTGACCGGCTTACCAGGGATGTCAGGACTATTGACCCTGTTTCGGTGGCAGAAGAAGCGCTTGAAAAGGCAACGCTGTACCCGGACGCTATAGCGCTTGAACCCGGCCGGTACGACACCATATTTGAGGAATACGCTTTGGCCGATTTAATACGCTTTCTGGGCTATTTGGCTTTTGGGGCCGAAGCAAAGCAGCAAGGCCGAAGTTTTATGGCTTACGAGATGGGTAAGAAAGTTATGGGCGATAATGTTACCATTTGGGACGATGGCAATGACCTGAGGGGACTTGCGGATCCATTCGACTCCGAGGGGATGCCCAAAAAGAAAGTGGTCATTATCGACAAAGGAGTGGCTTCGGGAGTCGTATACGATTCACGCTCGGCGGCGGTTGAAGGGCATAAATCTACCGGCCATGCCGGGTCGCGCACCGGTTGGAGCAGGGGCCCGATGCCGGGAAACATGTTTATGGCCGAGGGAGATTCAACCCGGGACGAAATGATAAAGTCCACAAAACGCGGTTTGTTGGTGACGAGATTTCACTACACCCATTGTCCCGAGCCATCCAGGGTAGTCGCTACAGGAACCACCAGGGACGGCACATTTCTCATCGAAGACGGTCAAATCGTGGCACGGGTAAAAAACCTGCGTTTCACGGAATCCATGATAGATGCGTTTGCGCGCGTCGAATCAATTTCCAAGACCTCCAGGTTGACCAGGGATTGGTGGAGCACCTTTACGCCTGTTTTGCCTTGCGTCAAAATGAACGATTTCGCGTTTACAGGCTCAAGTATGGTTTAGACGGTATCCCGGATAAAAAAACCCGGCGTCACAAATGGCGCCGGGTTTTTTCTTTGTTTAGATACCCAAAGGCCTATTTGGGGCGACCGGGACGCCTTCGAAATACTCCTGCACTGCGGAAAGAATACCCATTGCAGCTTGGTCCCAAGTGGAAGGTTGCTTAAGCCGCAGTTCTTCTGAAGCGTTTGACAAGAACATTACTTCCACCAAAACGGATGGGCAGTAGCATTCTCTTGTCACAAAGTATTCGGCCTCGCGTACACCTTTGCTTTGCGTGCCAAGGTGTGATGTGATGTGCTTCAGCAGCAAGGAGGCAAGTTTTTTGGATTCGACGCCGTATGGTGTGTTGCTTGTCAGGTATGCCGTAGTACCATTCACGCTGCTATTGTAGTTCCAATCGTTGTGAAGCGATATGAAAATATCCGCGATTTGGCCCCAAGCAGCTCTTTTGGCCAACGAACCGCTGTAACCGCCGGGTATGGGTATGGCATTTGCCGGGGGATATGATACATCGTAAAGTCCCGCGCGAGTTATGTACACAGTGGCGCCGGCGTTTCTAAGCTTCTCCGCAGCGGCGTTGGCGATTTCCCAGTTTACGTTTCTCTCGGCCAAGCCTGTAGGGCCCAGTGCGCCCGGATCTTGAGCTTCGTGACCCGGGTCCAGCACGATGACACGGCCACTCAGCCCTCCCTTGGGAAACCGTACTTGGATCAAGTTATCGCTTTGTTTTATAAGGTACGAGGCGTCTTTGGTGTCCAAAAGCACGCTGGTTCCGCCATCTTTGGGGATAACCGACAGACATTTAACCGACGCGCCTTGGTTCATTACCGGAGCTCCGACGTAAGCCGCCCCCGGTATGAAAAATTCCATGGAATCGCCTTTTTTTGCTACGGTAGGGGTGGCGTACCCTAAAGTGCTAACGGTGAGAACATCCCCATCAGATTGGGGCTTTATGTCGATGGCTGTAATGATCGGGAAAAATTCCAGCACAACTTTCCCCCGCAAGTTGGTTATAACCCTGTAGTTCGCCTTGCCCCTGAGGTTGACGGTTACATCGCTGGTTCCAACTATCAAATCAGAGAACTCAAAACGATTCACAGGCAGAACCGCCTGCGTTCCGAAAAACATCGATGTGCTTATGATCAGGCTTGTTTCGTTTCCGCCGGGAACTACCACGGCTGACTCAAAGCCACCCGTGACTGTGAGAATTCTGGTTGGGCCGTTAGAGTCGACGACCACCGAAAAAGCTTTGGCAGGGGGTTCCGAAGTCTCGCCCACTAACCAATCGGCCACATAACCCATAACGCCTTTTGAGGAAATGGCATGAACCCAGCCGTCCGAAACACTTATCACTTTGAGAGAATCGCCTTTTTGTAAAGAACCCACAATGGGACAGCTTGTACCGGGCCCGGCCCTAAAATTGACATCTGTGTGGGTTACCATTGCAGAGGGTAACCTGCCAAGACCCCACAGCGAATCGGAAACTCCGAAACAAATGTCGGCGTCGGCACATTGTGCTTCCGAACCATTTTGCGCAGTCTCGGGGGGATATTCCAGTTGCAGCAATGTTTGATGGATCCAGCCCGACTGCGCTTCTAGATTGATTTTTATCCAATCTCCTCGTTTTGCCACAGCGGCAAAAAGCGAGTCTTTTTGGGTCATCTGCCTTATTGGCGAAGTGAGATCAGGGTTGGCCCTTATGTTTACGTCAGTTTTGATTATCCTTGCGTTTATGTCGTGTGATTTGAGATCGACATCGACCAGCCAGTTTGCTATGTAGCCTTCCGTCGAACCATGCTTGATTTTGTACCATTGGCCGCTTGAATCTAAAATAGCCAAAGACTGACCCTGGCGTACTAATCCCACGCTTGCGTAAGAGGTGTCGGGGCCGGAACGAACGTTGCATACATCGCCGATTACAGTTGCTTGAAAACCTTGGAAGGATTCGGGTACCGGCTTCGGTGGGTCTTTGGCCTCAACCGGTTTTGGAAGCAAGACTGAAATCATGATGAATACTAGCGCCAAGATGGTGCAAGTATCTGCGGTTTTCGATCTGAATCGCCACAAAATGGTCACCCCGGTTCTTATTTACGCAGTTGGAAAGGTATTCTTGACTTTTGACTGCGATCCTGCAAAGGGTGTTCCATTCTGGCGAAAAAGAACATGGCCCAAGAGTCGGCCATGTCGGAAAGGTGATATTGTGACAGGCTTAACCTGCTTTTGATTTCAAACGGTAATCTTCTATGGCTTTATGGAGGGCGTCGGCCGCCAGGTTTGAACAGTGCATTTTCGGCGGAGGAAGTCCGCCCAAAGCTTCGGCTACTACCTTGTTAGAAACGGCCATGGCTTCGTCCAGCTCTAGCCCCTTCACCAACTCAGTAACCATGGAGCTGGTAGCGATGGCGGCCCCGCAGCCAAAGGTCTTGAACTTGATATCGTCAATTTTCCCGTCTTTTACCCGAATGGTGATGCGCATAATGTCTCCGCACACGGGGTTCCCCATCTCCCCGATGCCGTCGGGGTTTTCAAGCTCCCCAACATTTCGGGGGTTAAAAAAATGGTCCATCACTTTGTCATTGTACATAACGATACCCTCGCTTTTCCCCGCGCAAAAACTTATAGCGCCGACATATCTCTTAATCTTTTTACTATAGGAGGTAAAACAGAAATAACGTAATCTAAATCTTCTTTGGTTGTGCTTTTTCCCAAAGTCATCCTTAAAGATCCGTGGGCTAACTCGTGGGGAACCCCCATAGCCAAGAGAACGTGGGAAGGTTCCAAAGACCCCGATGTACAAGCCGACCCCGACGACGCTCCAATCCCCAACAAGTCCAGGTTCAAAAGCATGGCTTCTCCTTCGACGCTTTTCACGCTGATGTTGACGTTGTGAGGAAGCCTTTTTGTGGGGTGTCCGTTAAGTACAGTGTTGGGAATATTGTTCAGAATTCCGGATATCAAATGATCCCGAAGTTCTCGTAACCGACTGCCTTCTTGAGCCAAGTTTTGTTTGGCTTGATAACATGCTTCTCCCAAACCCACAATTCCGGTTACGTTTTCGGTACCGGCCCTTAAGCCGCGCTCGTGTGCGCCGCCGGTAATCTGCGGCTCAAGACGCACTCCTCTTCTAACATAAAGGGCGGCCACACCTTTGGGCCCGTACATTTTGTGCCCCGACAATGTCAGAAGGTCAATGTTCATATCCTTGACGTCTATCTGTAACAGTCCCGCGCTTTGGACTGCATCAGTGTGAAAAAGAACCCCTTTGGAACGGGCTATTGACGCTATTTCTTCTATGGGCTGGATAGTGCCAACCTCGTTTTGACCGTGCATGATCGTTACCAGAAAGGTATCGTCACCTATAGATTTTTTGACGTCATCGGGGTCTACCATTCCATATTTGTCCACAGGAAGGTAAGTAACCCGAAAACCGTTTTTCTCCAACGCTTCGCAGCTGTGTAAAACTGCGTGGTGCTCTATTGCCGAGGTAATTATGTGGTTTTTGCGGCCGCGATTTCTTGCGGCTGCGCCTCTTATGGCCAAATTGTCCGATTCTGTGCCGCTGGATGTGAAAAAGATTTCCTGCGGAGCGGCGCCAATGAGGTCTGCGGTCTTCTTACGTGCTTCGTCGATACCCGCCTTGGCACGTTGTCCCCATTTGTGAACGCTTGAAGCGTTACCGAAATTGTCGCTGAAGAAGGGCATCATCGCTTTTAGCACTTCTGCCGATACCGGCGTTGTAGCAGAATGGTCCAAATAAACGCTTCGTGTATTGGTAATAGCTTGTGTACTCAAATAAGGGGCCCCCTTCTCATCAGGCTACAATTCGTGCTGCGATTGGTTTACCAAAGTCTCTAAGGTAAAAGAATCCAAAACAGAGTCTATCGCTTCGCCGACTTTTTGCCATACCATTCTGGCTTGGCAATTCTCGGGGCAAGATTCGGGCATATCCGTATCGGATACGCATTTGACGGGGATTACCGGCCCCTCTACTGCCCTTACTATTTCTCCCACTGTTATGCTTTCAGCGGGTTTGCCAAGTACATACCCGCCTCCAAACCCTCTGCGTCCTATCACCAAGCCGTCTTCTCGCAGCGGCCTTACAATTTGCTCTAAATATCTCTGGGAAATTTTCTGGGATGACGCAATCTCGGCAAGAGACGCGTGGGAATCACCGGCTCGTGCCAGTTCATACATGAGCAATACCGCGTGTTGACCCCGGGTCGATAGTCGGAATGGCATCTGACTCCCCCTTAATTCCTATTATTATAGTCGGATTACTCTTAGTCAATAGTTTGGAGGTAAGATGTCGCAAAAGGTATTATATGTTTTGGGATAGAAGTTCAACTTTAGCGTTAACAAAATAGAAAATGGGGGATTAGTTGTGGATGTAGACGATAAGTCCCTAAATGAGATAATCGTAAACTTGGAAAAAGAAGCGAAAAAAAGGCCTACCGATGAAAGTGTGAGGTTACAATTGGCCCTATCCTATATGAGGGTCGGGCGGCAGAATGACGCGAAAGAAACCTTGCAAGGCGTATTGCGCAGGAACAGGAAAAACGTCGATGCCCAGTATTACCTCGGCATATTGCACGCC
The DNA here is from genome assembly GCA_964643285.1 of uncultured Eubacteriales bacterium. Lineage (GTDB taxonomy): Bacteria > Bacillota > Sulfobacillia > Fermentithermobacillales > Fermentithermobacillaceae > JAXGZG01. The sequence goes on from CAZXSP010000004.1 coordinate 18,599, forward strand.
GATGCCGAAGAAGTAGATCCAGCCATAGAAAGCTTTCAAAAAGTGGTTTCTATGGATAAGTCCCATAGCCCGGGGCATTATTTCTTGGGAAAGCTTTTGGCTATCAAGGGAGATTTGGATTCAGCCATTAAAGCCACAGAAAAGGCTAAGGCTCTTTCGCCCGGGAATGTTTTGGCCAGAAGCCAGTTGGGTGAACTGTACATAGCAAGGGGAAGAGTCTCCGACGCTGTTACAGAATGGGAAGAGATCCTTAAAGTTGACCCGCAGAACCTACAAGCCCTGCATAACCTCGGGGCATCGCTGACAGACGCACAAAAATACCAAGAAGCTTTGGCCTATTTGGTTAAAGCGGATAAATTGGGGTCGGATAACCCGGGGCTTTACTTTAATATAGGCCTTTGCCGGCTGGCCATGAAAGAGTACGACAAAGCTATCGCCGGGTTCGTAAAGGCCTATGAATTGGAACCCGATAACACCGTAACCCTCACCACTTTGGGGGAGGCTTACGCTTCTTCAGGGCAGCTGGACAAAGCCATTGAAACTTGGGAAGAGGCGTTGGATAAGAAGCCGGACAATCTTTTCGCGGCTTTCAACTTGGGGCTTGCCCATTTCCAAAAAGAGGACATAAAAAGAGCCGTCGATTTCTGGGAAACCTGTGTAGCGATAGAGCCTCGATATGTACCCGCACTACGGAATCTGGCTATCGCGGCATTTGGCGAGGGGGAACTGGATAAGGCAGTTTTTTGGTGGGAATCTGTTCGGAAGGCAGAGCCCAACGCCATCGATGCCGATTTGGCCTTGGGGGAGCTATATTTCCGCATGGGGGATTTCTTGCAGGCGGAGACAGTGTGCGACAACCTGTTGAATAAACTTGAGAAAACCCCTAATATGGAAGAATATAAGCCGGTCCAGTCTTCGGCTGAGTTTTTAAAAGGTACGGTTTCTCTGGCTTTGGGTAAGTATCAGGAAGGCTTACAGCATTGGGCGGCCAGCAGAAAACTAGACGCGGATTTCGCCAAGTCTAATTCGGCGTTTATTTCTAAATATATTTGGCCGGGTCTTATATCAGAGGCAGAAAAAAACCTTAAAGAATCAGACAGTGAAGTGGTTCGCTTGGTAAAGGAGCATGTTAAGAAAACCACTGTTCCGCCCAAGGAACTCGATTCTGATTCCGGCGAGGACGCGGATGACACTTCGCAAGAAAAAGACGGCGGTAAGGCGAAAAAAGGAGGTCTTTCGTGGCTTTTTCGAGGCAAGAAATAGAGAATAACCATGTGTTTTCCGGAATCGATGTTATCGCTTTAGTCGGCCCCAGCGGAACGGGGAAATCTCACCGTGCCATGGCGGTGGCGCAAGAACGAGACTGCGATGCGCTTATAGATGATGGCTTACTGATATCGGATTCCAGGATTCTTGCCGGGCGTTCCGCGAAACGTGAGGAAACGACTACGGCCGCCATTCGCAGGGCCATTTTTTCCACGGCATCTCACGTTTCTGAAGTCCGGGAGGCCTTGGCGGTTTTACGCCCTTCCAGGCTTCTAGTCTTGGGCACTTCAGTAACAATGGTAGACAGAATAACCGGCAGGCTTGGTTTGAATCCCCCCAAAGAATATTTGGATATCAAAGATCTTGCCACAAACGAAGAAATACATAGGGCTTTGTGGCAAAGACGGCAGGAAGGCAAACACGTCATTCCCGCGCCCACCTTCGAAGTCAAAAAAACGTTTTCGGGGTATCTTGTGGACCCGCTGCAAATGTTCATTCGTTCCAGAGCGGAACGCCGGTATATTTCGGCGGAAAGGTCGGTAGTAAGGCCCACCTACAGCTATTTTGGGCATTTTTATATCGCCGACGCTGTGGTGATGCAAATAGCCCAAAAGGTATGTCTTGAGGTAGACGGCGTTAAGAAGGTTTTGAAAGTCATGGTATTTTCTACAGGCGTCGGGACGGTTCTTGATGCCGAGCTCGTGTTGAATCACGGCGGGCACTATTTCGGTGTTCTGAAAACAGTACAGAAGGCGCTCAAAGAAAAACTGGAACACCTAACAGGTATATACCTCGAGCAAGTCAATGTCTTGGCCAAAAAAATAAGCCTGGAATAAACGGCCTTACGCAAAGTTCCAAACTAAACCCCTTCCGATATCCTCAAACGCATCCCATTCAAACGTCAGGTTGTGAAATATCGTACAGTTTGACGAAAGACGTGTAAAACATCTAGAATGATGGGTGTATGTAGTCATGGACTGGCAGGTCGAAAGCCCTGTGAATAAGCGATGAGGTGGTGCGGGTGGTCAATCTTAAGCGTGGTTACGGAGGAGTAAAAGTACCGGACAAAAAAGAGTTTTCGTCTGGGGCTGAGGTTGTGTCCGTGGGCGCGCCCAAGGAGCTTTGTCTTTTCCTTTCACAGCATATCGGCGCACCTGCGAATGCTTTAGTTAAGGCACGGGATCTGGTAAAGAAGGGCCAGATCATAGCCGAGGCGAGGGGGGCAGTCAGCGCTCCGATTCACGCTCCGACATCGGGCAAAGTAAAAAGTGTTGAACAAAGATATCAACCGGTTTTAGGGCGACTTGCGGACGCTATAGTAATTGAGCCCGACGGTAAAGATGAGCTGCACGAGTCGGTAGTGCCCAGAGCGAAGTCGTTAGACGAGATATCCAAAGAAGATTTAGTGAAACTAACCAGGGAATCGGGCATTGTGGGTTTAGGCGGCGCAGCATTTCCCACTGCCGTAAAACTAACACCCCCTCCCGATAAGAAGATCGATGTATATCTTCTTAATGGGATCGAGTGCGAACCGTACTTGACGGCCGACGAACGTTTGATGATGGAAGAGCCGGACGATGTCATTTTCGGTTTCAGGGCTTTGATGAAGGCTAGTGGGGTATCCAGAGGAATTGTCTGCATAGAAGACAACAAAGCGGAAGCTGTCTCAGCCATGAAGAAAGCTATGGAACCCTACCCTGAACTGGAGTTGGCTGTTCTGCCCACATTGTATCCAAGTGGGGGAGAGAAACAGCTTATACACATCGTGCTGGGTAGGCAAGTTCCGCCCCCGCCCGGTCTTCCTTTAGATGTGGGAGTTATCGTTTCAAACGTGGGGACAGCGAAAGCGCTGGCCAACGCCGTGAAAACCGGGATGCCGCTGGTTGAAAGAATTGTCACTGTAACCGGGGAAGGCGTAAGCAAACCATCGAATTTCAGGGCTCTTGTTGGTACGCCGGTTTCATATCTTCTTGAAAAAGCCGGCGGCTTCTCAGGCGCCCCCGGAAAGGTAATCATGGGCGGTCCCATGATGGGGCCTTCTATCCGAGATCTGGATTCGCCGATTATGAAAGGTACTTCCGGGATTCTGGTTCTCACCAGGGAGCAGTCAAAAGATGAACAAGTTCAGCCTTGCCTTAGATGCGGCAAGTGTGTGGAAGTGTGCCCAATGCATCTTATGCCGGTGTGGATGGCTGCTTCGGCAGAGCACGGGTACCTAGATGACGCTGAAAAGTTCAGAGTGATGGATTGTTGTGAATGTGGGGCCTGTACGTACGAATGTCCATCAAAAAGGCCGTTGGTGCAACACATTAAACTGGCTAAACAAGAAATAACGGCCAGAAGGAGAGCTCAGGCCTCTCGTTAACTGCGAAGAGGTAGGACGGAGGGTAACTCATGGGAGAAAAGCTTATAATAACGCCGTCTCCACATATGAAAAGCCCCAATACGGTAAAAGGGATAATGCGAGATGTAGTTATCGCCCTTTTACCCGCTTGCGTGGTAGCGGTTGTGTTTTTCGGCGTAAAGGCTTTCTTGGTATTGCTTGTGTCTACCGTATCCGCGGTTTTGGCGGAGGCCTTGTACGAGAAAGCAGTGGGACGCCCAATCACCATAAGCGATTACTCGGCGGTAATCACGGGGCTTCTTTTAGCGATGACGCTTCCCCCCGGGGTGCCGCTTTATGTTCCTGTGGTGGGGTCTGTTTTTGCAATTGTAATAGCGAAGCAGCTTTTTGGCGGCCTCGGGTTCAATTTCATAAATCCTGCCCTTGCGGGTAGGGCCTTTCTTTTGGCCGCGTACCCTATGCAAATGACCCAGGATTGGCTGAGCCCTGTAACCGGTGACGCGTTATCCGGCGCTACTCCGTTGTCTATATTTAAGGGAACGGGCGTTGGGGTAATGCCAAGTGTTGCTGACCTTCTCATAGGCAAAAGGGCGGGTTCTTTAGGCGAGACTTGCATCGCGGCGCTGATTTTGGGCGGTTTGTACTTGGTTTGGCGAAAAGTCATCGATTTCCAAACCCCTGTAGGGTTTCTGGGAACGCTATTTTTGGGAACATTGGTATTTGGCAAATCGGGCCAGTTGTTTAAGGGTGATGGGGTTACAGCTTTACTCTTAGGCGGCGCAGTTTTGGGCGCCTTTTTTATGGCTACCGATTATGTAACTTCACCCGTCACCCCCAAAGGCAGACTGTATATGGGGATTGGAGCGGGTTTCATCACATTGATCATCCGACTTTGGGGTGGGTACCCGGAGGGAGTTACCTACGGTATTTTGTTCATGAATCTGGTCACCCCGCTCATAGATAGATTTGTCGTGCCGAAATATTACGGCTATGAGCATGATGCAGCGGCGAAACGTAACGCCGCCGGGAGGTGAGCCTGTAGTGAAAAAGAGGTCTCTTATCAGCGAATTTACAAAAGGGTTCGTGGAAGTAAACCCAACTTTCAAACTGGTAATCGGTATGTGCCCAACGCTCGCTGTGACCACCTCTGTGGTTAACGGGTTTTGGATGGGCGTTGCCGTCATTTTTGTGCTTACGTTCTCAAACGTGTTTGTTTCGCTTTTGAGGAAGGTAATCCCTGATGGGATACGCATCCCGGTATTTGTCATTCTTATAGCTACTCCTGTTGTCATTGTGGAGCTTCTCATGAGGGCCTATCTGCGTGATATGTACCAAGTGCTTGGCATATTTGTACCTTTGATAGTGGTGAACTGTATCATAATAGGTAGGGCGGAAGCCTTCGCTTACAGGGAGTCTGTACCGAGGTCGCTTTTGGACGGGCTCGGTGTTGGAATGGCGAACGCCATGAATTTGATGGTTATCGGGGGCATAAGGGAGTTTTTCGGAACAGGGCAAATAGCTTTGGGTTCCGGAGTGTTCCCCAGCGCCCCGCTTTTCGAGCCATTGGTGGTAATGTTAACTCCGCCCGGAGGTTTCATGACCTTGGGAGTCTTGATGGCAATTTTGAACATTTTCATCCAGCGTTCCGAGGCAAAAAAGCGCGTGGCCTAGGTCACTTAGAATGGAGGGATGGCCGTGGAATTGGTTTCCATTTTGTTGGGGGGAGTACTAATCTCCAACATGGTATTTATGCAGTATCTCGGGCTCTGTCCGTTCGTGGGTTTGTCGGAGCAGATGGAGACGGCTCTGGGCATGTCGGGAGCGGTCATATTTGTCATGACTTTTGCTTCCGCGGTGGCCTCTGCCTTTGAGACTTTTGTGCTCGGTCCCCTGCACTTAGAGTATATGAGGACTATTGTTTACATCTTGGTAATAGCGGGGTTTGTGCAGCTTGTAGAGATTTTTCTTAAGAAAGTGGCTCCAAGCCTGTATAAATCGTTGGGCATCTATTTGCCCCTTATCACCACCAACTGCGCGGTGTTGGGAGCTGCTTTGATCAATGCCGGCAAGAGTTACGGGGTGCTCATGAGCGCTTTCAACGGCTTGGCCGGAGCGCTTGGATGGAGTTTGGCTATTCTGATTTTTGCGGGTATCAGAGAACGGTGGAAATACATGGATATACCTAAGGCGCTTAAGGGCTTTCCTTTGGCTTTGGTATCAACTTGCCTGATGTCTTTAGCGTTTTTAGGTTTCCAGAACCTGTTTTCGAGCTTGTTTAAATAGAGGTGATCTGGTGTGGTTCAAGCTACCGTATTTCTTGGCGCGTCCGGGCTGGCGATTGGAGTCCTGCTAGCTTTGGCTGCCAAAAAGTTCAGGGTAGAAGAAGATCCAAAAATTGCGGAAATTTTGGCATGCTTGCCCGGGGCTAATTGCGGCGGGTGCGGTTTTCCGGGTTGTTCCGGATTGGCGTCCGCCATATGCCAGGGCCGAGCAGCAGTGAACGCCTGTCCTGTCGGGGGTAATCCCGTAGCGGAGAGAATATCCGAAATCATGGGAGTGGGCGCTGAAGCGGTTGTACCCCAAGTGGCAGTCATTTATTGCCAAGGGGATAACACAAATGCCGAGAAAACCGCCGAGTATTATGGCGTAACAGAGTGTCAGGCTTTGAACATGCTTGGAGGAGACAAACAATGTACTTTCGGTTGTCTCGGTCTTGGCACTTGCGCGCGTGCCTGTCCTTTCGGCGCCATTACCATGGCTGATAACGGGCTACCCGTGGTGGATGTAGAGAAATGCACAGGGTGCGGCGTTTGTGTGGCTGCCTGCCCCCGTGGGGTAATAGGTCTTGCGCCCATCGATCAAGAGGTTCACGTGTTATGCCGTTCTTACGAAAAAGGGCCTGTGGTCAGAAAACACAACAAAGTCGGCTGTATTGCGTGCAGCGCCTGCGTCAGGGCTTGCCCGCAAAAGTGCATTGTCATGGATAAAGGGACTTTGGCGAAAATCGATTACACACTTTGCACAAATTGCGGTATATGTTCATCCAAATGTCCCGTGAGCACCATATCCTTTCCCAAGAAAAAGGTTGACGTGGCTTAAAGAGGGTATTCTTGCTAAAAGCGTCTAAATAATCCGCTGGGTGATATGACATCCAGCGGATATGCTTCTTTTAAGGGGGTGACCACACTGAAGACCCGAAGCATCGTTCAGTTAGCCGTGTTGTGCTGTTTAGTGACCGCACTCGTCGGCTGTTCTTCCTTTCAAAACCGGCGCCTGGTGGAGAAAATAAGCTATGGCGTCATGGATACTGACGTTACCATAAAGGCCTACGGACGTAACGCTGAAGTAGCCATAGATGCGGCCTTTGACGAGATTAACAGGCTTGACGCGCTTTTGAGCGCCCACGATCCTGATTCAGAAATATGGGCTGTTAACCGAAATGCCGGGGTGAGCCCGGTGGAAGTTTCCCGGGATACCCTGTACGTGGTGGAAAGAGCACTCTATTTCGCCCAAATTACAGGCGGCGCCTTCGACCCTACAATTTTGCCCGTAATGTCTCTGTGGGGCTTCGGCAAGCCCACAGCAAGCGTGCCCCGCCCGAGCGAGCTCGCAGACGCCCTAAAATTGGTAGATTACAGAAAAGTCTTGGTCGATAGCGAGAGTAGTACAGTATTCGTCACGGACTATGGAATGGGCCTGGATCTTGGAGGTATCGCTAAAGGCTACGCGGTGGACAAGATGGCCGAGGTGATGCGAACAAAAAATGTGTCTTCGTTTCTTATAAATGCAGGCGGCAATACCCTTACGCAAGGAACCAAGCCGGACGGTAGTTTGTGGCGCGTTGCGGTAACAGATCCCAAAAACCCCGAGGAATTCATTGGGGTTATGCCATCAAAGGATTTGGCTATTGTCGGTTCGGGTGATTATCAAAGGTTTTTCATAGAAGAAGGGGTAAGGTATCACCATATTATAGACCCGAAAACGGGATATCCTGTAAGAGGAATCCATGGAACTGCAGTGTTTCTGCCTTCGTCAACAGATGCAGACGCGTTGTCTACTTCGCTTTTCGTTTTGGGCCCTGACGCCGGCGATGAAATTTTGGCGAAATTTGAAGGTGCCGGTGTGATATATGTCGTAGAGGACGGAAATATGATACTCCAGGGTCTTGTGGACGATTTCGTGTTCCAATAATATTGCAGTTAGAAGCGTTTGTTGCGTATAGAAAAGGGTAGATTCAGGAAAGGTAGATTGGTATAATCTGGAGTGACGTCCTATGAGAAAGCAGACTCGAACATGGTTACTATTCGTGGCTCTTATGGCCGGCGCCATAGTTGGTAGCATAATTGGCCAGGTGTTGTCGGGTGTGGCTCCTGTGCTGGCGCAAGGATTTGTTGTGGGAATCGACCCGCCCTTTGTCCTAGACCTCAACGTGATGGCCTTTTCTTTCGGATTTACGTTGCATCTGAATTTGGCGGGCGCAATTGTCGTTTTGTTGTTGATTTTACTGCTCGGACGGTGAAAAATCTGTGAGGCTTATTTTAGCTTCGGAATCGGCCAGACGAAAAGATTTGCTTCGGTCTGTCGGAATAGAACCTACTGTAGTTCCTTCAGGCGTTGAAGAGGGTGTTGTGGAAGAAGGGGACGACCCGGCCAGTTTGGTTGTGTACTTGGCCCGGCAGAAAGTGGATGCCGTATCAAAAAGGTACCCTTCAGATTACATATTGGGCGCCGACACTGTAGTCAGCATTGACGGCAATATTTTGGGGAAGCCGAAAAATGCCTTGGACGCTCAATCCATGCTGACGCATTTGTCAGGGAAGACTCACCAAGTTTATACAGGGGTTGTATTGTACGATCCAAACACCTCCAAAATGTTGTCCGACTGGGATCGCACGGAGGTCACTTTTAAAGAACTTGATGAAGAAGAAGTAACGTGGTATGTGGCGACCAAGGAGCCCATGGATAAGGCAGGCGCCTACGGGTTACAAGGCGCGGGAGCGTTTTTTGTGCGCCGTGTAGTTGGCGACTATTCCGGCGTGATAGGTCTGCCTTTACCTAAAACATACGACCTTTTAAAACGATCGGGATTAAAACTTAACGAACTTATGTGTTGACCTATTCTCGTTTGAGGGCAAAAGCTGCGAAGGGCGCCCGAAGAAGGAGGAGTCAAACATAACTTCTGAGCATTTGACAATTCAAGATTGGCCTGTTCAGGACAGGCCCAGGGAAAGGATGGCCCGTCTTGGCGCCGACGCGCTTAGCGACGCGGAGGTAATAGCCATTCTTGTGGGCACGGGACGTTCGGGCGAATCGGCGGTTCAATTGGCGTTGCGTATTGTCTCCGAAAGCCAGAAAAATTACGGAACAAGCTTGGGTTTTCTTACACAAGCCACAGACGACGAAATAAGAGCTATATCCGGTATAGGCCCCGCGAAAGTCGCCAGGCTTAGGGCAGCAGGGGAGATTGCTAAAAGACTTCAAAGGCCGCAAGCGGGCTCGGGCAAACTGGTCACTGTAAGACAAGGAAAAGAAGTATACGAATATGTACGGCATTACGCCCAAGGGCTGGACAGGGAGCACTTTTGGATACTCACGCTCAATGCGAGACACCAGATTACCGGTAAAGAGGTCATATCTGTGGGTAGTCTAGATGCTTCCATAGTTCACCCCAGGGAGATTTTCAAAAATTGTATAAAGAAGAGCGCCAAGGCCATCATTTTGGTTCACAATCATCCTAGTGGGGATCCAACTCCCAGCGATGAAGACATATATGTTACCAAAAGGCTTATAGATGCCGGAAGGCTTTTGGGCATAAACGTGCTAGACCATGTTGTTGTAGCCGAGGGGAGCTATGTCAGTATAAAAGAGTTGTCTCCCGGTTGGTTCTAGAGAGACGCGATAGAAAAAAGGAGTGTGGGTACTGTGCAATGGCTCTACAACTACCTAAGTAAAGATATTGGCATAGACCTGGGAACGGCCAACACGCTTGTACACGTTAGGGGTAAAGGTGTTGTGCTGATGGAACCCTCGGTGGTTGCCATTAATGCCGATTCCAAAGAAGTTTTGGCGGTTGGCACCGAAGCCAAGATGATGATAGGTCGTACCCCGGGCAACATAATTGCCGTTCGGCCTATGAAAGACGGAGTCATTGCAGATTTCGACATTACCCAGGCTATGATGAGGTATTTTATCCGCAAAGCATACAGGCGGCGTATTCTTAAGCCTTTCGTTCTAGTGGCTGTTCCTTCGGGTTGTACAGAAGTTGAGAGAAGAGCGGTTATCGATGCGGCCGAATCCGCGGGCGCGCGGGACGCGGAAACTGTGCCTGAGCCCATGGCAGCAGCTGTGGGGGCCGGTTTACCTGTTAACGAACCCACGGGGAATATGGTGGTGGACATAGGCGGCGGTACCTGTGAAGTGGCAGTCATTTCTCTTGAAGGTATAGTTACCTCGAGGTCTATCAGGGTTGGCGGCGACGAGCTAGACGATTCCGTGGTGAGTTACGTTAAGCGCGCGTACAATTTGCTCATCGGCGAAAGGACCGCCGAGGAAGTCAAAGTCGCCATAGGGTCTGCTTTTGAACTCGACGAAGAGCAAAGTGCGGAAATCAGAGGGCGGGATTTGGTGACCGGTCTTCCGCGGACTATTACCGTGGATTCCAGAGAAATCCGAAAGGCCTTATCTGAACCCGTGGGCGCCATCATTGACGCCATTAAGGGAACTTTGGAACGCACGCCGCCCGAACTCGCTGCGGACATTATGGATCGGGGAATAGTCATGACCGGCGGGGGTTCCTGCCTCATGGGGCTCGACAAGCTTATATCCCAAGAGACAGGGATGCCCGTTCACATAATTGACGATCCTTTGCAGGCAGTTGCCAGGGGTACCGGGGTTATGCTCGAAGATCAAGTCATGTTGAGAAAAGTGCTTGCTTCGTCCAGAAGGGCGAAACAATAACGCTTCATATAAGGATGGGATTGTGTGAGGCGGCAATTACCTTATAAGAAAGTGATCACACTTGTGGTACTTGTAGCCGCCTCTATTTTTCTTTTGAGTTTGGCCGGTAAAACAGACGGCGGTCCCAGTCTTTGGCAGAGCATGTTCCTCAAATTGTCTAAGCCAGTATTTCAGACAGCCGACAAAGTCGGTGCCAAGTGGCGGTCTTGGACCGCGCTTTTGGCCGATAAGGCTGATTTGGAAGAAGAGAACAAAAGGCTATCCCAAGAAACCGAAACTGTAGAATATTTGCGGGCTTTGGTGGAGGAATTGAGACGGAAAAACGCCGCTTACAGGGGACTTTTAGGATTTAAAGACGACTCCGAAGATCAATACCTGGTGGCTGAGATTGTCGGGCGAAACCCGGTCAAATGGTTCTCGACTGTTGCGATTTCTTTGGGGGAAGCAGACGGAATTGAAGTGGATTCCCCCGTAGTTTCAGGAAGCGGCCTCGTAGGCCGTACCTTATCCGTTGATAAAGAGATATCTACTGTGGTTCTCATAACCGACCCTGAAAGTGGTGTGGGCGTTATGCTTGAACGCTCCCGTGATTTCGGCGTGTTGCTAGGCACCGGCGACCCTGAGAGCCTGGTATTGCGTTTGTTCGACAAAGACGCCGATGTCGCGCCGGGGGACAAGGTTCTTACCTCAGGTGTGGGCAGCAAATTTCCTCCGGGAATCTTTGTAGGGGAAGTCCAATCCGTATATATACCGAGGCCGGGTTTGGTCAAAGAAGCCGTAATCCATCCGGCCGCGGACCTACAGCATCTGGAAGAAGTATTGGTGATGATGCGATGACACGCAGACAGTGGCATATTGCGGTTCTGGCTATAGTGCTCAGCCCCGTTTTCAAGGCGGTTGAATTTGTGGCTTTTCCGGGCGGCAGCCGGCCGGACCTTTTGTTGTTGCTCGTTATATCTGCGAGCCTTACTTGTGACATGTGGGATTCTATTCCTCTTGGTTTTCTTATCGGTCTTTTGGAAGACCTTGTGGCCAAACGACTACTGGGAGTGCGGGCTATTTCTTTGGCCATAGCAGCCGGAACCGTGTCTTTGGGGTCTACGGCCCTGGGCCCTGACACTGCCGTGTCAAAACTCGCTTTGGCATTTGCAGCTTCTATCACAGGAGATGCCGCGGCTTTTTTGGTGCTTCGCGGTTTGGGTTTACCTTTCAGCATGTCGTATTTTAGAACAGTGCTGATGGAAACTTTGTTCTGGTCTGTAATCTTGGTAATACCCGTGAATGCCATTATGGCGAAACTTGCCCGTTTCGTTTCAAATATTTTGCCCGGGAAGACTCACCGCGAGGGGGGACTTTGGGCATGAGCGCGCACCGTAAAGACGATAACACAGCGGGCCAAAACTTGCCCTGGGCCGAAATGAAATCCAGGCGGGATACTTTCATCGTTATATTCGCGTTGGTTTTTGCTCTCCTTATAGGACAACTTGTGAATCTTCAAGTCGTTCAGGGTGAAAACTACCGCAAAATTTCCATGGAGAACTATACGAGAATTACCCCTATTGCGGCGCCCCGCGGAAATATAATCGACAAAGACGGCAGGATCTTGGTGACAACGCGTCCATCATTTTCGGTTTACTATTGGTTCTTGGATGCAGACAAAGCAAACGAAACCCTTCCTCGGTTGTGTGACATATTGGACATTGACTTGGCCAAGGTGGAAGCGACAGTCGACAAATATTCGGGCCGTTACTTTGAGCCTATTCCCATCGCAAGGGACATAAGCACAGATCAGTATGTGGCGATTGTGGAAGACGCCCCGGGCTTGCCGGGTGTTTTCATAGAATCAGAGCCTATCCGGTTCTATCCCAACGGTTCTCTTGCGTCTTTGGTGTTGGGGTACGCAAGCGAAATAACCGGCGAGCAGTTGGGTGACCCCGGGTGGGACGGATATAAGATGGGCGATACAGTGGGCCAACAGGGGTTGGAAAGGTTCTACGAGTCTACACTCAGGGGCAACAAAGGCGGTTACCAAGTGGAAGTTGATCACAGGGGACGCCCCACCGGCAACGTTGGGCCCGGTATTGAGCCCGAATCCGGCAACGACGTTCACCTCAATCTGGACGCAGATCTGCAGGAAGCTGCGGAGGAAGCGCTCAAGACCGCCTTAGATTCAAATCTCACTGCAAAAGCCGGGATTGCAATAGTCCTTGACGCAAAAACCGGGGGAGTTCTGGCCATGGCCCAACAGCCGGGGTTTGACGCCAACAGACTTGTGGCAGGTATCAGTCAGAAAGACTTTGATGACTATATTTCGACGGGGCTTTGGCGATTCTCAAATTTGGCGGTGACGGGTTTGTACCCTCCGGGGTCAGTCTTTAAGATCGTTACGGCAGTGGCGGCTTTGGCTGAGGGCAAAGTTTCCCCCAATGAGACCTTTTACTGCCCGGGGTACCATCCATTGGTGCCATCACTGCCTTGCCACAAAGCGGGAGGCCACGGTGCTGTAGACATGACCGAAGCCTTGGCGGTTTCGTGCAACGTGTATTTTTATGAAATGGGCAGGCGGCTGGGTGTCGATTCTATCGCAAAGTACGCATGTGCTATGGGGCTTGGGTCCACAACCGGAATCGATCTTTTGGGAGAGTATTACGGCACTGTGCCGAGTTCCGCCTGGAAAGCTTCGGCTTACGAAGAGGGCAGGGTGGCGCAACCTGAGTTTTTATACTCCGAGCATATGATGGCGGCCATGGGGCAAGTGTTCCACTTGGATACCCCCATGCAGATGGCGTCTGTGGCGCAAACACTGGCCAACGGCGGTGTGAGAATGAGGCCAAGATTGGCAAGCCATATTACGAATCCCGCAGGCGATGTTGTGCGGGAGTTCCCGCCCGAGGTGCTGGGGGTACTGGATGTGGATGAAAGCGTGCTTGACACGGTTAAACAAGGTATGATTGAAGTCACGTCACATATTAACGGCACAGCGTACTGGGCGTTTTATGGTTTACCGATGCAGGTTGCGGGAAAGACCGGTACTGCTGAAAATCCCACCGGGCAAAGCCACGCGTGGTTTGTGGGGTTCGGGCCATGTGACGATCCGGAAATCGCAGTGGCTGTGGTAATAGAACAAGGCGGCTCCGGTTCGGGTGTCGCGGCTCCTGTGGCAAGAGATATTTTTGACGCCTATCTTTTGTTAAAAGAAGATGCGGTGCGAAGCGGAAAGTGAAGTTAGGCGGGGGTGTGGTTTTGGCAGCAAAACAGGATGTTGTGTTCAAGGGTGTAAGAGACGGGCTTCATATTACCCTTAACGATAATCAGGAATTGGAAATTTTGAAAGAAAAACTGAAAGAACGTCTGCTGCAGGCCGAGTGTTTCTTCCAAAGTTCCGATGTTATACTGGATGTTGGGACTCGGCAATTGTCCATCGACGAAGTGCTGGATATTCAACATATTCTGGCGTTTCCTTCCGGTCTCAGGCTCAAAAAGCTCGTTCATGGTGATTATCAGGCGGTCACCGCGAAGGAACAACCTCACAAAAAGCCTGCCGAGCCTGTGGTCCTTCCGCCAAAAGTCTTGGAAGCGCGCCCGGTTAACCATTTTGACGGGAGCGTTCAAGAAACGCTGCTTCACAGGGGCACTTTGAGGTCGGGCCAAAGAATAGACCACGACGGAAACGTCGTTGTGATAGGAGATGTGAACCCGGGCGCAGAAATTCGGGCAACGGGGGATATCGCGGTTATGGGTGCTTTAAGGGGGTTGGCCCACGCAGGCGCCAATGGCAACGTAGAGGTTTCTGTGATAGCTTTTCGTTTAGCCCCCACACAGCTTAGGATCGCGGACACAATCGGGCGTCCTCCCGAAAACAGTGATTCTTCGGCAAAAGAACCAGAGGTAGCAAGACTAAAAGACGGTATGATTATAGTTGAACCGCTTGAGGGAACTCGATGGGAGGGAGAGCGTTGAATCAGGCAATAGTGATCACTTCAGGCAAGGGGGGAGTAGGCAAGACCACAACATGCGCAAATTTGGGCGCGGCCCTGGCTTCTTTAGGCAGCAAAGTCGTAATGATCGATGCCGATATCGGATTACGGAATCTTGATGTTGTTATGGGGCTTGAAAACAGGATCGTATACGATTTGGTGGATGTGGTTGAAGGCTACTGCAGGCTCAGACAAGCCCTTATAAAGGACAAGCGTATTGATGGCCTTTTTCTTTTGCCCGCGGCGCAAACCAAAGACAAAAATGCCGTAAATCCCGAACAAATGAAAGAGTTGGTTACAGGGCTCAAAGAAGAACACGATTTTGTGCTCATCGACAGCCCCGCCGGTATAGAGCAGGGGTTTAGAAACGCTGTGGCCGGTTGTGACAAGGCAGTTATAGTGACAACCCCGGAGGTCTCAGCTGTTAGGGACGCTGACAGGATAATCGGGCTTTTGGAATCTGCGGGTTTAGAGAACCCCGGGCTTGTGGTAAACAGGATCAGGCCCAAGATGGTGGCGCGGGGAGATATGATGGATATTTCTGATATCAAAGATATCCTGGCCATAGATTTATTGGGTGTTGTGCCCGACGACGAATACATAGTTGTTTCTACAAACAGGGGTGAGCCTGCCGTTTTCGCTACAGAATCCCGGGCGGGGCTGGCTTTCAAAAATATCGCCCGCAGGCTGAGGGGCGAAGAAGTTCCTCTTATGGATTTGACTGAAAGGGAGACGTTTTGGGACAAG
>CAZXSP010000005.1:0-31017 GCA_964643285.1 uncultured Eubacteriales bacterium
AGATACCCAATCCGGAAGAAAGCGGCGGAATTCGAAGGGCGATTTTCCCGCTCAGAGGGGAATCGCCTGCATAAACCGCCACTTTCCTTTCTGACATAGTCTTTAGGAAAATGTCGCCGCCGTTTTCTACTATGACCTCCGGGGTATGTTGGAGTAAATCCATTCCCACGAATTCGCTGATGGCACCCGCTACAGCGGCCATAGGGCCCACTTCTGCCAAGCTTGCCGCTTTGCACATTCTTTTCACTATGGCAGGCGCGTCCGGGTAGGCTTCCAAAGGAACTAAGGATTTCAGAAACTCCGGATGCCGCAAAGCGTAGCTTTGCACCGACTCCCTGTGGCGTTGAAGCGACAAAAGCGCCGCTTGCTGCATGCCGTTTCCGGCGACACAAATCTGAAGGTCGCTTTCTCCAACTGTGCAATTGAAGAAAACAATACCTTTACTTCGAAAAAGGTTCCTATATGTTCTGGGCTCAAACAATGGAAATAGTCATGGCGCCTACAGGACACGCCTTGACACAAGCGTGGCACACAAGGCATTTGGTTTTGTCGAAAACCAAAGTCCACGTCTCTTTATCCATAGTAAGGCATTCGGCGGGGCAAATGGCCGTGCAGGCGCCGCAGTTGACGCACTTTGTTTCGTCCAAAACAACGCTGCCGTTTAATAGCTTAAACTCCACGCCTTGCCCTTCCAAGAAAGAAGCGGCTAGAGAAAGGTTACTGTCGCTTCCCTCGATATCCATTACAAGCGTACCTACGCTGCTGGGCGAGATTTGGGCGTGCAGAATATTGATCTGAAGATCATAATCCTTAACCAAATGATATGTCACAGGCGTCGCGACGTGGCTTGGGGGAAAGCGCAAGAGAGCCTTGATTTTCTTGCGAGCTGACATTATTCGTTCACCCCGGTTTCTTCAATGGATTTGGGATTTGCGGTTTCCGGCAGCGATTGGCCCGGCTTTTGCAGAAGGAATTTTCCTTCCTCGATAGACGATTTCAACGAGGCCGCAATGCGCCTGGCGGTGTTTAAGCTTGATAACGGCGCTGTGGGGATGCGTTTGCTCCCAATATTTATTTCACCGCTTCTGAGCTGTTCATAATTCACCTTAGCCAGCACAGGTTTGGAACGTTTCTGAATCCCGTAGTCAAACACATAGGTTTCTATGTCTTTGTTTCGTATTGAGACAAACTCCATCATTTCTTGGTCCAGGATAGGGATGGGGATACCGATGCCCACGAACATAGTGACTCCATAGTTGTGGAATATGGCAGCCCTTATGAATTCGGTGGACATTTGTTTGAGGTCTCCCACCAAAGAAAGAGTACCCGCGCCCCCAATAGGCACGCCTTTTTCATTTCTCTGTTGGCTGGGGTTGTGTTGCGTGCCTTCCCAAGCCACGTGTCCTTGAGCGCCGCCCAGGAATATGCGGGTTCCGATTCCGACGGTCCTATAATATGGGTCGTTCAACAAGGGGCTCAATTCCCCGGAAGTGCTGTAGTTCACATTACCCATATGCGGCAGAAGCGTTCCCATGTATGTATAAATCATGGAGTCGGTGGAATTGGTGGCGGCGCCGTAATTTTGGAAACAGTTACGAGGGTTGAACATGAAAGCCTGGTTGATGGAATCTTTGGTAATGTCGGTCTCAACTTGTTTTCTTGGATAGCAGTCCGTACCGTAGCCTGTGGCTCTGAGATGTACGCTTTTACCTGCTATGAGGTCTTCTAAGACGTGGGCACCTCCGTATTCAAGCCCCCTAGTCTCGGATAATTCCGCCGCGCCTATGAAAGCATCTACTGCCGCCAACCCGGCGTAAGCGGGAACATCGTTGAGCCATACTTTGTTCATTTTTATTGGGGGCTCTGTGTGGCCGAAATTGAGAAACGCCCCTGTAGAACACATGGGCCCAAAGGTGCCGGTAGTAACCACGTCCACCTCTTGAGTAGCTTTGGCTATGCCCTTTTCCTGAATAATATCTAAGATTTCTTCAGCGGTTACTACCACAGCTTTTTTCTCTCGTATTTTCTCGTTTATTTCTTCAAAAGACCTATAGGTCAACGGTAGGACCCCTTCCTCAAGTTTTATTATCGTTGCCGAAAGAGAGAGATGACAGGAATTTCTCTTGAAACCCTGTAAACGACACAAGATCTATGAGTTCAATACTTTTTGACAGGTGTTCTGCCAAACGCTTAGCATTCTTGGAGAGTAACATAGCCTTTGCGCCTGTTAGAGCCGCGTTTCCCAGTTGATGCACGTCGTGGGGTTTGACCCTGGGGATCAGGCCCAAAGCCGATACGTTTTCTACATTCAAAGAAGAACCGAAGGCGCCTGCCAGGTACACTTCTTGGATTTGCGCCGCGGTAATTCCCGCCACTTCCGCCAGGGAGTGAAAGGCGCTTTCCAACGCGCCTTTGGCTAATTGCACTGCTCTCACGTCTTTCTGAGTGATGAACACACCATCCGCGAGAGTAAATTTAAGGGAGCCGTCCGGTTCCTCGCTTACGCGATCTTTGTAAGCTGCCTTTTGTACCATAAGCCCGCTTTGGTTTAAAACACCCGCGCCTATGAGTCCCGCTACGGCATCCAAAATGCCCGAGCCGCAAATACCCGTAGGCTTGCCTCCGCCCAGCACCTTAAGGCCAAATCCGGGGGTTATTTCGCATACAGCGCCGGGTAGCGCTTGCATACCGCAGGAAATACCCTTGCCCTCGAAAGCGGGGCCCGCGGGCGCCGAACACGCGTACATACGGCCTTTGTGACTTAACAGCACCTCACTGTTTGTGCCCACATCAATTAGCAAACTGGTTTCGCGGCTTTTTTGAATGTTTGAGGCTATGAGCGCCGCCACCAAATCTGACCCCACGAAGCTGCCCACTACAGGGGGAGCGTAAATGGGAGGCAGATCGGGCCAATTTATGCATTTGGATTCCAATGTGGCGGGCGCATAAGGGTGGGATATTAACCCGGCAATAGGTAAATCCAAAGCAAAGTGGTGCATCACGGTGTTGCCCACAAGTACGGCCGCCACCGTGTTCGGCGGGTCCGCTATAGATGCGAGCATTCCGCGGAAGTTGTCTGCTACCGAATCCAAGACAACCCGCTTAAGTTCCTTGCTGTTTTCGGAATCTTTGGCGGCGTATGAAAGCCTCGAAATGATGTCTTTCCCAAAACCGCTTTGGGGATTTGGGAAAGAGTGAGACGCCAGTTCTTCGCCCGTATCAAGCCTTATCCACGACAGGCAAACTGTGCTAGTTCCCAAATCTATACAAAGCCCCGCCAGGGTTCGGCTATCGGCCGATATCATAAGGTTTTGCCCCGCTTATTGGCCATAATGTCTTTGGCCGCCAAAACCGCCTCCTGGGCGTCACGGCCATACCCCGAAGCGCCTATTTCAGCCGCAAAGGCTTTGGTGGTGGCGGCTCCGCCGACCATCACAGGGCACTCTAAGCCTTCTTCGCGGAACAGATCGATAACTTCTTTCATTTTGGGCATTGTGGTCGTCATAAGGGCGCTGAGGCATACGATGTCGGCTTTAAGCCTGCGCGCCTCTTCCAACAAGGTTTCAGGTTTAACATCCCTTCCAAGGTCGTGGATGTCAAAGCCGTGGTTTTCCAACAAAACCGACACAAGATTTTTTCCTATGTCGTGGATATCCCCTTGAACAGTAGCCATAACTATCACGCCGCTTGAAGGTTGGCCTTCCTTGGCTTTGGCAAGCTCGGGTTTTAGGATGTCAAAAGCCAGTTTCATTGCGCCCGATGACTGGATAAGCTGGGGCAGAAAATATATGCCCGCCCCAAAAAGCCTGCCGGTTTCTTCTATGGCGGGGATAAGAAAGCGATTAAGGATGTCCATGGGAGACAAACCCTGTGATAGGGAAGCAGTCACCAAATGGGCTATTTCCGAGCTGTCCCCTTCCAGCACGGCTTGGTAAAGCATTTGTCCCAAATCTTCTTCTTTAGCAGGTTTCTTTTTTTCCTGGGATGGGGGCTTATCAGCTTTTCTGGCGGCCATGGAAATATAGGTTTTGGCGTTTTCATCTCTGTTTAGAAAAACTCGTGCTGCCCTGACAGTTTCCGTCATGGCTTCATCTAAAGGGTTTATTATGGCCATATCCAAGCCTGCGCTCAAAGCCATGGCCAAAAAGGTGGCGTTTAGGAAACTGCGGTTGGGCAGACCAAAAGATATGTTTGATATCCCCAAAGAAGTAACAAACCCCAACTCGTGCTTTAAAGCCTTAAGGGCGTTTAGGGTTTCAACGGCTTGAGCTTGTTGAGCCCCTGCGGTAAGCGCCAACGGGTCAATTATTACGTCTGTGGGGGAGATCCCGTATTGTTGGGCGGTTTCAACCAGCCGCTTTGCGATCATTACACGCTCTTTCCCCGTTTGGGGCACGCCGTGAGCGTCGATGGTCAGGCCGATAACGGCGGCTCCATAGCGTTTTACCAAAGGCAAGATGACTTCGGCGCGGCCTTCTTCCAAGCTGAACGAATTCACAACCGCTTTTCCCACACAAGCCAGAAGCCCGGCCTCAATGGCCTCTGGGGACGCAGAATCAATGCAAATTGGGACGGTCACAGCTTCTTGAACCGCCAGCACTGTTTGGGTCATGGCCTTTTCTTCGTCGATCAAAGGTATGCCCACATTTACGTCAAGCACCGCGGCGCCTGCGTTCACCTGTTTTCTAGCCTCATGGCGCACCAACGAATATGTGCCGTTCACGATGTCTTTGGCCAATGCTTTTTTGCCCGTAGGGTTAAGCCGTTCGCCCACAACGATAGGTAAATGTTTCTCGGTGAAAAACAAAGGTTCGGTTCTGGATGTGAGGGAAAGGCAACTCGACAGTTCCCCCGGTCCCAAATTGGGTTTCATGTTTTTAACTGCGTCCCGAAGCAGCTTTATATGTTGAGGCGTTGTGCCGCAGCATCCGCCTATTACCGATGCCCCGGCTTCTATGAGTTTGGGGCCGTAGTCGGCAAATTCCTCGGGACCCATAGGGAATACGGTTTTACCGTTGACAAGCTGGGGCATTCCCGCGTTTGGCTGCACCGAAATTGGGATTCGCGCCACTTTCGATATGCGTTTTACGGCTTCCAAAAGCTCCGGCGGCCCCACAGAGCAATTGAACCCCATAATATCCGCACCCAAAGATTGCATGACGATTCCCGCTGTTTCAGGCCCTGTTCCCGTAAAAGATCTTACAGTTGAATCCAGCGTCATTTGAGCGATTATCTTAATCCCCGGGGCGTGGTCTTTGCATGCCAGTAAAGCGGCTCTCATTTCGTTTAGGTCGGCAATTGTTTCTATTATTATGAAATCCGGTTTTGCTTCATAGAACACCTTCGCTTGCGCGGCAAACTGGTTATAGGCCTGGTCGAAAGTCAATGAGCCCAATGGTTGCACCAAAACACCTAAGGGGCCCATGGACGCCGCCACAAGCGCTCTGCCTTGGGAAGCTTCTCGGGCAAGGGCTACGGCCGAAAGGTTTATTTCTCTCACCCGTTTGTCCAAACCGTAATGGGATAGACGCAAGGGGGTCGCTCCAAAAGTATTGGTTTCAAGCACCTGGGCTCCGGCTTCAACGAACTGCGTGTGAACCTGCCGTACCAGGTTTGGCTTTTCCAAACACCAAACCTCAGGCGCGTGACCGGGAGGAAGGCCCAAAGATTGCAGCATTGTGCCTGTTGCCCCATCAAATACCAGTGGACCTTGGCTCAATCTTTGTGTCAGTTTCATTGACCAATCCCGCCTTTTAGAGACCCGGGTGCTTCTTCGTTATGCTCCAATAAATTCAGCTCATCCAACACGTTTAACACGTGAAGCACCCTTACGGGCCTGTTCATGGGAAATATGTGGACACCCGCCATGTGGGGTTTTATCTGCGACAACAAATCGAATACAAGGCGTGCGCCTTCTTCCGGCCCTCCTGTCCGCATGCGCTCCACCGCCCACTGGGGGACATTAATGCCGGGTATATTTTGGTTTAGATGCGAGGCGAAACTGTAGTCCGAAAGCGGCAGGATGCCGTAAAGGATTGGGGTTTTTATTCGGCCTTCGATTTTCTTCAGCCATCTGTAAAACAGGTCCGGGTCAAAAATCGGCTGTGTCTGAACGAAACTCGCTCCGCATGAAATTTTCTGCTCCAGACGCGACACTTCTTTTTCCAAATCTTCGGCGCCCGGGTTTGTAACACATCCGATTGCGAAATCCGTACCCTTGCCCAACTTTCCTCCGGAAACGACCTTTCCCTGATTAAGAGAAGAAGCAAGCTTGATAAGCTGCATTACGTCAAGTTCGAAAACGCCTTGGGCAGCCGGGTGGTCGCCCCTTTGGGGAACATCCCCTGTAAGGGCCAGAATGTTTCTTACCCCTAAACCCGCGGCACCCAGAAGCTCCGCCTGCAAACCTATTACATTTCTGTCTCTGCATGTGAGGTGGAATATAGCCTCCACGCCTGCGTCTCTCTGGATAAGGTGGGCTAAAGTGATAGGGCTCATGCGCACATTAGCCATGGGGCAGTCGGCTATGTTTACTGCGTCCACTTTGTCGGCGAATTTCCGTACTTTTGCCAAAGTATTCTGCACATCGGAGCTTTTGGGCGGGTCGATTTCTGCCGTAACGGTAAAATGCTTTTGCGCGAGTTTGTGCGATAATCTTGCCATGTCTATCCCTCCAAAAATCTAAAAAAGATTCCGAAAGATAGACAAAAGGCAACGCCTTCGCTCTCATCTTCCGGACAATTTTCTATGTGTCCGCAGGAGTTGGCACCGTTATCCTTTTGCCAGGAGTGGTTGCCGTGGCATCATAGGGCCTGTCCCTCCGCCGCCTCTGGATGAAAGAAGAAAGATTACAATTTAATATGCTTCATTTCCTTGGAAATAGCAACTTTTCTGAGCTTTTTAACCAAAATGAGCGCGGCAAGCGCCATGAGAATCCCCCCAAGAACCAAGTGACGGGTGTAACAGACGCCTTCCAAAGCCACCGAGAAGGTGAAGCAATTATCAGCACAAGTGAAGCGCAGGTATTTGCCATCCCATTGGGCGTCGATTTTCACAGGGTTGCCGTTTTCCAACGCGTACAACACAGTGGATCTGTCATCTGTTTCGGGAATGAAGCGGATAACAAAGCCGGAATTTACGCTCCCGGGAATTGTGACTTGCCAAGTTTCGGCAAACTCGTACTCATCATCGCCTGTGTCAAGCGGCGTCAAACACAAACTATCTTCGTGGGTGAACAGGCCTTCGACCACAACCACAGGTAGGGGGCCGCGCCTTTTCTCTTTGCTTTCCAAAGTCGTTATGTACGGGTGGTATTCTACCTTAATGTCGCGATCGAAAGTGAGGTTAGTTAAAACAGTATTTTCCCATTTGCCGTAGTGGCCGCTTTTGGCGGGTACGGGGGGAATGGCCTCAGCTGAAATTGTGCCGCCGTATTCAAAGCTCAGGCTTTTGACCAAAACATCTTCCGCCCAGAACCGAATTTTGAGTTCTTTGAAGACCGAGGGCAGGTTAGGCAGGGTTAAAAGCTCGGCGTAAGTAAGGGGTTCGGCTTTGGATTCATAGCTTATGCCATCTATTCCCGCAAGCGTGAGGCTGACAAAGAAGTTGTTTCTTATGGTACTGCTTTCTTCTGCGTATCCGGCTATAGCGCCTACACAAGCCCGGTGCCGGGTCACTTCCACCATGGAATAACAGCCGACTATTTCTTGGCCCAACCCCGCAATTCCACCTATGTAGTTGCCGCCGCTTAAAGTCGTCTTGGCGTAGCACGAATCTACCAGTCCATAAGCTTTCCCGGCTATACCGCCTACATAATGGCCATCAGTACTTTCCGCGGGCCCCAAGGAGACGCATTCTCTTATGCAACCCAAATCCATGTTCCCCACAACGCCTCCGACGCTGTTTTTCTTGCCGGTTACCGCGCCCGTGTTCCGGCAGGCGTTCATTACAGCTCGGGTCTTATATACAGTGCTCAAAGAAGGTTTATCTTTAACGCTAAGTTCCTCCTCGGCGTCTAGGATATACTCAACGGCCATGGCACCGGCTATGCCCCCTACGTTGAGGTCACCTTCGATGTCGCCCAAGTTCTCGCAATGGTTAACTCTGCCTTGGGTCGGGGAACCTGTTTCATCGCGTGATATGTCTTGCACGAATTGCTCCGGATCAATTTCTGTCTCGCCTACATCGGCTGCCATGTCGAAAAGCAAATCCAGCACCACAAACAGCTGATCACTTACGGCCTGAATATGCCCCAATAACATGTCGCCTTCGCGTTTCATGTTGTTTATTAGCAGAAACATAGAGTCTGTAAGCCCATCTAGCGAGCGAAACAATTTTTTCTCGGTTTCTTGGAATACGTCGTCAGTCGTCTCCAGCTCTAGTGCCGGTTGCTCAGCCAGGTATTCCATTACGGCTGAAATGTCTTCCAGCATACTCGGAATAGGAGCCATGGCGTATTCCAGCATTTCCATGGCGTCCGCCAGGAAGCCCAAGGCCAGACCCACGTCGCCGCCTATATCGCCTAACAAGGTCACAATTTTGAGCATTTGCTCTTGAACGGCACTTATACTCTCAAATGCCTGTTCCATGATGACGCTGACTTTTTCGAGTTGCTCCAGCACCAACGACAGTTGTTTTACGGCTTCGTCTACATCACCCGATGACAAAGCCGTTAACGCATCTATCAAAGACTGAAGGGCTTCTGAGACCATTGGGGACGCCTGTTGTAAAATGCTCACCGTAACGTCCATGGCCTCAGAAAACTCCCCATAGTATTCGGCTAATTCAGGCAATCTTGCCATGGCGTTCCCCAGGTATCTCACGGATTGCCTTATGTACGGAAGGGCCTTATTGATGTATTCGGTCACAGCCGCGAAATCGCTCATGACGGGCGCCAATTGCTCAGTCACATGGGTCATGACGGCGGCAAGGCGGTTAATTTCCTCTATGTCCTTGTTCAAAAGTGTTTCGGTTTGGCTTATTAAGGATTCCGCATAAGCTTGCGTGTCATCCAAGTGTTTTTGAACCATATTCAAATCGCTGTTTACGGTAGACGAGAACTGTTCTGTCCCGGTTATGAGATTTGTGATTTGTATTTGCAGTGTGTCCAGCTGTTTTTGCACCAATCGGAGTTTGGAGGGCTCAATGGATGCGGTAATGTGTGGTTCCATCTGTCCTACAATGCCGCCTATTTCTTTTCTTCCTTGGATATGTCCGTAATTTGTGCATTGTGTAATGTGGCCGCTTTGCCGTCCCGCGATGCCGCCCACGTTGTAGCCAACATGGGGATATCCGATACTTCCCCTGTTAACCGAGCTTTCTATAGTGCCGATGCTAAGACCTGCGATTCCGCCTATGTCTAGGGCATCCACAAACGGGTTGTTGAAAGGGTTTATGTCGTCCAAGGACAAGTCCTCGAGGCCAAGTTTGAATTCTTCCACAGTGGTGTTGACGCTCGATTTGTTGGAACAGTCGGAGATGAATCCGGCGTTGAAACCTGCCACTCCACCCACTGTAGTTTTTCCGTACACGATTCCTGTAACAGAACAGCCCTTCACGTGTCCCGTAGCGCTGTTGCGTCCCACAACGCCTCCTATATTGTCTTTACCGTTCACGTAACCCGAAAAATTGCAGTTTTCCAGCGTCCCGCTGTTGTTGCCCACTATTCCGCCTACATTACTTTTGGTACCTTGCGGGGTAACAGTACCTTGCACGTTAAGATTCTTTACAATGGCGCCCTGCTGCAAGTATCTGAAAAGTCCCTGGTTTGAACCTTCAACGGTTACGGATAACCCTCGGATTGTACGGTGGTTGCCGTCAAAAGTCCCTCCGAAGGTGGGAATCGGCACGAACTGCCTGCCTTCAAGGTCGATGTCAGCTTGAAGTATTACAGTCCTATTTTTGGACCATTTGTCGTACACACAATTTTGGGATAGAACGCACAAATCTTCGGCTGTGTATATGTGCACAACAGCTTGCGAGGCGTTCGCGGTCACGGCCGGTATGAGCGGACTCACAAGCGACAAAGTGAGTACGATTGCCAAGATACGATACCTGTTCACGGGTTATCATCCCCCGATCCCAGGTTTTTCTTGGCGGGGCGGATTTCACCATCTATAGTGCCGTCGACGTAAGCGTCAATTTCCCCTTTTACATAGCCTTCCAGTCTGCCTGAAAGCCGCATTTTCCCTTGTGATCGCTTTTCAAAAAGAGGCGGGCTTTTAAGCGTGAAAGATGTGCGGCGTATGATGACATCACCCAAGTACAAAAATTGGGGTAAAACGAAAATAACCAGAAAAATGGATATGATGGTGCCCTGACCTATGTAGCTGCCCAAAACCGAGGTTGCGCCGTCTGTGGAAAGCCGGCCTATCAAAATGCCCGCGATGGCCAAAATGGTTCCCGAAGTAATAACCGTGGGAAACCCTTGATTCAAGGCTTCGATTACCGCTTCTTCCGGGGGCATGGTTTCCTTCAGGCTCTGATAGCGGCTTGTCAGCACGATGGCGTAGTCGATGTTTGCGCCCATTTGAATCGAAGAAACCAGCAGGAAACCCAAAAAGTATAGGCCCTGGCCTCTAATGTACGGCAAAGAAAAGTTCACCCAGATGCTGGCCTGAATAACCGAAATAAGCAAAATTGAAAGGCCCGCCGATTGAAAGGTAAATGTAAGTACTATTATTACAAACAGGACAGATAAAACGCTTATGATCATGTTGTCCTTACTGAAAGCCGAAGACAAATCCATGGCGTTAGTGGAGTCGCCGACTGCGTACACCTTGGTCTCGTCGTAATATTGTCCCGCTTCTTCATACAGTCGCTCCAAAAAAGCGTAAGTCTCTTGTCCTTCCGCAGGCAGGCTAAGGTGCAATATCATCCGAGAGAAATTCTCGCCTTGCATTTGTTTTTTCGCGGTGGTCAAAAGGTCGTTGTACTCGTACAGGCTGTCCATGAGTTCGCCCTCAAACGGTATATTCCCTTGAACAACTTGCTCGTACAAAAACTGATACATGTCGATGAGGGGGACGCCGTAATAGCTTACGCCGGATACAACTTTGCCGTAGTCTTCGTCGTTTACCGCGTACGCGGAATACAAAAATTGTGCCAATTCGAAGTCCAAATCCACCAGTTCAGAAAACTGCCTGGGAGTTAACGAATCAGTAAGCATGTACCCACCCAGGGCCTCGGTGTTTGACAACCCTACGGCTGATAAGACTTCCGGCCAGTCACCGATGGTGGTCAAAAGAGCTTTCTCACTTGCATAGTCCCCCGACGGAACAATGAAAGCGACCATGTTCTTTCTGCCAAAAGTATCAGTAATTCTGTCCTGAGCTACTTGCTCTTGTGTCATTTTGGGCGAACGTATTTCTTCCATAGTAAAAAGAAAAGGGCATCTGTTAGACAAGAAAAACGATGCGACAAGAAGTACCGCGAATATTGGCGGAATTATGTATCTGGTTTTGATGGAGAAACGGCCGATGGCAGACACAGATGGAATGAAACTTTTGTGTTTTGTCTTTTTTATCAAATCCCCAAACATGACCAGCAAACCCGGCATTAGCGTAAACACGCAGAACATACTGATAAGAATCGCCTTTATCAAAACGGATGCTAAGTCTTTTCCGATGCCAAACTGCATAAAAGCCAAAGCGGCAAGGCCGCCTATTGTCGTAAGGCTACTGGAGGATATTTCGGGAATGGCTTTACCCAAGGCTTCAACAGCCGCTTCTTGGGCTGGGAGGTAAGCATGCTCCTGAGTGAATCTGTGGCAAAGGATAATTGCGTAGTCGATGGCCAACGCAAGCTGCAAAACCACCGCAACCGAATTGGATATGAAAGAGATTTTGCCCAAAAGGAAGTTTGTTCCCAGGTTCAAAAGGGCCGCCGCGCCGAAAGTCATGAGCAACACGGGAATCTCGGCGTAAGATTGGGATGTGAAGGTGAGGACGATTAGCACCACGATGCTTGCCAAAATCCCTATAGCCAGCATATCTTTGGTAAGCTGTTGGGCTACGCTTACACCTATGGAAGTCGAGATGGAAAAATCGTATGGTTCCACTATGGCGCGGATTTGCCGCATTGCGTTTAAGGTGGCCTCGTCATTATCTTCGCCCGAAAACAAAACCACAAAAAAAGCCGAGGAATGTTTGTAGTATTCTTCGCTATCCTCGAACATGACTGAACCAACCCCGGGAACATTTCCAATTTCATCGGCTATAAGACTTGCGTGGTCAAATGAAATGTTGGATACCATAACATCGGCCATGGCAAAAGAGGTGAATTCGTCTTCCATTACAGTAATCCCTTGGCGGGTTTTACTGTCTTTCGCCAGGTAATTAACGATGTTGTTTTCGACTTTGACCCACCGTGCGGCAAATACGCTGAAAAGTATTGCTATTATGTAGAAAAGAAATATGAGGTTTCTTTTTTCCACAACTGCTTTGGCTACGCGACTAAACACCTGCATACCGCCTTTTACCGACCGCTATTCGGGCTCTAAAACTTTTCCGGGGGTCTTTCTCACCACGCTCGTTCCGTTCCACAATAAGAAAAGCGCCACAATGGCGGAACCTATAACATCTATATACGAAGTGACAGTGGACATGGGCGCTATGGCAACCGCCCCCAAAGCCGTAACCACACAAAGGTCCACTAAGGATTTGGCTTGATAGAGGTTTCGCTGGGCTTCCATGATCGGTTCTTTACGGTCAAGGCTCATGGCGTGGTAACGCCACCAAAACCAAGAGTTGGTTACGAGGCCCAAAATCGCTATGGTCAAGCCTACGGTCACATTCCCTTTATCTGCGCCGGAAGAAAAACCAAAACAAGCGACCAGTAGCATTATTGCGCCGGATACTATCATAGCCCCGCCGACACACAAATTTGCCGTGCGCTGAAGGCGCTGTTTGCAGCCGAAATCCGCGTCTTTGTGCCGCAGGGTCCTATATACCCGCCAAGAAACGAAAATCGCCACAAGCTCGGTTGTTCGCCTCAAAAAGTCTGCCAACTGGGTGGCGGAACGGCTTGTCATTACCGCGTACCCGGTAGCCAAAGGCCCGGGGGCGCTAAGAAGGAAAGACCACAACAAGGTTTTTTCGCCTTTGGACGCCTTATTCTCCATGCTACACACCGAAGCGGCCCAGAATGTTTACCACCACAGACAATGCCCCGGCCACCGCCAAAGGCACGGTAATGGTATCCATGCCGCGTTTTGTGTAAAGCTCCACAAGAGCGCTGGCAGGGGCCACCATAAGGCCTATGGCTAGGCAGATAAACCAAGGCTTGCCTGTATAAAGCAGCGTCGTGACAAATATGGCGAAAAGCGATGCCCCGAACATGCTGGCGGTTCCTTCAAGCGTTTTCTTGCCTTCTATCAACCGGTGGGTGATGAAATGACGCCCGTAGGTTTTACCTATTAGAGCAGCTGCGGCGTCGCCAAAACCCCACGCCATGATAGCCACAACGATAATGTATTTGGAATCGGGGCCCAGAGCGCCCCAAAAGATAGCGATTAAAACCGCTAACATGATGAAAACCACAACGCCGCTTGTTTTGACTTCGCCTGTGCGCCGCTCGGCCAAAAACACACTGTATTGCGGTATTCTTTCGGCCAGTGTGAGCAAGGGGTACACCAAAGCCGCCAAAACCGCGGCGCAAGTCGCGGATACGTACCAAGTTTGAAACCCGTATAGCCAAACGAAAACCGACGACGCGATCATAAGATGCAGAATCTTGCGCGTCAGTTCCTGGGGCACTTTTATGAATCTTTTGGTTAGTAAGAGTAAAGCGAGCACTGCTACGAAATAACCCAGCAGTATGCCCACACCCCTCAAAGCTTCCATCAAGAGCATTGATTAACCCCGTTTCGGCTGCAGTTTGGAAAAATTCTCTGAAATCAAAGACATGAGCTGCACCACTTTTTCATATTCTTTGTCCGGTATTCCTTTTCGGGCAATGTCGAAAATGTGGCTATACACGCGTTCTATATCAGACCCTATGGCACGCGCTTTGTCGGTAAGGCTCACGAGGCGAGTTCTCTTGTCCAAAGGGTGTTTGTTACGGTGAACGTATCCCTTTTGCTCCAAAACGTCGATGGCCCGGGAGATGGCGGCTTTTCCTATATCCAACTCTTCCACCAGCTGTTCCTGGGTTGTTTCGGTGTTTCGCACCAGCAAGTGAAAAAGGATGTTGCCTTGAGTGCTGGAAAGGTTCAGCGGTTTAAGCTCTAAATTGATTATTTTTCGGGCTGAACGGGTGATGCTGTGGGCGAAAACCCATATGTCGCGAATAGATGTCACAGGTTTGACCCCTCCCAAGGGCAATCTTAGTTCTATGCTGACGCTAACACTAACACGAGTATGGCCGCAAATGGTTGACTTGTCAACTATATTACTTACTTGTTCAGCCGGCGCATATGTGATACCAAGGTAATTGGTAAGAGAAGCCTCATGAACAAGAGCCTCTAAAAAGGGGAGGAAGAGCCGTGGCAGAGAAGAAAAAATGGGATCATCTGTTTATTTCCCCAACTCATCCGCGTCCTCCGGTGTTAGACTCTGTTTACGACGAACTTGGCAATCTGAAAACGGGCCGAACTCTGGGCCAAACCTACTCAAACGAAGAACTTTTTCCTGAAGGTAACGTGCACTTTAGCTTGTCGTGGTTTTTTGATGTTCCAAGCGTCAACCCCATAGTTGGGGAGCATGTGCATGAAGTCGACGAACTCGTTTTCTACATGCCCAGCTTCAACCACAAGGACGATGATGTTAACGCCGTGTGGGGCGAGGCAACAGTGTATATCGAAGGCGAACCCTACAAAGTGACAGATAATTGTTGTATTTACGTACCTGCGGGAGTGCGCCACGGCCCATTTGAATGGAACCGGGTAGACAGGCCACACCTGTTTCTGACCGTTTTGTTGAACTCGGAATACAAGAAAGCCGATTAGCGCGGGCCCCTGACAGGTTTCAGGAATAGCCGCGCGGCCTGAAAGTCTTCTACCAGAAGCGGGAACAGGTTTGGTCGGCGACGGGCTGCCAAGGGGTGATAGCCTGCCACTAAGGGTATTTCTAACCATTGGAGGGCCAAACCCCTTAAGCTTTTTGCCGTGGAGTCTTGGCCGTACAACGCTTTACATACTGTATCCCCTAGGGCGACCAGGCAATTTCGGGCCGTCTGCCGGATTTGGTCTTTAAGTATAGGAAGAAATATTTTGTTCGCCTCGTCGCGGCTGTATTTGCCCCAAGGCCTGCATTTGTACAAAAACGCTACATACACTTGATTTTCTTCTATGCCGGCTTGGTCTAGGGCTTTTCTGAGAGTCTCACGTGTTCCGCATACATACTGTTCGCCCGAGGCGTTTTCCCTTGCGCCGGGGTTATCCAATATGATGGCCAAGCTTCCTTCGGGGTTACCTTCGCCGTAAACAAATCGGTAGGGTTTTCTTGCGTGCAAGGTGGCGCACATTTCGTCTGTGGGAATCTCCAAAGGGGCCTTGTGCTCGTGCCAAGGCCGTAAAATAACCTGTTTTTGTTTTTCCGGGGTTGTGGAGTTTGCCATTGGATGTATTTTGCCCCATTATTCAAACTTCACTAACACAAACGGGATTGGAGTATGATTGGGTTAATCGGGAGGTGCATATAAGATGAAGACTTATTTGAAACACCTTGAGTGCCCGCGGTGCGGATTACAGTACGACCCCGCGAAACTACATAACCTTTGTGAGTGCGGCACTCCGCTCTTGGTCAAATATGACCTCGAAGGTTTAAAAAAAGAGTTTGATTTTACAAAATGGGATAGGCGGTCTAAGGGGCTTTGGCGGTACTGGGAGGTGCTGCCGCTAGTAGATCCCAAAAATCAGGTGTCTTTAGGCGAAGGCGGCACACCCATACTTCCTTTGGACGGTGTGGGTAAGGAATACGGCTTGAGCAACCTTCTTTTAAAAGACGAAGGTTTCAACCCCACAGGAACATTTAAAGCCAGAGGCGCGGCCGTAGGGGTTTCCAAGGCGAAAGAGCTTGGCGTAACCGAACTGGCTATGCCCACCGCCGGTAATGCAGGAGGCGCGTGGTCGGCTTATACTGCCAGGGCAGGCATGAAAATGGCGGTTGTTATGCCAAAAGACGCACCCTTACCAAACCAGGCAGAGTGTGTGGCCTATGGCGCTGACACCTACCTTGTAGACGGCCTCATATCCGACGCAGGCCGGGTTGTTAAAGAAGGGGTCCAAAAATATGGTTGGTTTGAAGCTTCAACCCTTAAAGAGCCTTACAGGATCGAGGGCAAAAAGACCATGGGATATGAGATTTGGCAACAATTCCACGGCAACTTGCCCGCTGCCATCATTTATCCCACAGGCGGTGGCGTAGGCCTGATAGGCATGTGGAAAGCGTTTTTGGAGCTAAAGGAACTGGGTTGGTACAAAGGCCCGCTTCCCAAAATGGTCGCTGTGCAAGCGGAAGGTTGCGCTCCCATAGTAAAAGCTTACCAAGAAGGACTGGACAATGCCGACTTTTTTGATGGCGCCCACACTTTTGCGGCGGGAATAAGGGTGCCGTCGGCTTTGGGCGATTTTCTGGTGCTGGACGCGGTGCGGGCTTCAGGGGGTACGGCTTTGTCAGTCACAGACGAAGAGATTCGCGAAACCTGGAAACTTGCGGCCCACAAAGACGGGGCTTTTATTTGTCCCGAAGGCGCGGCAGCCGTAAGGGCGGCTAAAGTGCTGAAAGATACAGGTGTTTTGGCCAAAGACGACCCTGTTCTGATACTCAACACAGGGTCAGGCTTGAAATACACAGGGCTTTTGACAGAAAAAGCAAAATTATTGGACGGAGAAATCTAAAGGCCGGCGTTATTTCCCAATTGCAAAGCCTCGTTAAAACCAGGGGTTATGTGGATTATGGCGAGTTTTTCGAACTAAGGGGATGGATGGGATGAAGGAAAAACCGAAAATCACCAGCGTGAAACCGGGACGCGCCCCGTCTTTTTTAGGCGGAATTGGCTCTGTAATCGCAATAATATTCGGCATCTTCTGGACAATGATGGCTTACTCCATGACGCGCAACTCGCCTCTGGGGGGCGGTGTGAGCTTGTTTCCCCTTTTTGGAATCCTGTTCATCCTTGCGGGTATAGCCAACGCTGTGTACAGCTTCACACAAGCAACGCAGAAAAACAGGTACTCGTTGCTTGACATTACCGATTCGGAAAGTGAGCCCGATCCGCTCAACGAACGTTTTGGGTCCGGCGTTCAGGCGGCGCCTACTTCGGAAACTGACGGGGGCTCAGGGCGCCGCGAACCAAAGGAGCCTCATCGGACATATTGCCCATATTGCGGCCGCAAAGCAGACGGCGATTATCGGTTCTGCCCTTATTGCGGAAAAGAACTGCCTGTATAGGCTATGCTCGTCTTTTGTGGTAACCTCTTCCTATTACGTGGAATGCGCCAAGTGCCAGTCCCGTAAACCATCAGGGATAACACGGAGGGGAGTGCAACCCATTGTCACAGCAATTTACCAACAACGACTACGGAAAACTGTTCACAGATCCTGACGTAGATAAAATTAGGCAATATTTCCGTAAAAAAACCCGCGCTCTTACAGACAAAGTGACTGATGTCAAAACTGCGGTAAGTGACCTCATCCACGACGGAGATTACCTGGCCACAGGCGGATTCGGCACCAACCGGATTCCCACGGCTGTACTGCACGAAATAGTACGGCAAGGCAAAAAAGATTTGGGATTGTCCGGACACACCACCACCCACGATTTTCAAATTCTTGTGGACGGCGGATGCATAAATAGGGTCGATGTGGCTTACGTAGGGGCTTTGGAAGCCAGGGGGATATCTCGTTCAGCCAGAAGGCTTTTCGAGAACGCTCAGGTCGAAGTGTGCGAATGGACCAATGCTGCGTTATCTTGGAGGTACAAAGCCGCGGCCATGGGAATCCCTTTTATCCCTACCCGGGTCATGTTTGGGTCCGACACCATGAAATACAGCGCTGCCAAAACAATAACTTGCCCTTTTACGGGGGCGCCATTGGTGGCTCTTCCCGCGCTTTTCCCCGATGTGGCAGCCATACACGTCCATCGGGCCGACAAATTCGGAAACTGTCAGATCGATGGCATATCAGTGGCCGACTATGACTTGGCACGAGCCGCAAAAAAGGTCATCGTTACGGCAGAAGAAATCGTATCAGAGGACGTCATACGAAAAGACCCGGCTCGCACAACCATCCCCGGGTTTTGTGTGGACGCGGTGTGCCAAGTGAAATACGGCAGCTACCCCGGTAATATGCCTTACGCGTATTTCTCTGACGAGGAACATTTGAAGGAATGGCTGAAGGCCGAGAATAGCCCCGAGACGCTCGCTCCTTTCATTGACAAATATATAAGGGGCACCAAAAACTTTGAAGAATACTTGGAGCTATGCGGCGGTGAAGCCAAAATAGAGTATCTGAGAAGTGTCGAATTTCTGACTTCCGACGGGAGGGACCAAAATGGCAGCTAGCACAGCGTACAACCCCATGGAAATGATGATTTGCCTGGCCTCAAGGTATCTTGAAGATGGTTCAAGCGTAGTAGTGGGAACCGGGGCTCCTGTGGCGGCGGCCATGCTTTCTCAAAAAACTCACGCTCCTAACACACTCATTTTCTTTGAGGCCGGGGGTGTTGGACCGATCCTTCCCACCATGCCCATATCTGTAGGCGACTCAAGGACTTTCCACAAAGGAATTATGGCGGCAAGCATGGCGGAAATAATGGAGACTTGCCAAAGGGGAATGGTCGATTACTGCTTTTTGGGCGGCGCTCAAATAGACCAATACGGAAACATCAATTCAACCGCCATTGGAAACCACGACAAACCAAAAGTGCGTTTGCCGGGGTCAGGCGGGGCCAACGATTTGGCTTCCTTATGTTGGCGGACCATGATAATCACGCCCCACGATCCCAGGCGTTTTGTAAAACAAGTCGATTTTATCACCAGCCCGGGATATATAAGCGGGCCCGGAGCCAGGGAAAAGGCCGGTCTTGCACCGGGCACCGGACCCTACAAAATAGTCACCAACCTGTGCGTTATGGGTTTTGACGAAACTACCAAACGTATGATGGTAGAAACGATCCACTCGGGAATCACGAAAGAGCAGGTTGTGGCGGCCACAGGGTTCGAGCTACTTTGGTCTGAGGAGTTGTCGGTAACCACTCCGCCCACTGAAACCGAGCTGCGCATTTTGCGCGAAGAAGTAGACCCCATGAAATATATAATAGGAAGAGAAGCTGTGTAGGATTTCGCTCGCGAACGCTAAAGGGGTGGACTTGACCACCCCTTTTCAACACTATCACACACCGAAGCGGGTAGTTAGCCCCAAAAGTATTGCTATGAAGCCCGCCAATCGTATATAGGTCCTAATCCTTGGCATGCTTCTGTAACGCGCGGGGGGGACGGGGTTAGCGACAAACAATAGCCCGTAAATAACCGCGCCTACATTTGAAAACACGCCTTGCTTGGAAACAGTTGACGAGACGAAACCGATCAAGACAATAGCGAGGCCCAGGTACAATTGTTGTTTAAAAGTTATTCTGGCCAAAATACTGCACCCCCAAGGATTATACCTTTTCAGCCCGCGTAAACGAATGGAAGGCCCTTGTGTGAACCAACGAAGGAATCCTACTTCTGAAGAAGAAATATTGTTCTAGCACTGAAAGCCATAAAACGGGAACCTTAAAGTGAGTGGCTTTTTTGGCCATGGGAGATAATGAGAAGCCGTGAGTTTTATCGTTGGGCTTCAAGGCATTCAGGCGAAACAAACATATTTCTGCTAAAACATAGTGTTCAATAGTTAGTGTGGTTCAACACATGAGGAGGGTTTACCATGGTGACCAACAATGACGTTTCGGCGGCCATGACTATCAAGCTTGACGCTGAGCTTCCACCTATGCCTGCCTTCGTCAAAAGTATCAGGCGGGCTCCGGACAGGGGTTTTCGCCTTTCAAAAGAACAAGCTAAGCTCGCGCTCAAAAACGCCTTGCGGTATGTTCCCGAAGAATTCCACGAGAAGCTGGCGCCCGAATTTATGGAAGAGCTATTGACTAGAGGCCGCATTTACGCTTATCGGTTTCGGCCCGAAGGGCGCATTTACGGCAAATCGGTTGACGAGTACAAAGGGCAATGTCTTGCGGGCAAAGCCATTCAAGTGATGATCGACAACAACCTTGATTTCGATGTGGCTCTTTACCCTTATGAGCTTGTTACTTACGGCGAAACAGGGAGCGTTTGCCAAAACTGGCTGCAGTATCGGCTGATCAAAAAGTATCTCGAGGTTCTGACCGATAACCAGACGCTGGTCATGGCATCGGGACACCCCGTAGGGCTTTTCCCGTCCAGGCCCGAAGCCCCCAGGGTCGTCATCACCAACGGACTCATGGTCGGAATGTTTGACAACCAAGACGATTGGGAAATCGCGGCAGAGATGGGGGTTGCCAGTTACGGGCAAATGACCGCGGGCGGCTGGATGTACATTGGGCCGCAGGGTATCGTCCACGGCACCTTCAATACTTTGCTGAACGCGGGACGCCTGAAACTGAAAATTCCGCAAGACGGCGATCTTCGAGGCAAGCTGTTTGTGTCGTCGGGTCTGGGCGGCATGAGCGGTGCCCAGCCCAAGGCAGCGGAAATTGCTCACGCGGCAGGGATCGTCGCCGAAGTCGATTACTCGCGAATTGAAACGCGTCGTAACCAGGGTTGGGTTCGCGAGGTTTCGGACGACCTTGGCCGAGTTTTCCAGATGGCTAAGGAGGTTATGGACAAAGAAGAGCCTGTGTCCATCGCTTATCACGGGAATATCGTTGACCTTTTGCAGTACGCAGTCGATAACAATATCCATATCGACCTTTTGTCTGACCAAACCTCTTGTCACGCGCCTTATGACGGCGGCTACTGCCCGCAGGGTTTGTCCTTTGACGACCGCACAAGGCTGTTGTCCGAGGACAGGGATACCTTTAAGCACAAAGTTGACGAGAGTCTGAAGAAGCACTTCCACCTAATAAAAGAATTGGTGGGGCGGGGGACATACTTCTTCGATTACGGAAACTCGTTCCTGAAAGCCGTGTACGACGCGGGCGTCAAGGAGATTGCCAAAAACGGCGTTGACACAAAAGACGGGTTCATCTTCCCCTCTTATGTCGAGGACATCATGGGCCCCATGCTTTTTGACTACGGTTACGGGCCATTTCGGTGGGTCTGCCTAAGCGGAAAACCGGAAGATTTGGTTAAGACCGATAAAGCCGCCATGGACTGCATCGATCCCAACCGACGCGGGCAGGACAGGGACAATTACATTTGGATTCGTGACGCCGAGAAAAACAAACTGGTTGTTGGGACCCAGGCCCGCATATTGTACCAAGACGCCGAAGGTCGGATAAGGATCGCTTTGGCGTTCAACGATATGGTCCGCCGCGGGGAAATCGGCCCGGTTATGATGGGGCGCGACCACCACGACACCAGCGGCACGGACTCGCCTTTCAGGGAAACCGCCAATATAAAGGATGGTAGCAACGTCATGGCCGATATGGCCACCCATTGCGTTATAGGCGACGCGGCCAGGGGCATGAGCATGGTCGCGCTGCATAACGGCGGCGGGGTAGGCGTGGGAAAAGCCATAAACGGAGGTTTTGGCTTGGTTCTGGACGGCAGCGAGCAGGTCGACGAAATCATCAAGTCAGCCCTACTTTGGGATGTCATAGGCGGCGTGGCCAGGCGGTCTTGGGCGCGAAACCCCAACTCCATAGAAACAGGCGCCGAGTTCAACAGACAATACGCAGGCAAAGGCCATATCACCCTGCCTTATTTGGCCGATGACGACCTTATAGACCAAGTGGTGGAGAAGAAGCTATAAGGCACAACGAAAGGTGAGGGCGCCACGGCGCAGGTGTAACGCTGTGGATGTGGCGGTATAGAAAACATATCGAGGCGACGGGTGATAGTGCCGTCGCTTTTATTTTTATTTAAACCTTGCCAACCCATGTAAGGCGTGATAGTGTTGTTCCGGTAGTAAGAAAGTAAGGAAATAAGGCGATAATGAATTAGGCCAAAAGATCAGCCTGGTGGCGGGCATCGTTGGATAGAGCAAGGAGGGCGACTATGTCTGAAAAGGATGAGAAAAGCCTGAAATGGGATATCAAAGTTACCTCCAAAGGTCAAATTACCTTACCTAAGAAGGTGCGCGACATAATGATGGTAAGGGAGGGAGACCGTCTTGAGGCCGTTGTTCAGGATGACACGCTTATGTTAAAGCTGAGTGACGACATTCCCGAAAGCGAAAGGGCAAAACTGAGCGCTCGGCGACAGTTGTACAAAATGGGAATTGACCCGGATGTTCCGCACCCCGACTTGGACCATACCAGCGTACGCAAAAGAATGCCTAACCTGCCTTTCACTATGGCGGAAAGGGTTCGCAGGGAGAGGGAAGGTGGGAATGAACAGTGAGCCTGATGACATATTTCGTCGACACTAGCGCTCTGTTTAAGCGCTATGTTTCCGAGGATGGTTCAGATTTCATGGATCGGCTGTTTGAACAGGAAAACCCCATCGTCATCTCTTCGCTCACCAGGATAGAGCTTGCCTCCAATCTGCAAAGACTTTTGTCTGTAGATAGAGCGATAAACCGCCCGCAATTTCAGGACACATGGGCTTCGT
Organism: uncultured Eubacteriales bacterium; assembly: GCA_964643285.1. Classification (GTDB taxonomy): domain Bacteria; phylum Bacillota; class Sulfobacillia; order Fermentithermobacillales; family Fermentithermobacillaceae; genus JAXGZG01. Next base: position 22,688 of record CAZXSP010000005.1, read on the forward strand.
TTTCCCTGGACATGGCGCGGGGCCGGTTCGAGGTGGTAGGAGTCGCTCCAAAAGTTGTTGACGGGGCGCTTCACTTGTTGTCAGAAGTCTACGCTACGCCCGTGGATGCTTTGCAGATATCGACGGCTATCTCACTTGGTGGCGGAGTTGTAGTGGTATCTTCTGACCGGAAAATGAACACGATGCTACGAGAGGCCGGACTCGATGTAATCGATCCTATGTCGCCGCCCGAAAACTGCTTTCACACACAATGACGGTGTTGGTGTGCAGCCCGGGCTCTATCCCTCCACTATTCCACTTGCTTGAGTGAAACAGGGACAGAGCCCGGGGTATTAGTTCTTAGGCGGAATAGGCTGTCTCGCCGCCTACGAACACTTCTTTCACATTTTCGAGAGACGTGATATCGACAGAGGCGTCTCCCGAAACCACTGTAATATCGGCAAATGCTCCGGGAGCGAGTTCGCCTATTTTACCTTCCATACCCAGGGCTTGCGCGCAATTCTTTGTTCCGGCACCAATAGCCCAAACCGGGCTCATACCATATTCCACCATTACGGCGACTTCTTGCGCCACCGGTGTCGCGGGGGCTCCCGGGAACATCATGTCGGTTCCGGAGACCACCAGAACTCCGGTTTCGGCGAACTTCTTGAAATTGGCTCTGTAGTAGACGTTGGCGGGGCTGTAAATGTCGTAGGTTTCTTTTTCACGGGGGGTAAGGGATTCGTAGCCGTGTTCTTTCACCTTAGCCTCGAGATTGTCGCCCGTGGTCTTGTGCACCAGTAAAGTTGGACACCAAGTTATACCCTTTTCCTTCATCTGCACGACCTGTTCGTAAGTTAGGTCAGTACCGTGCTCGATTGTATCGACCCCGGCGTTGATGCAAATCTGCAGTGAGGGGTGGCGGCTGGTGTGTACAGCGAGCCTACGATTATGCCTATGCGTCTCATCCACGGCCGCATCCATTTCACCTTGAGTGAACTCTGCGACGTCCGACCTGTGCGAAGCCATGACTTTGATCCAATCGGCCCCTTCGCGGATTTGAGTCCTTACGGCCTTCCTTATTTCAAACTCTCCGTCAACCTCGATAATGGAACCGCGAGCGCCCCAGGCATGTCCGCCCGTGGCGCATAGGGCCATGTTGCAGAAATGCAAACGCGGAACATGTCTGAGAAAGCCACTGGTTACAGCCATATTGAATTCGCGGCAGACACCGTCGGGAGACATTACGTCCCGCATGGTGGTAACACCGGTCTTGATGGCTCTTTGTGCGTAATCCAAAGTCCCGTAAGCCGTGTAATATTTGCCCTGTAGCGGCCTGCCGGGACTACTGAACCCGGTGCCCATATGTACGTGCATGTCCACAAGCCCGGGAAGGATGGTGGCGTCGCCGTAATCTTTCACTTTCTCGCCGGGATACTTGCGTTTCAGTTCCTCCGCCGGCCCAACTTCTTTTATTATGCCGTCTTCAAACAACACTGCCCCGTCTTTAATGACAGTTGTAGAGTCTCCCGTCACAATGGTTTTCGCGCAGATTATCATGGTATACCTCCTCAAATTTGTGGGGTAACAGCTTGTACCACAACCATTATATAGCCCACGAAGTGTAGATGTGTTAGATGCCAACGAGAGATTTCAGCCATACTGCTGCTTACGACCATAGGTTCGGTTCTTCCTTCCCAATAATCTGTTTGTTGAGTCAAACGGTTGTGGTGGCTATGTGTCAGCAATGTTAAGACCTACCGTGCTGTCGGAACTGAGGTATAACTCTTTGGTGCAGAACTGACGATTAGTTGTAAATCAGGCAGTGTATTTTCGGGAAGAAAGCTTTAGCGTTTCAGTAGATAAGCGTGTCGACTTTTGGTCAAAAAAGGGGGAAAACAAATGCAAAAGAAGTACTTGTCTGTAGCCTTGATTTTTACTGTCTTATTGGCCATGCTGCCAACCTTGACTTTGGAGGTTGCAGAGGCAAAGCCCACGTTCACTGATATGCCCGATAACTGGTCAAAAAATGCCTTAGAAAACGCTGTCCGGAATGGGCTGCTCCGAGGCGACCAGGACAAAATCATGCCCGATGCGCCCTTAACCCGAGCGCAAATGGCGGCAATAGTTGTGCGGGCCTTCGCAGCCAAGGAAAAAGGCGACATTTCCATGTACTCCGACATCAGAAACGATGATTGGTTTGCCGAAGATCTCGCCAGAGCATTTAAGATGGGCATTATTCAGGGTTACGGGAATCAAATGAGCCCCAATGACGTTATCACGCGCGAGCAGGCGTTTGTAGTTCTAGCCAGGGCTTTAAAGATAAAGCCGGCTGCCACAACTTCGAAAGATTTCGATGATGTTGACCAACTCTCAGGTTGGGCGAAAGAGGAAGTTTTCGCCTTTGTCAATTCTGGTCATGTACAGGGATCAGGCGGCAAGCTCAATCCGCAGGCGGGTATAAGCCGGGCTGAGTTTGCCCAGCTTATATACAATTTGATAAAGCAATACATAAATATCCCCGGCGTATATACAGAAGTTGCGCCCGGCAATCTTATGATTAACGCTCCTAATGTCACTTTGAAAAATGTGAGAGTCACCGGCGACCTTGTTATAGGCGACGGAGTGGCGGACGGCGATGTAGCGCTCGACCACGTTACGATTGAGGGCAATCTGATCGTGAGGGGCGGCGGTGTCGATTCTGTCGTGGTTATCGGCGGAGGCGTTAACGGTAAGATCGTGGTAGCCAAAGTTGACGGTCGTATTCGGGTCATGTCTAAAGACAATGCCGACGTCGCTTTTGTTGTCGTAGAAGATGGCCTTGACGACGTCATAATCGAAGGAAAAGTCGGCACACTTGAGATAGCCTCATCCTATCTTACGGTGATAGTGAAGAATGCATCAGTTGAGAAAATCGAGGTTAAAGGCGCCGCGTCCGGGGTTGAAGTGGCGCCTGACGCAACCATCGGTAGTGCACTGCTTTACGTAAGCGCAACAGACACCAGTATCAATGTGGAGGGCAAACTATCGAGCATAGAGACCCGAGCGTCCGGCACGGGCATATCCGGTGCAGGGGTGGTAGGCAGTGTCATTACGACCGATACCGCGGATAACACCTCAGTCACTACGCCTAACACCATTGTCAGTAACAGGGGCGCGTCGGGCGTTACTGCGGGCGGGGGCGTCACAGTGTCGGCGAACAGCACCGTCACCAACAACGATTCGGGAGAAGGCATAATCCAGCCGCCTCCCGACACCGGCGCCACCTCAACCATGGCCCAAGACAATGCCGACATCGCAGCGGCCGTAGAACTGATAGAAAGCGTGACTTACTCGGCGATTCAAGGGGACGTAAACGACCCGGTTAACGCCAAGGATGAAGTGGAAGCAGTAATACAGGCTTTGGACCTAAACGGTTCCTCCTTCGTTGTCAACACAACCGATTTCACCGCCGCGGTGGAAGAATCAGTTGGACACAGTCCCGGAACAGATGGGGCTTACAAGTTCACCGTTACCGTGAGCAAGGGCCTTGGAGCTGAGCAAACAACCGAAGAACTCACCATGATCATCACAGCAACTCCCTATGACAGAACTCAAGACAGTGCCGACATCGCGGCGGCCAAGGTTTTGATAGAGATCTCGGGCTTTGGGGCCACGCAATCCGGTGTGGCAAATGAACAAGAAGCCAAAGCAAAAGTTGAATTGCTTCTGGGAGCACTGGATCTTTCAGGCGCGACGGCGTCAGTGGAAACGGTAAGTTTCACCCCGGCAGAAGCCGGAACTGTACCAAACGAGTGGGGTATAGACGGACTCTATAAGTTCAGAGTTGAGATAGGTAAAGGGCTTGGTGAACCTCAAACTACCGAGATTCTCGAGATGCTGATTACTGCAACACCTTACGATAATACACAAGATAACCTGGATATAGGGGCGGCAAAAGCAGCCTTGGAGGGAGGAACTCTGAAACCGCGGGAAGGAACAGATACCGGTGTTGTGCCCATGGCTGAAGCCGTTGTTGCCTTCCTGGGAGTGGAAGTGACCATGGAATCTTCCGACAATGCCCAAGTAAACATAGACGGGACCATCACCTACGGGGAATCTTTGGTTACCGGCTGTGTTGTTTTGACCCTCAACAAAGGACTTGGCGATGAGAGCACAGCTAACGTATTAGTGGAGGTGCCCGCCGCCAACCGCGCACCGGTTGGGGTTGAGCCTGTCGACTCTTTAGGCGCTGTAGAAAACGCAAAGTTCGCTATCGATCTACGTACCGTATTTTCCGACGATTACGACGATCCGGAAGATCTTATATACGCGGTGAGGAGCACTATTGGGGCTTCCGCAGCGAGTATTGGTGCCGGAGGATGGACCCTGGAGTACACTCCGCAAGGGGCGGACATAGGCGAAGATACAGTGAAGATCACAGTATTCGCCACGGACACTCAGAATGCGGTAAGTAACGACATAACCATAACTCTCTCTGTGGAACCGGAGTTTGCGGGTGGTACAGGAACCCAGGGAGACCCATGGCAGATAAGTACACCGATGCATTTAAATAACCTGCGTAACAGACTCGGCACCAGTCACAAGGATAAGTACTACATCCTGAACAACGACATTGATCTGGCTGCGTTTTTGAGCGAGAGTGGCCCCGAGTACAACGATGGCCAAGGGTGGCGCCCCATCGGGGGGAGTACGTACAACGCTGAGTTCCGAAGCCACCTGGATGGCAACGGTAAGACCATAAGCAACCTCACCATAAATCGCGGGGAGCAATACGTGGGCTTATTCGGCTATACCAATGGCGCAACAGTTAAAGATCTCACTTTGGACAATGTCGATGTTAAAGGCGGTATGTATACCGGAAGTCTATGTGGCCACTTTTATTATGAGTCCAGTATGGACAATGTGACTGTCAACGGAACCATACAAGGGGCCATGTATACCGGGGGTATCGCCGGGAGGCTGTATTCGGCAACCATCCAAAACTCATCTGCTAATGTCCAGATAGTTTCAGGGAGCGCAGATATCGGTGGGCTCGTGGGTTATAACGGCGGCATTATAGAAAAATGTTCGGCCGCTGGTACGGTATCAGGAAGCGGTTCCAATACCGGTGGATTTGTCGGCTGGAATTCAGGCACCATAAATGACAGTTATTCATTTGTCCATGTCACGGTCGATGAAGGCGGCTCCAGCATTGGCGGTTTTGTGGGCTATTTTGACGGTGGATCGATCAAAGACTGCTATTCCGCCGGCAGTTGTATTTCTGTCACCCACCTTTCCGGCGGTTTTGTTGGGGGTGGGTCGCCGTCAACGACTTCCTGTTATTATGATGCGACGATTTCGGAAAGATCAGATGAAAATGCAGGGAGTATACCCAAAACCACCTCGGAGATGAAGGAGCAGTCTACCTTCGTTGACTGGGATTTCGTTACTGTGTGGGATATCGATTCCAGTGGAAATGACGGTTATCCGTTCCTAAGATAATAGTGTACGCGCAAATTGAACAATGATTTTTTAAGGTAGTGCAAAGCCCCACGTGATGATGAACAAACCTCCGCGTGGGGCTTCTCTGTTAACAATTTCGTATGAAGTATTTCTGGCCCTGAATGCGCAACGTACCTTTCATAACGGCATTTGGTGAACGCAATCCTGGCTTGGTTACCAAACTACCCGTTCGTGTGGGGGTACAGTACTGAAAAAGCCCTTATTCTTAGTACACAGAGGACAAAAAGTTAGCGATTTAGCCGTGGCGCCGGGAAGCGCACAGAAGGGGGAAACGGCTGCCAACAAGTGGTTGTCGGTTTGTAACTACAGATATAAGATGGGTTTTAATTCAGATTACGGAGGTTTTGCCAATGGTGAAAAAGTTGTTGGGTGTGTCTTTGGTGTTACTCTTTGTGCTGGCGCAGGTTGCGCCGACGGTATTGGCCAACGGTGAGTATGCTTTTCAAAAGCCTGACTCAGTCTCGCACAACGGTATTACCGCTTCGGTGTCATTCGACCTTGAAAGCCCTCAGCAATCGGGTACAGATATTACGGCCACTGTTACTTTAAGCGGTACGGCAGAAGAAACTGCTGTACATAAGGTGAAGTTAGAAAGTGCTTCGCTTGGCATGAACAGCGATGAATTGTTCGTGTTTGCCCGCGAAGGACAGACATTTTATCCGACCGGCAGTTCATACGCTGTAATCCAATTTAACCTTCAAAGCGATGTTACAGACTTGCAGTTGTCTCATACGTGTGTAACCCCCGGCGATGGTGCCGGTCAGTATTTCGGCGCACTGGGCGACGCTTCCATTATATATACGCATACGAGCATAGCCGGCGTGTCGAGCGGCCCTTCAGTTGACACTACGTTTACCGTTTCTGTACCGCATCTTATTACCGCGGTTCATACCTACCACTGGTGGGCCGGTTCTGATGATTACGAAGGACAAACTATAAGCCTCAGACACGAAGACGGAACGCTATATGGGCCGTGGCCTGTCTCTGTGGCCGATGGCCAAGGGAATAAGCCAAACGTAAATTGGTACGTTTTCCCTAATGAGGTTGTGAAAGCCGGGTCCTACACGCTTATTGACTCGGATAATTCCACTTGGTCATGGGCAGGCGACACAAATAACAAAGGTATCTGTGTTGTCAAAGGCATTTACCCAACAGTCACTGATCTTGTAATCGGTGACGCTCTTGCCCCCAAGAACGGTGAAACTCCGCACGGGCTAATAGTTGGAACTGACCAATATTCAGGGACAGTCAGTTGGTCACCGGATCACAACATTGCTGAAGCTAATACAGACTATACAGCTACCATTACACTAACCGCCAAAGAGGGTTACACTTTCGACGGAGTGGCCGAGAACGCATTTGTAGTCTCTTCAGCGAAGTCAACCCAGAATGCCGCCAATTCAGGCGTGATCACGGCTACGTTCAAGTCGCCGCCGTTAGGGTATTACACAGACGGTAACGGTGTGATGGCATACAGATACTACGATAGCAACCTGGATATCATGGGTTTCCACTACAATGGCTGGAAACAGACCACTTGCGGTAATTGGGGATATCGTACCGAACTCAGCATAGACGGCGCCGGTAGGGTCGTGGTTTCTGCTGACGGGACCCCGGTGTCTGTTGGAACGAGCGGGTTGTCGCTTCAAATCGTACCGCATTTTGTGAGCGGCGGGAAAGCGCTGCAAGTAAGATACACTTTTGTTAACAGCGGAGATGAAGCTGTTACCTTTTCTTTCGGAAGCCACGCGGACATTCAAATAGGATCCGATGATTCCGCACCAATCTCGGTATTCGACGACAGCATTCCTGTTGCAGACAACCGTGGTTTCAAAATGGTCTCCACATCGGCCTACGATGATCATGCCCAGTTCAATTTCTTTGGCAAGCGTTCGGCAGGAGTCACCGATGTGAACACTTTCTGGTACGGTTATTGGAGCGAGCGACAGGCGAATATTTTCAACCAGGTGACTATTACGTCTTACGGCAGCGATTCGGGTATGGCCTATTCTTGGCAGGATAGGGTTATAGGCCCCGGCGAAACCCAACTGTACTCGGTGGTAATCGGCATAGGAGGGGCTGAAAGCGCGGATATTTTGGGTTTTGCAGTTTCTTATCACGATAACGTGCCTGATGCCGCAATTTCGGTTCCGGAAACGCAAGCCAAAATAGAAAACGTAGTTTTGGAACTCAGCTCAGATGTTCCTGTCCGTTCAGGCTACACGTTTACAGAGTGGAATACTGAGCCTGATGGCACCGGTACATCCTATCAGCCGGGCGACATTTACACCATAAACGCAGAGCTGGCATTGTACGCCCAGTGGCAGAAAAAGGACGATCCTCAACCCCAGTATACGGGTCCTTACATTCACTACAGAATCATCGCTGCTGCCGGCGTCGGCGGGAGCATAACTCCGTCGGGCAATGTGATGGTGGGCGAATGGGCAAATCAAGAATTTGTGATCAGACCTGAAACGGGGTATGTGCTTTCTGATGTTTTGGTTGACGGCGAAAGTATAGGCGCTGCGACTAGCTACATCTTCAAGAATGTGGCCGCAGGCCATACTATCGAGGCCGTTTTCGATATCGTAGCATTTGTACCTTTCCAAGACGTTGAAGAAAACGATTGGTTTTTCGATGCTGTGTGGTATGTTCACAGAAACGGCCTGATGACCGGCACAGGCGGTAGCACGTTCGAACCCAACGGCGCGGCAACCAGGGGAATGATTCCCACCATTTTGCATCGCCTAGAGGGAAACCCCACAACAGCTACCGATTCCGGGTTCACCGACTTAGGCGCCGGGGAATGGTACTCCAGTGGCGTGGCGTGGTCGGCAGAAAACAAC
>CAZXSP010000006.1:0-26227 GCA_964643285.1 uncultured Eubacteriales bacterium
GGGGGAAAAACCCCAAGATAGCCGAGTGCGACGGGGGGAAAACCCCGAGGTGACCGGGTGCGCTAGGGGGAAAGCCCCGAGGTGACCGAGCGGGCTGGTTGCGCAGCCATAAATAAACTAAGGGGCGGCCGAATCGGTCGCCCCTTAGTTTGACAGATTACCGACCGACATTACACTTTGCAGCCGTCAGGCGCAAAGTGCACAACCTCAATGCCTGCTTGATCCAGAAGCTGCCTGGAGAAACGGTCGGGATACGGTTCTTGATAAACCACTCGACGAATACCGGCGTTAATCATCATTTTGGCGCACACGCTGCACGGTTCCGTAGTGCAATACATAGTAGAACCGTCGACAGAAATTCCGTAGCGCGCGGCTTGGACAATAGCGTTTTGTTCGGCGTGAAGAGCTCTGCATATTTCCTGATGCTCACCGGAAGGCACTCCCAGTTCGTCCTTGAGGCAGCCAATATCGATGCAATGCGGAAGCCCAGTGGGGGCGCCATTGTACCCTGTAGCCAAGACCCTTTTGTCCCTCACGATGACCGCGCCGATGCTTCGCCTAAGGCAAGTGGAGCGCGTTGCCACAACACCGGCCAAATGCATAAAATACTCGTCCCAACCGGGGCGGTTACGCTTTTGCATGATTCTGACACTCCCCGATCTAGTTTCAGTGTTTAGAAGACTCACCGTCGGCGTACACAGCCCGCCTTCCGCCTACGAGCTTGGGGCGGGTTCGGGCTAACGTCAAGTGGGCTTTGCCGATGTTTTTCAAAGGAAGGCGAACAGGAACTGCCACAGGACGCAAGTGCATCCCTATGAATGTATCGCCGATGTCGATACCCGCATGGGCTTGGATAGATTCCACGACCACCGGATCTTTTAACCGGCCTAACGCTGTTGCCCCTGTGGCTCCGCCCGCGTGAGGAACGGGAACGACGCTTACCTCGGTGAGGTTGTATTTTTCAAAGGTGTCCCGCTTTATCACAAGACACCTGTTAAGATGTTCGCAGCATTGAACCGCCAAATGAACCCCGGTTCCCTCTAAGGCTTCATCCACACCGTCCAAAATCGCGGTGGCAACCTGGGCGCTGCCGGCGGAACCGATACGGTTTCCTTGCACCTCGCTGGTGGAACAACCGAGCACAAGCACTTGCCCTTCCTTAAGGTGCGCCTTTTCCAAAAGCCCTTTAACCGCAGACGCGACTTGTCCTTTTATTTCGACCAGATCTGTGTCATAGGACATGTTTCATGCCTCCCGAAAACTTAGCGTTTAAGAAATTCTGCTTCAATAGCGTCTATTTTTTGAACCCTGGCGGTGTGCCTACCGCCCAAAAACTGTCCGTTCAAAAAGGCCGTCACTATATCCATGGCCAAACCCGCGCCCACAACCCTGCTGCCAATACACAGTATATTGGCGTCGTTGTGTTCTCGGCCCATTCGGGCGGAAAACGTGTCGGAACAAACAATTGCCTTTACTCCGGGAATCTTGTTGGCCGCTATTGCCATACCCAACCCGGTGCCGCACACCAATAACCCGACTTGGCATTCTCCAGATGCCACATGTTGTCCTACCAATTTCGCATAGTCGGGGTAATCTACAGATTTGTCACTTTGGGTACCTTTGTCAAGCACATCGTAGCCTTGCGCTGTCAACTGAAGGCAAATATGCCTCTTTAGCTCGTACCCGGCGTGGTCACTTCCTACAGCGATCTTCATAAACGGCCCTCCCAATCGTCATAAACCAAAACCATCAGCATCGGTCAACTCCCAAAGCCAATGGATAAATGATAAAAGGCCCTTTTGTAATATTTGGGCTGTAGAATCGTATATTTCTTGCGACTGACCGTAGGGGTCACTCACATCCCCTTTTACGGCGCCGCGCGATATCTCAGACAGAGTATATATCTTTTTGTGAAAAGCGGGAAACCGCGAAATGAGATCGTGTTTGTGGGTTTGGGTCATGGTAATTACCAAGTCAGCCCATACCAAATCAACTTGGGAAATTGGCTGCGACCTGTGCTGTCCCAAATCGATACCTAATTTCCCCGCGGCCGCCACGGCTTTTGGTGTAGCGGGAGCCCCGCTGTAAGCAGCCGTCCCACGAGATAACACTTCAAGGGAAAGGCCCCCAAAACCATGGGTCTCAGCCGAAACCGAATCCCACAGACTCCGCAAAATGCCCTGGGCCATGGGGCTTCGGCAAGTGTTGCCCGAGCACACTGTTACCACCCTAAGGGAAGCCCCGCGCGAAAGAATCTTGCCATCCGCCGCTCTTAGAAGCCTGTTTTGAATGGCCAAACCCAAACCTTTTTCGGGAAAGGATTCTGAAAAAACCGTTGACGCGCCAATATAGTCGGCGTATCGAAGTGCCGAGAAAAGGCGGGACGCAACAGGCGCCAAATCGGTGTGAGAGCCCAAGTTAATCACGTGGAAAAGCGAAGGGAACTCTCGGGAAAGCCGCGCGTACTTTGCGGCGTTTTCGCTAGACGCCATAACCACGACCGTTGACCCGGCCACCAAGTGTTTTATTGCAGAAAGTATTATTGACGAAGCCTGCTCAACGGCTGTGCCTTCGGCCAAATATACTTGGGCTTTGGGAGCATAGTGCCGATATTTGGTGCCCGGAGATTCGGCAGGGCCTTTTGAAAAATGCGAGGCTATTTCCACTTCACCCAAAACTTTTCTCAAATCTTCAACGGGAAGCCCGCCGGGGCGTAAAACCCGAGGGATAGGCCCGGAAAGATCCAGTACAGTGGACTCCACACCTATGCCCGAGCCCCCGCCGTCGATTATGTATTCAACCTTGCCGTCGAGGTCAGACAATACTTCGTGGAACGTAGTAGGACTTGGCCTGCCGGAAACATTAGCAGAAGGCGCCGCCAAAGGTACTCCCGCCAAATCTATAAGGCGCTGTGCAATGGGGTGTTCGGGCATTCTTATGGCCACGTTTGGAAGCCCGGCGGTAACCAAATCCGGAACCCTTTCCGATTTGGGAAACAACAAAGTTAGAGGCCCGGGCCAAAAAAGGTGCATGAGCTCCGATGCTTTGGGGCAGATGTTTTTTACCAAGGGCTCCACCGATTCGACCCTGGAAACATGTACTATAAGCGGGTTATCCTGGGGCCTTCCTTTCGCTACAAAAATCCTGGACACTGCTTCCCGGCTCAAAGCGTTGGCTCCCAAACCGTATACGGTTTCTGTGGGGAAAGCCACAAGTTCGCCCCGGCGCAACGCCTGAGCGCACGGAATCAATAGTTCATCCCAAGGTTGAAGCGGGTCGACTTTCACAATTTTTGTTATCACTGTTGTCCCCCCAACCTTGCAAAAGCTACCCTGTCAAGACCGGCGTAATCAGGGAAAATATGAACGTCGCGCCAGCCGTAATCACCTAGAAGTTCTGTTACCGCTTTTCCTTGCCCTGCGCCTATTTCCATAAAAAGCATTCCCCGGGGTTTCAGAAGATCTCTTGACCCGGCGGCAAGCCGGCTTATAAAATCCAAACCTCGGGCCCCCCCATCTAAAGCATGAGGTGGTTCGCATTTTACTTCATCGGGAAGAAAAGGCATGTCGCCGGAAGAAATGTAAGGAGGATTAGACACCACAGCATCAAAACACCCGCGGTACCCGGCCTCCCGCAAAGGGGCCAGAAGGTCGCCTTGTAAAAATGATACCGAACTTGAAACGCCAAGGCTTTCCGCGTTTTGTTTGGCCACATCTAGGGCGTCTTGGGAGATGTCCGCGAGCACTGCTTTGTGCCCCCCAAGTTTCGCCACGGATAGCCCTATAGCCCCTGAGCCGCAACCCACATCACACACCAAAACAGGTGGCGGACAATGGTCTAACGCAAGAAGAAGCCTTTCAACCAGCAGTTCGGTTTCGGGCCGCGGAACCAAAACCCGACGGTCAACGTAAAAACGAAGCCCCATGAACTCCTGATAACCCCTGAGGTATGCCACAGGCACACCGACAAGTCGGTTAAGGATTAAGGCTTCATACTGCTGTTTTTGCGGTTCTGTCAGGCATTCTCTCGGGTGCACAAAGGGGTAATGAGACGGGGCGCCCAAAACATGCGCTAAAAGCACAGAAGCGTCCCTTGCGGCATGTTGGCTTCGACCACGCAATTTTTGTACCGCCCAGCCCATAGCCTGTTTCAGATTCAGTTCGGTGTCATTCCCGTTAAGCCAATTGTCATTGCGCATCCTGAAGCTTTAGCCTTTCGTCTTCTGCCAAAAGCGCTTCGACTATTTCGTCCAAATCACCGTTCATTATTTCGGTAAGCCTGTGCCCTGTGAAACCGATTCTGTGATCGGTAACCCTGCTTTGAGGGAAATTGTATGTGCGTATTTTCTCTGATCTCTCGCCTGTACCCACTTGTGAACGGCGGGTGTCGGTCAGTTCCTTGTTCTTTTCTTCTTGGGCCAAAGCCAAAAGCCTTGAACGAAGAATCCTCATGGCTCTTTCCCTGTTTTGAATTTGTGATCTCTCATCTTGGCAGGTGACCACTGTGCCTGTAGGCAAGTGGGTTATACGGACAGCAGAATACGTTGTATTCACGCCCTGCCCGCCTTTACCGGAAGAACAGTAAGTGTCGATGCGAAGCTCATCCGGATTTATGGATACATCTTCGACTTCGTCCGAGTCGGCCAAAACTGCCACTGTGGCTGTAGAAGTATGAATCCTGCCGCCCGATTCAGTAAGCGGAATGCGCTGGACCCGGTGAACACCGCCTTCGTATTTTAACCTGCCGTAGACTCCATCCCCTTCCACGGCAAAAATGACCTCTTTGAACCCGCCCAGGTCAGTGGGGTTAGAAGTCAAAATCTCCACTTTCCACCTGCGCTCTTCGGCGTATCGACCGTACATCCTGAAAAGCTCCCCCGCAAAAAGGGCAGCTTCATTACCGCCTGTACCCGCCCTAATTTCCACGATAGCATTCTTGTCATCGTTGGGATCTTTGGGTACCAAAGCCCGTTTGAGCTCCGACTCCAAGTTCTCTTTTTCGTTTTGAAGAATCCCAAGGTCTTCTTGAGCCAGGATCAGCATTTCGTCGTCTGTTTCTGTATCAACGGCTTCTTGATTAACGTCAATATCTTGAAGCACCTTTTTGTACCGCATATATTTGGTTACAATTTGATCCATTTTGCCCCGTTCTTTGGCAAGCTTTTGATATTCGGAAGGGTCAGAGAAAACTTCGGGTTGCTGCATCATTACACCGATTTCCTCAAACCGTTCTTCCATTTCGTCTAATTTGGTTTTAAAACCACCAACGCCGTGTGTGGTCATGATTTTAACCTGCCTCTTTCGGCCTCTATGAGATGCGCCAGACTCTCGGCCGCCACTTCCAACTGCCTATCATCGGGGTCTTTAGTGGTGAGCGCTTGAAGAGCCATTCCGGGCGCCCGCATGGCGCTCCAAAACCAACCTTCCCCTTGAGCGGACAGTTTCAAAACTTCATAAGATAAACCGGCAACGACCGGCAACAACAGTATGCGCGCCAAAAACCTTATATAAAAAGCCCCCGGTGACACGAACAAGAATACAACCCAAGAGCAAAGGGCTACCAGAAACAAAAAGCTGGTTCCGCACCTTGGATGAAGCCTGGGGGTGTGCTCCGCGCCTGAAGTTAGGGCATCCACAGCTTCCGAGTGGTCCCAAGATTCCGCAGTAAGCGCCGGGCGTGTGTGGTTTTTCTCCCACGCCCAAATCACCTTATGCTCGGCGCCATGATACTGAAGCACCCTTTTTATGTCATCCATCCTGGACACAGACATGATATATCCGACCAAAACCATAAGCCTTATAACAAGTTCTACCAAACTGGTTATAGCTCGGCCAGAAAGCCCCGCAGCCCCCAAAATTAGCGAGGCAGCCCACGTTGGCAACAATACAAAAATACCGACAGCTATTACAGCGCCCAAGGCTACCGAGATGTTGATAGCCGTTTTACTGGGGGTTTCTTCTTCAGGCATAGCTATTTCCGCCGATCTCATTAACGTCTCCACACCCAACGACACAGTGTCCCAAAACGCCAAAGCACCCCTTATCACGGGTAACTTGTACACCCCGCCTTTTTCCGAAGGCATGGGCGATTCTTTTACTTGAGACACTATTTCACCGGATGGCGTTCGCACCGACATGGCCAAATATCTTGGGCCTCGCATAACAACGCCTTCGATTACGGCCTGGCCCCCGTAAGACGGAGCCTTATTTTCCATAACCAGCCCCCCAGTGGTTATTCTACTACACGAAGTCCAAAGCAAAAGGACAGAAACCAAAACTTGCCGGTTATCTGTCCCTAAACTTCAAATAGCTATTTGCCGGTGTCTTGAGACTTCTTTTCACCCTCAAGATATCCGTACTTTTGGCGGAATCTTTCTACACGGCCGCCGGAGTCGACTATCTTCTGCACGCCGGTGAAAAACGGATGGCATTTGGCGCAAATGTCAACCCTGATATTTTTCTTTGTTGAACCGACATGATACACCGCGCCGCAAGCGCAGGTTACAGTAGTCATTTCATAATCCGGATGGATATTTTGCTTCAACTACATCACCCTCTTTACAGTAAACGTAAAAATTATAGCACCCTACCTTATCAATGACAATCTTCGCTTCAAAAGAGGGAGCGCTTCCTTGTTGCTTTTTGTCTGGCCCAAGGTTTGCATGAGCCCCTCAAGCACTTTGTCTAACTCTAAATCGTTGGTCATCTTGTGGAACAACCACATGGCTTCCAGCTCTTCCTTGGGTTGCAGCAGTTCTTCTTTACGGGTGCCTGAACGTTTGATGTCGATGGCAGGGAAAATTCTTCTTTCCGCAAGCTTTCGATCTAGGTGTATCTCCGAATTGCCGGTACCCTTAAATTCTTCGTAGATTACGTCATCCATACGGCTACCGGTATCCACCAGGCTTGTGGCCACGATGGTGAGGCTGCCGCCTTCTTCAATGTTCCTGGCGGCTCCAAAAAACCTCTTGGGCTTGTGGAAGGCCCCTGGGTCCATTCCGCCTGACAGAGTACGCCCGGACGACGGTTCGATCAGGTTATAAGCCCTGGTCATTCTGGTGATGCTGTCCAGAAGTATGACAACATCGCGGTGGTTTTCTACCAACCGTTTTGCCCTTTCCAAAGCCATCTCGGATACCCTTGTGTGATTTTCAGGGGGTTCGTCAAAAGTTGATGCTATAACCTCACCTTTTACAGAACGCTGCATATCGGTGACTTCTTCGGGTCTCTCATCGATGAGAAGCACCATAAGATAGGTGTCGGGATTGTTGGTGGTGATGGCGTTGGCTATACGCTTCAAAAGAATCGTTTTGCCCGCTTTAGGGGGTGAAACGATTAAAGCCCTTTGCCCTTTACCTAAGGGTGCAACCAAATCCAAAAGCCTGCCGGAAATTTCGTTACGGGTAGTTTCGATTTGGAAACGCTCATCGGGGAATATGGGCGTAAGCCCCTCAAAGTTTGGCCTTTCCCTGGCTATTTCCGGGTCGTCGCCGTTAATGGCTTCTATCCTCAGAAGGCCGTAATACCTTTCGTTGTCTTTCGGGGGGCGAACCTGGCCCGAGACCAAATCACCCGTGCGAAGGTCAAACTTTCGTATCTGGGACGGAGAAATATATATATCATCTTTACTTGGAAAGTAAAAAGCGGGACGCAAAAATCCGTAGCCTTCCTGCAAGATCTCAAGAAGCCCTTCCGCGAAAATAAGGCCCCCGGCTTGAGTGCGGGCTTTTAGAATTTCAAATACCAATTCTTTCTTGCGCAAGGCCGAATAACCGGCTATCCCCAGCTCTCTCGCAACTTTTTGCAGCTCCACCAGAGTCATGATGCCAAGTTCTTTCATGGAAGGGCCCGTTTCGGTTCTGGTACGAGTCGGGCGCCTTTGATGGTAAAAATCTGTTTGCTGTTGAGCGGGCTCTCTTTGCGGCGCGGGCTCGCGAGCGGGCGGGGTTTCTTTTTGGACCCGAGCCGGTGCCTGCGGAACGGCGGGCGGTTCGGGTGTTTCAACCGCCTTTGGCGCTTTTGGCGCCGGAATAGCAGGGCGCGGAACCGGAGCCGTTTCAGGTTTCTGAGATGGCGCGACCTCGGCTCGACCCGGCGATTGCCAATTGGGCGATAAACCGGGGGTTACCCTGGTCAAAGAACGGTGCCCGGGCTTAGACGGCTCTGTCTGGGCTGGTTCTGCCGGTTCTTCAGGTTTCTCTTCTGCAGGAACAGGCGTTACCTCTTTGCTCATCTGGGGTTCCGGCGGTTTTACGGCTTTGGTGCGGGAAGTAGTGGTTTTTCTGGTGCGTTTCTTTGGCTCCTCTTTGGGCGCCTCAGCCCCGCCATGGGTGGCTTCGGCTTCTGCCGCAGGCTCAGGGTCCGGTTTCGGACTGTCTTCTGCGGCTTTCTTTTTCGTTGTTCTGCGCGGTTTCTTGGGTTCTACCGGGGTTTCGGCTTCTGCTGGGGTTCCCGCTTCTACCGGAGGTTCCGCTTTTTTTCGGGTGCGACGCGTCTTAGGTTTTTCGACCTTGACTTCTTCACCCTCGTCGACCGGAACAACCTCCGGCCTTGTTTCGTGGTCAACTTGCATAACGTCACATCTCCTCGATTCTTTTGGCTGCAATAGGCATGAATATATGATGACGGATATGAATAAAGGCCCAAAAGCCTGAAATCATGAAAGGACTGGAATCACTTTACTCGAAAATCAGGAAGATTATCGCTGGTGAAGGCTTGATTGTTCAACTCCTACTTGAAACTATCATACGCAATAGACGTAGTCAAGATTCATTAAATCGTGTTTAGCCGTGATTTATGAAGTTAATTCTCAAGCAGGAGCCCTTTTGGCGGAATTTTCGGGCTCCCGCTTTTTCGGCTTTTGGGATGCTGCTTTACTGTCGCCCAAGTTCCTTTTGGACTTTGTCCCAATCGTCTTGAAACCTTTTGATACCTATATCGGTAAGCGGGTGCAAGACCATGGCTTCAAGCACCTTAAAAGGCACGGTAGCTATATGGGCACAAGCTTTAGCGGCCTCCAGCACGTGCATGGGGTGACGTATGGACGCGGCTATTACCTGAGTTTTCAAGCCGTAGTTTTCTATGATAGTAACCAAATCTTGCACAACATCCATACCATCGGTGCTTATATCATCCAAACGGCCTACAAAGGGGCTTATATAGGTTGCTCCCGAAAGTGCGGCCAAAAGGCCCTGGGTAGCCGAAAACACTAAGGTAACATTGGTTTTTACCCCATCTTTAGAAAGCACACTCACGGCTTTTAGGCCTTCTCTGGTCATGGGTATCTTTATGACTACGTTGGGCGCGATTTGTGCCAGCTGTTTGGCCTCGGGTATCATTTCTTGGGCGGTTACTGACAAAACCTCAGCTGATATTGGTCCCGGGACTATTTGCGTTATTTCCTTCACAACTTGTTTGAAGTCCCTTTTTTCTTTAGCTATAAGGCTTGGGTTGGTAGTAACGCCGCTAATAACCCCCCAACCGGCGGCTTCCTTAATCTCTTGTATGTTTGCGGTGTCAAGAAAGAGCTGCATTTGGGAGCTCCTTTCCAAAACTCGGTATTGGGTTTCGCCCAATTCTAACATAGCATGTATGTTTTGCCGCAGATATGGGGTGACGCTATTCCCATTCTCCGGTCTGTATTCTGTCTTTTAGCAGCTGAATGCCTCTCTCTTTAACGGGGTCGCCGGCGTCTTTCACTTTTTGAATACAAGCCACAGTGAGCATGTCCATAAATCCTTCATCTAAGTACCCTTGAAGGCGAATATCATGGTCTTTACAAAATGCTGTTATGGCATTTGCGGTTTTGGGACCATAAATTCCATCCAATTCGCCAACTTCGTAACCCAGAAAGCTCAAGTTCTGTTGCACAGCCAAAACATCCAACCCCACCATCCCCTGTTTTACGGGACGAGTGAAGTTTGGCGGAATGGGAATTACAGCTTCCGGTACGTCAACTGGGTAGTCGGGTTCAAGGCCTTTACCCTCGATGGCATAGCCTGAAGGTGTACGGTACTCAGCAATTGTAAGTTTGACACCGCCCAGATCCTGATCAAGTTCGACCAGGCTTTGAACCGAACCCTTGCCAAAAGTCTTCTCACCTACCAAAACTCCTACGCCCCTGTCCCGAATAGCGCCCGCCAAAATTTCCGAAGCGCTTGCAGTGCCGCCATTGGTCAATACCGCAATAGGAACAGTCAAAGTATCGGTGGGGTTTTCAATAACATCTTTGAGGTCCTTACGCGCCAATTCCACTATTGGGCCCTTAGGTACCAAGTAAGCAGCCATCTCGACACAAACGCCTACAAGCCCGCCGGGGTTATCTCTTAAATCCAATACGAGCCCTTTCATCCCCAGGCTCAGTAAGCTTTCTATTACAAGCGGAAAGCTTCGGCCCGCTTCCTCCGAAAACTGCATCACTTTCATATAATGCAAACCGTCCCCAAGACCGTTTACTTCCATTGAAGGTTGCAGAATCTTGGCGCGTACAAGTTCCACATTCATCAATTCGCCGGTAGAAGGTCTGAGAAACACCGCTTCCACAGAGGTATCTGGGTCACCTCGAAGCAAAACAGCGGCATCGTTTGGCAGCTTGCCCCTCATGTCGTTACCCTCGACAGAGACGATCACGTCACCGGCCTTAAGCCCCACATGTTGCGCGGGGGACCCCGGGAACACGCCCATAACCATAAGCATGCCGTCGATGAGTTCGATTGTGACGCCAATGCCGCCGTACTCGCCTTCCAGATCTGCCACCCAGGCTTCAAGCTGTTCCGGCGTGAAATATTGGGAATAACGATCCTCCAATATTTCCACCATACCCTTGATAGCGCCTTTGTACAGCAAGTCTAGGGAAACATCTTTTGTGTGATATTCCCTTATGAAATCTTGCACTTCCGAGAACACTTGGAACAATTCGGCCTGTTCGGGGGTAATCGTTACAGACTCAGTGGGGTTTTGCTGTGAAAGCACGCCGCCCTGTGAATACATAACCGCCCCGGGGGTTAGAGTGAAAAGTAGAGTGAATAAAACAAGACAAGAAAGTTTATACTTTGCAGAGCGTTTCATAGCGGATGTCTCCATTCTATTGGCGGATAGTCTTTATTTTGGGATACATACCCGGATATTCGGCGTACAAATCAAGATTATTTATGTTGGATCCGGTGATTACGGCCTGCGCTTTGCCGTCACGGAGCTGGAACCACCTGTCGCCCAATCGAACCAAGGCGTCTAAAGGTTTAAGGGAAACCGAATCAAGCGCCGATATGGTTACCGCGGCATGACCGCCGGCCGAGTTTCCAATCCCCGCATAGGCCACAATCCCCGTAGCCGGGGCGGTAACCGCTAAAGGAATCAGATTTCTCAGGGCCCCCGTTCCTTCGTCCCACAAGGCCAAATACACTTTGTTTTGCTTGGCGGGTGTGAAGTGGTTTGGGCACGACACTCTAACAATTCTATTCTTGTTTTGATCCCATGTAAAAGCCTCGACACCGTTTGATTCTTCTTTGGCTTCATATCCGGTTTTATCGTTGGCGACTACAGTTGTCCATTGAAAGAAAGTTTGCGCATCCTGTAACCCTTTTACCTCTATGTAGGCCATATACTGACCGGCCGGCGGATTGACCAACGTCAGTTCCTCATCAGCTTTTCCCGACTTGGCGGAAGCTTTTACTTCAACCCACCGATTGACAGCGGGGTCCAAGTGGTACAGATAGACGTCGATGTCGGCGTTAGGATCAGAAACCTGAGACACACCTAAATACAAATAACGAGTGCTCTCGGTTACGCCGGCTATTGGCCTGGGCAAGGACACAAACGACGACGCGTGAAGCGTTTCAACAGACACAGAGCCGCTTTGGCCATGTTCTATAACCATTGGTTTACAGGTAAATGCGGCACCGGGGTTGAATAATCCGATTTGTCCTGTGGCAGCCACGTTTTTATCGACGGCCACCTCCAGAGCGTTGAAGGCGCTGTTGGGGGCTATTCCCCCTTTGGTAAGGGTCAATCGAAACGATGCCTCTCCTGTTCCAAAGATGCGTGAAGCGGGGTCGCTCACAATTACTGCCTCCCACACGCCCGGTTCCGGTGCCTTAAGATACACTTCATCCCGTACACCTGTCCCCTCGGCACCTACCCAAGGCCCCATGTGCGCCAAATCACCCTTGGCGTTATACACGTATAGTTGCTCCCTTCCCCTGGGTTTCCCATCGGAACTCCGGGGAACTTCCAGCTGTACGGTCAAATATTCGGTCCCGGGATCTACTCTGAAATATTCGCGATGTAACATGCCAATATCGATAATTTTCTGTGTTGTCAAAGAACCCGCTTCGCCGAACTCTCTTGGCACCACGATGGTTGCCAGCGCTTTCATTTCTATACCCGGTAACTCGGGATCATCGCCGGTAATGAAGCCCGATGTAAGGCCTTGAGGCAATTCAGCATCGATTCGAACGGACAAATTTCTTTGTTCTACAGCAGGTATGTTTAGAGAAACGGTATTTGCGCTTGCCCAGTATGGAAGCCCCAAGCGCAAACTGGAACTGAAGGGCAAAAAGCTATCAACGCCAAAAGGAATGAACCCCGGAATTCTGTTTCTGTCGTAGAATCCCGATGCCAGATAGCTTCCCGACCACTCGGCGACGACTCTAACCCGCTGGTGCTTTCTTTCTTTGAAGAGTTCCAACGCCTTTTTGGCATCCAGTTTGCCCGCCCCTTGTTCAACCGATGAAACTCCGGGTAAAGGCCGACCCCCGTCTTCGAGGGATTGTTTTAAAAGAACAGGGGAAAATGCTGTGCCGGTGCTGAAGGCTTGCGAAGCCACTACCGCCGCTGCCCCGCCCGCATAGGCCGCGGCACACGAAGTGCCTTCAAATAGCCAAGTGTTCCCCTTGTCGGAAATCCAAGCCGGCACCTGCGCCGGGCCCATAGCGGGGGCCACCAAACTGACCGTTGCCCCGCCCGAAGTAGGCCCCAAAGAAGACCACGGCCACAGTCGGTTCCCGGGCATGCTCATGGCTGATTCGGCACTGGCTGGTATGTAAGCCCCGACGGACAGCACATTGGGAAGCTCGGCATAGTCGGGGAGGGTGCTGAGGCCCGGCCCCTTATTCCCGGCGGCAACCACCACCAGGGCTCCGTATTCCTTTTCGGCCCGCCGTATGGCATCATCCAAGGAGCTTCCGCTTTCAGCGGGAATGAGAGGAGCAACGCTCATAATCACAATTTTGGCGCCTTTGCGGCAAGCTGTAAGGATACCTTGGGCCAGCAAGTCCCAACCGGTTCGGCCGGACGAGTCCACTGCTTTTACCGAAACCAGACTGCATTGGGGGGCTACTGGGATAAGCCCCGGGGCATTCCCCGCGAGGACGGAAGCGATGGAAGTTCCGTGGCCGTGACCGTCAAAGCCCAAGAGGACTTTTGCACCGTTATCGACGATGTCGCTGACGACCACGTGCAAAAATCGGCTGTTTGGAAGTCTCACCTGAGCGCCGCTGAAACCATTTCTGAAAACCTCTAAGCCTTTTTCCGTGCTGAATGATCCATCCCCGTCCGTATCTATGTACACGGTGTCGTATTGCCCAGAGATGTACCTGTCGCTCACCAAAATCGAAATTCGGAAGTTTGAGCCTGCGGCTGTTTTTAACGGTGAACTGTCAGGCAAATCTTGTGTTTTCAGCTGTCCTACGCGAAAACGCCCTGATTTTGAAGGTATATTTTTAACTGAGAAAGTTTGCGAACCTGACGTGAGAGTCCCCGAAGATGAGGGCGTCAAAGGCTGAGAGAGTGTTACTCCCCCTTCACCTGTGAGATCTACGAGATCTTTGAGAACTTCCGGCGCAAGGGTGGTGTAATCGACTCCCGTGTCGACAACCCCTATTGTGACGCCGCGGCCTTTGGCATCCAGTGAAGAAAGCCCCAACTCACTCACCAAACTAGATGACCACTGAGCATCTGCCCGAATCATGGTTGCAGGTTCGGCAGATGTCTCGAACGGAGATGCAGAACATTCGCAACTGTGGGGTGCCGCGGGGGCAATCATTAGAGCCATCAAAACAAAAATACATGCCCACGCTATGTACCTGCGGGTCCTATTCATAAAACCACACCTGCCCCATAATTGACACTCGATCTGTTCTATGTTTACAGCACGGAAATTATCGCCACAGCGCCCTGGCTGAAGACAAGCCCGATATTCTGACCGGCGCGAAGGCTGTTAAAAGCTATTTCATCGTTTTCCAGAAACACCTGGACCTTTAGCACGCTAACTGGGAACCTGACTTCTTCTCCTTGAATGTCTAAAGTCAATTCGCCTTTGGGGTCAATCTTAACGATTCTGCCGGTTAAATCCCAACGACTGCCGGCCAAATCAAGACACCTGATGGCCAAGGCCGCAGCTTCAGCCCGCGTAAGATTTCTGTCCGGATAGAACCGACCATCACTGTCTCCTTCCACCACTTTCGCCCCTGAAAGCCGTTGGACTGCCAGTCTGGCCCATTGGGGTATCCGGTTAGAATCCAAAAAGCTCCTTCCTGACGTGGCGGACATGGGAACACCCAAAATGGCGGCACACCGATCTACCATGGTTACTGCCTCTGCCCTGGTGATACTGCGGTCCGGCCAGGCTTTACCGCCGTCTTCGCCGAGGAAAATGCCCTTTTCGTAAGCGATCTCAAGATACCCTTTTCCCCAGTAGTTGGGGCCAACGTCAACAAAATGAGAGGGCAGTCTGAGCCCGGACTGCGCCGCGGCTTCTTCTTTCATCAGCCTAATCAATATGGTGCAGAACTCTGCCCGAGTAACAGGCCGATCCGGCTGAACGCTGCCATCCGGATAGCCTTTCACGATCTCTCGCACTTGTGACTCAGACAGCCATTTGTGGGCCCAGTGTGAAGAATCAAAAGCAAGAGCGACAGATGGGAGCATCTGCGTTAACATCAGAATAACCATAACAGGTACAAAAATCCGCCTGCGAGAAGCGCTAACTTGATAGGCTTTTGTTACTTCGACCACCACCAGTTCAAACTTCCTAAATGGAGAGCCATGGAAAAGCCTTTATCGGTCCTTTGGTATGAATTAGACTGATTCTTACACTGATAGTTCCAACCATAACAGATATTCAGCACGGTATTTCTAGGTTCCCGCTTGAGTCTCACGGTGATTATATCTGTTTTACGAAAGCCGGACATTGGTCGTCTGCCCATAACAGGACCTTAACCCAAAATAAGAACAAGAGCGACACCCAAAAGTGTCGCTCTTGAAATGCAGGCTAACTCAGGTTACTTACGGCGTCACATCTTCGACTTCTACAGTTAAGGGACTGCTGATAAATTCATTACCGGCAAAGTCCTTAGCTGTAATCACGACCGAAATCGAGCCGGGCTTGCTGTCCTCTTCGCCAGACTCCCATTCCCAAGTAATGTAGTCGCTAGTCTCGTCGCTAGTAAATACAACCTTATCGCCGGCGATCCACACTGTGGGGGGCTGAACTTCCTCTTTGAACTTGATGGTTACTGTGTACTTGTCAACTCCATCCCAGATGGCCGTAACAGAACCGTCAAGAGCAGGTTTGGTTTCGTCTGACTCGACCTCAATGTAGAAACCATTGGATGCATATTTGACTTTATCGCCAAGCACTATGGCCGACAAAGTTGAAGCAACTCCGTCTTTTACAACAATTGCTTCAGAATCCATGCTGGCTGTATGGCCTGATACCAATACGAAGCTATAGTCGCCATCAGAATCAGAAGTAATCTGCTTCACAGCAGACGCCGCATCGTAGGCAAACAATACGCCCTGAACCTTGATAGCTTTGCCGGTGGCAGGATCCCAGGTAACGGTAACGATCTTGCCGTTGATGCTCTCCAAGGCAGCCGCAACACCGTTTAGGGTGACAGGTGCCGCGAAAGTTATGTCGATGCGATCGCTTTGTGTTCCGCCGGAAGGCGTCACTTTGAGCCCGTTAGTGCTGTCATAAGCGGCCATACCCTTGAAAGCTTTGGAATAAAGCCTTACGGCGCTAACGGTTCCGGCAACCGACTTGTCGGCACTGATTCCGTCTCCGACCACAAAATCGTTCACTAGTGTAGCGGCAGGGTCAGTAATGGTGACGGTGGTATTATTCTTTTTCAGGTTATAATCAGCAGCAAGCGGAACGATAAGGCTGGTGCCATCACTTAAAGTGACTTCGTACACCACTTTCGTGGTACTGTTTTCAACAGTAGTCCTGATGCTGGTCCCCGCAATAATACCGGACACCTTTCCAATAGCTGAGCTTTTGTCTACTGCCGCATATACCTTACCATCACGATCGAGGTACAGATCCCAGTAAGTATTGACGGTTGCAACAGCAGTATAGCCAGCGTCGGTGCAAGTGTAAGTCACAGACTCGCCGCCAACAGTAGCAACGATTTGCTTAGTGGTGCTACCAAGCTGATACTTGGCGGTTACCAAGGCTTTTTCGACGACCTGATTCCAAGCATCAAGCCAGACGATCTTGCCGCTTACAAGTGCATAGTCGCAATTGTCTTCGACTTTAAGGGCGGCCCAATCCGCTGCGACGCCGTTTCTAGAAATGGTTACCGCGGAATCGAGCGGAATATAAGTGGTGCCATCGAAACTCAGTTTGTAAACTGCTCCGCTGGCTGTGGTCTCAACAGATTTGTTCGCAATAACTTTTCCGGCTTGGTCCAAATAGCGTGCTTCAACACGGTAGACCTTACCGTTGTTGTTCAACCAAACGTTAGCGGTAGTGTTAACCAAAGCAACCAACTTATTAGCCACAGAACCCTCAAGCGCTTCTGCATTTTTGGTTGCGTGGAATTCAGTCGAGTCCGCAGTGTAAACTGTTCCCGCTACAGTCAAGGTACCGTTTACAACGTCAACGGCGGTAACTTTGCCAGAGATGTAGTCTTTGACAGAAGTAGCGATGAAAATGATCTTGCCGCCAGTGGCTTTGATAACTGTAGTAACTTTGTAACCGGGCAAATCGCCAACGGCTGATACTTTGCCCGACACTACGACGGAAGAGTCATAATCGTAAGGCTCGCCGCCAATGGTAATCTTGCTGTTGGTTTTGTCCACAGCGGTTACCAGTCCGTCAGGACCCGTCTCTACACCCAAGACTCCTTCTTTGAAGGTCGCAGTCGCGGGGGTGAAAGTGCCGGGATTCTTGTCGGGATCAGGTTCAGTTACAGGCTTGCAATCTAGCATAGTGGCCATCATTCCTGCCACAAAAGCTCTGGTAGCTGAAACATTGGGGATGAACCCTGCCTTGACCAAGCCAACGGTGTCTTTAGCGCCCTCAATGATGTAATTGAGAGGCCAATTGCCGGGTAGGCTGTCCTTGTAACCAAGCGCCCTCATAATCATGGTAAGGGCTTCGGCTTCGCTTACAGGATCAGAAGGCTTGAAGCTACCATCAGGATAGCCTTTGATTACGCCTTTTGTAACGGCAACGTTAATGTAGCCATATGCCCAAGCAGCATTGGGGCCAACGTCGGGGAACTGGGTCGGGGTCGCAAGATAGCTTGCGGCGTTCTCGAGCCCAAGAGCCCTAACGATCATGGCGCAAAATTCTGCTCTGGTAATTGAATCATCGGGATTGAAATTCCCTAGGTCGTCACCTTTGACTAAACCAAGGGTCTTAAGCAAAGCAACGTCGACTTCTTCCGGGATTCCCTCTGTATCAGGGAAAGGGGAAGCGGCCAACGCAACACCTGCCAGCCCAAGTATCATTGCCATCGCTAACGCAACAGCAAGGATTCTTTTGTACACGCTTGTATCCTCCTTTGTCGTGTTAGGTACCATTTAAAGTACTTAACCGGTCAACTTCGTTGACTCTGGATCTGGATTGAACCAACCTAGAGCCTACTACTAGTTGTTGGTTTGCCCGAGACCCCCCCTTCCAAAAATTCCTCTACAGCCTTCCACCTTGCCCGGATTAAGCCCTCCTCTTAGAGGGCGACTCCCGTCTGTCTATAAAAAGGAGTCCGTATAATGTGATGGGTTGGGAGCCTATGTACATCCGGGTGGTTTTCTCTCTATTTGCCTTCCTAACTGGCCGTTTTATGGGCAACTTCCCAAGCTATGGCCGATTATAGCACCCGCCGCCAATATTGGTCAATCTATGTTGTCAAGGTAATCGCAGGTAAAAATGACTTTTCGACTATCATCTGCTATGCCAAGCCAAAAAAACTAATACATGGTGGATGCCTACTTCTTCGTCACCACCAAAAATCCTTCTTCATCGACCACTATTTGTAAGACCTTCCACCGTAACCGTGAGTGCCTTAAATACACCGTTGTAAATCGTTCTTATATCCATAGAAGGCCTGGGGCCCTTGCCCGCTACCATGTCGGGCGTGGCGGGTACATGAATAAACCCGCATAACCCCTTTTTACCTGTGGCGCGCATGTAATGGGATGATACATAAAACGCATAGTTGCAAAGGTAAGTGCCTGCTGAAAATGTAAGCCTGGCAGGTATCTGAGAATCTACCAACCCGCTGACGATTTTTTCAGCCGGAATGGTGGCGAAATACCCGTCGGCCCCCTCAGGGACTATGAACCTTTCCGCAGGGACTTTACCGGCGTTGTCTTTTGCGTCGGCTGTATAGTTTATGGCTACTTTTTCCACACATATCGTGGGGCTGCCCCCCGAAAGGCCCAAAGACAATACAACGGCAGGCTCGAACTCATCGATTAAACCTTCCAAAACCTCTTTGGCTTTTCCCCATTCAACGGGCAAAATACGCGACAAAACCGTGTAATCGCCAATTTTCTGGCCATGCAGCATTTTTGAAACCTCACCCGACGGATTTACGTCATCATTACCGAAGGGTTCGAAACCGGTAAGGAGCAAAGTGCCTTTCAAAGTCATTATCACCTCGTCTGGAATTTAGACGGTTTTCTGGCAAAAGTGTTCCTCGAGTCTATTGTCTTCTACGTGTGGAACTCATATCCTGCATTGGCCCATAATGTAAGAAACCGCGCAGGCTGCTGCCGCGCGGTTGTGATAATAACCGTAATCAATGTTGGCCGGATTCTACGAGATTTTCATACTACCTTTCATTATGGTAACGGCGCCTCCGCCCACTTTGACACCTTCGATGTTACCGTTTTTGCTCATAACCTCAACGTGTATGACAGATGGTCGTTTTAAGATGTGCCCCTGCTCACAAACTATTTTGGTTACAGGTTCAGACACATTTATTAGATTGTTCAGCACCAAATAAGCGCCTGTGGCCCCGGATGCGGTTCCCGTAGCTGATTCTTCAGGAACCCCAACGGCGGGGGAGAAATCCCGGCAGTGAACGGTAGATGCCGGGTGAACTGTTTCCAAGGAAAAACAATGCACGCTGATAATCTTCCCGGCGTTTGAAAAATCTGTAAGCGCCTGCATATTCGGGCGCATGGACAAAAGCGCTTCGCGAGACATAAGGGGAGCTATCAAATCAGGCAGGCCCGTGGACACAATTTGCGGCCGGGCGCCGTCAAAACCCGTAACCGAACCCTTGGGCGCTCCCAAAATAGTCTCAAGTTCAGCCGTTTCCTCGGAAGTAAGCTCGGCCAAAACTTCCGGGGGATTCTGGGACATCATTACCCGTGAGGGACCCCCTTCGCAGCCGAATTCCACGTCCACAGGTAAGGGACCGGCTTTGGTATGCTGAATCACCCTGGTGTCATTGGAATCTCCCGAAATCAGCCCCAATTCAGCCAAAAGCCAAAACGTTCCTATAGTAGCGTGGCCGCATAGATCGACTTCCGATAAAGGAGTAAAAAACCTTACTTTGAAATCTCCATCTCCGGATTGCCTGTTGTCTGACACAAAAGCGGTCTCCGAAAGGTTCATCTCTCTGGCGATTTTCTGCATTACGTCATCACTAAGCCCGGCGGCGTTTAACACTATCCCCGCCGGGTTGCCCCCAAACAGCGAGTCGGTAAAGGCGTCAACCTGGTAAATCTCAAGGCGGGCCATGGTTATTCCCCCTATCACACAGGAACGTAACCTTTAGGGTGCTCCTTTTTGGCCTGTTCCAACAGCTCGAAATCGACGCCCGTCCTTTTTGCCAGCCTTTCTTCCAAGAACTTTTTGGCCTGGGGCGGGAACAAGGCATAAGACAGAACATCTTCGTCTTTGGTGTACAAATGGCCCAGTTCTTCTTTGGCCTTTTTCAACCCGGGCTCTATGTGGTCTGCAGGCCTGTCGGTTATGGGTTTTTCGTCGCCAATGACCTTCTTTTGAATATCCAAGTTAACCTGACCGGGAGCCTTTCCATAAAGGCCTCTGAAATAGTCTTTTACCTCGTTAGTGGTCATCTTGTATCGCTCGCCCAAAAGCACGTTAAGAACCGACTGTGTCCCCACTATTTGACTTGAAGGGGTGACCAAAGGCGGATGGCCTAAATCAGCTTTAACCCTTGGCACTTCCTTGAAAACAGCGGGCAGTTTGTCGATTTGCCCTTGCTCTGTGAGCTGCGAGATAAAGTTCGAAATCATGCCCCCGGGAATTTGATACCGTAGAACGTTTGTATCGGGCACAGCCGAAGCTTTGTCGAAAGTCTCGTAATTTGCCCTTACGCCTCTGAAATGATCGGCCACCTCTGTGAGAAGATCCAGGTCAAGGCCCGTATCATACGGTGTTTCTTGGAGGGCCGCCACCATACTTTCAGTCGGGGGTTGAGAAGTTGACATTGACATAGTAGAGATAGCGCAATCTACTACGTCGCAACCGGCCTCAATGGCCTTAAAATAAGACATGGAAGCCATACCCGAGGTGTGATGGGAGTGAAGCTGCACGGGCAGGCCTATCTCGTCTTTCCAAGCCTTAACGATATTAGAAGCTTGCGTAGGAGAAATAATACCCGCCATGTCTTTCAGACACAAAGAATCAGCGCCCATTTTTTTAAGTTCCTTTGCCACGCTCACGTAGTGCTTAAGGTCATGAACAGGACTTATGGTGTAGCAAACCGTAGCCTGGACGTGAGCGCCCATTTCTTTTGTAACTTCAATGGAACGCCTCATATTTCTGGGGTCGTTTAGCGCGTCGAAAATGCGCATTATGGAAATGCCGTTGGTAATAGCAGCTTTTACGAAAGCTTCAACTACATCGTCAGGATAGTGCCTGTAACCCACAAGGTTTTGGCCCCTTAAAAGCATCATAAGGGGGGTATTCTTGAAACCTTTCTTCAGTGCCCTGAGCCTTTCCCAAGGGTCTTCCGAAAGAAACCTTAGACAAGTGTCAAAAGTGGCGCCGCCCCAAACTTCCACAGAACGGAAACCCACTTTATCCATCTTTTCCACTATAGGAAGCATATCGCTGGTCTTCATGCGTGTAGCAAGAAGAGATTGGTGCCCATCTCGAAGGGTTGTGTCAGTAATCCCGACCATTGAGTCCACCTCGCAATTCTGTGGTAGCTTTGTTTTCTACATGCTCAATTTGGTTCCCTTTTTAATGTCTGGAAGTTCTGCCAGTTTTACCTGGCCGGACTATTTCTGATGGCCGCCGCCACAAAAGCTTTGAAAAGAGGGTGCGGCCTGTATGGCCTGGACAAAAACTCCGGATGAAACTGAACGCCCACAAACCAAGGGTGACCTTGTAGTTCCATGACCTCCACAAGCCCCCTTGCGGGCCAAAGCCCCGTGGTAATCAAGCCGGCCTTGTTTAGTTCTCCTACATACCTCGGGTTAACCTCGAAACGATGCCTGTGGCGTTCCTTAATTGTATCGGAATTATAAGCCTGAGCCGCAAGGGATGGCCGCTTTAGCCTGCTTTGACATAGACCCAGGCGCATAGTGCCCCCGGACCTGCCGGCGTCTTTTTGTTCCGGCATAAGATCTACCACGGGGTTTAACGTATCCGGCTCAAACTCGGTGGAGTTGGCGTCGGTTATGCCCAATAGATTTCTAGCAACTTCTATTACCGCGCACTGCAAACCAAGGCAAATCCCGAAAAAGGGAACTTTGTTCTCGCGGGCATACTTTATGGCTTTAATCTTTCCTGTGACACCTCTGCCCCCAAAACCGCCGGGAACCATGATTCCATCCACATGTTTTAAGGCTTCCTCAGTTTCCTGCCAAGATACATCGTCAAGCTGTTCTGAGTCTACCCACTCAATTTCTACTTTTGCGTCGTTCGCCAAACCCCCGTGGCAAAGCGCCTCGGTAACACTTTTGTAGGCATCATGAAGAGCCACATATTTGCCCACAACAGCTATCCTGCATTGTTTTTCGGGGTTCATAACTTTTTGGGAGATTTTTTGCCACTCTGACAAATCAGGGCTCCGTCTGTCCAAAGCGAGCTTGTCCTCTATGATAAGGCCAAGGCCTTCTGATTCGAGCAATGTGGGTATTTGATAGATGCTATCGGTATCCAGGTTTTGAATAACGGCCGAAGTATCCACACTGCAAAAAAGCGCCAGCTTCTCCCGGGTTTCAGTCGTGAGCGGCAGGCTAGACCTGCACACAATGATGTCGGGCGCTATTCCTATGGATCTGAGTTCCGCCACGCTGTGCTGAGTGGGCTTTGTTTTTAACTCGCCGCTGCTGGCGATGTAAGGGATTAATGTGACGTGCAGGTATAGCGTATTTTTGACTCCGACGTCGGCCCTCATTTGCCTTATGGCTTCCAAAAACGGAAGGCTTTCGATATCGCCTACAGTGCCCCCAACTTCAGCTATGACAAATTGAGCGGAAGATTTTTCAGCCACCCTCTTGAGCCTGTCTTTAATCTCGTTTGTAACGTGGGGGATAACTTGGACGGTGCTTCCCAAGAAATCTCCCCGCCTTTCTTTGGCTATGACCGACCCGTAAACTTGCCCGGTAGTCACGTTGTTGGCCGCTGTAAGCGGCCTGTCTATGAAGCGTTCGTAATGGCCTAAGTCGAGATCTGTCTCGGCCCCGTCATCGGTTACAAACACCTCGCCATGCTGCAGGGGGCTCATGGTGCCCGCGTCAACATTTACATATGGGTCCATCTTCATAATTGTGACTGAGTATCCTCTTGCGCGTAAAAGGGCGCCTATGGTGGCGGCGGTGATGCCTTTACCGATGCCGGACACAACTCCCCCTGTAACAAAAACAAACTTAGGCAAAACAAATGACCTCCTTAAAAAGGGAGGGAGCCCTATCCCTCCTCGGGTTCTTCGGGCTCCCCTAGTGGTTCTTCCTCTTCTTCAACCGGTGCTTTCTCGTAATCTTCGTCAATTGCCACCAGTTCTCGCCTTAGCCTCTCTCCCGGTTTCGGTCTGTCCCCGGAAGAGACCTCAACCACCTTGTACTTAGGGGGTTTAATGGTCCACTCCTTTAAGCCGCACAGACCGCCGCCGCGATTCAAAAACCTGTTATCCAAACTTATTTGGGTATGGGTTTTGGCCAAAAGTTTGGGACCTTGGTCTTCTGTCAAAACACCCTGCAGTCTAAGCGCTTCCAAAATCAGGTCCTTATATTTCATAGGCTGCCGACGCTCTTTTAAGATAGCGTAGGCGAAGTCGCATACCGAATACGACACACGGTGGCCTTGGGTCAAAATCGCGTCGCTCACACTATCACCCCCAAACTTTTCTTGTTGGAACATAAATACCTCAAGTTATTCTACTCATGGGTCAGCATGTGTCAATACGAGGTCCCAAAACAAACTTTTGAAACACTTCTGACAGCCAATATTAACCCCAATGGGTGCTAAATATGCATGCTTTGGCGTCTTTTGAGCCGCCCGGTGCCGCCCGGTATCAAACACAACTTGTCACCGGCCAACAAAGAAGCCACGCCTTCTGTGTCGTTGTGGAACCCGCCGCAAATGCGGCATCTTCCTTGAGAATCGACCCTGTCCTGAGAATTGTACGAAGGCTCTTTGTAAGCGGATATGACTCCCTCGAAATTGCGTACCACGACTGTGTCGGCGCTTAAGGACAAAATATACTGTGGGCTCAAAGGGATTTTGCCCCCGCCTCCAGGGGCATCCACCACATATGTGGGAACAGCAAAACCGGTCGTGTGCCCTCTCAGCGCTTCCATTATCTCCAAGCCCTGTCCTATGGGGGTCCTAAAATGCTCTAGACCCCAAGTTAAATCGCATTGGTAGATGTAGTATGGTTTGACCCGTATCTTCACCAATTGCCTTACCAAATCTCCCATTATTACCGGGCAATTGTTGACACCCCGCAAAAGCACACTCTGATTACCCAAAGGAATACCGTGATCGGCCAATATGGCGCAGGCTTTTGTGGCTTCGGGGGTTATTTCCTTGGGATGGTTGAACTGTGTATTCAGGTACACAGGCTGATATTTGGCCATGATTTTGGCCAGTTTTTTGGTAATTCTTTGAGGCATAACCACCGGTATCCGGCTTCCGATTCTTATGATCTCAACACTTGGGATTTCCCTTATGGATTTTAAGATAAAATCAAGCCTCTCGTCGGAAAGGGTTAAAGGATCACCACCCGATACCAAAACGTCTCTTATCTCTTTGTGCTCTCGAATATAATCCAAAGCCGCATTGAACCTTGTTTGCGAAAACGCTTTGTCGGTAACTCCTACAACCCTTCGCCTGGTGCAATGCCTGCAATACATTGAACAAAGCTCCGTTACCAGAAGCAAAACCCTGTCGGGATAACGGTGCACCAAGCCCTCAACCGGCGAATCGGCCTCCTCAGCTAAAGGGTCCAAAGACTCCCAAGGTTTCACCAAAACTTCATTACCTCTGGGCACAGCTTGGAGGCGTATAGGACACGTTTCAGAAACGGGGTCCATCAAACTGGCGTAATAAGGGGTAATTGCCATACGCACGCGCGTGAAGGCCTGTTGGATTCCAAGTATAGCCTCACTACTCAAAGAAACCACATGAGACAAAGAATCGATATCATCGATACGGTGTTTCCACTGCCAACGCCAATCGGCCCAATCGGTTTCCGACACATCTTTAAATAGAGGTATCTCTTTCCAGCACCGCAATGTCGCGATTTCCCCCTCGTATCGGAGTATCCTAAAACTCTTATCAGAGTATACTCCCAAAGGGCATATTCCTACATAGATTCCGGCGCTGAAATTCCGAGAATTCTTAGCACATTGGCTATAACTATTTGAGTCAATTTGGCTAGGTAAAGCCTGGCTTCGGATAGGGCGCGATCTTCCCCGAGCACTCTGCATTTCGTATAAAAAGTGTGAAAAAGGGCGGCCACATCCATTATGTATTTTACGAGACGATTGGGCTCCCTTGCTTTGGCAATCTCGCCGACTTCCTCGGGAAAGGCGGCCAAAGCCTTCATCAGGGCAAGCTCTGATTGGTCGCGAAGCAATGTGAATTTAACCTCGTTTGGGCCAATAGCCCTGTTGAAACCATCTTCTTTAGCCTGCCTGAAAATGGACGCGATGCGTGCGTGGGCGTACTGAACGTAGTACACAGGATTTTCGTTGGTCTGAAGCTTTGCCAAATCGATATCAAAATCCAGGTGGCTATCGGGAGAACGCATCAAAAAGAAAAATCTGGCCGCGTCTTTGCCCACTTCTTCCAGAAGCTCATCCATGGAGATAAAGTCGCCGCCGCGCTTCGACATCTTCACAAGCTGCTTACCTTTTACGAGCCTCACGGTTTGAGTTATCAAAATCTCTAAACATTCTTTGGGATACCCAAGCCCCATAAGCCCTGCCGAAAGCCTGCCAATGTAACCGTGGTGATCCGGCCCTAAGATGTCTATAAGGTGGTCGAAACCGCGTTCCATCTTGTTTTTGTGGTAAGCAAGGTCGGGCACCAAGTACGTAGCCGAGGCGTTTACATCTGATTTAAACAAAACCCTGTCTTTGTCATCGCCAAATTCTGTGGATCTAAACCACAGGGCGCCGTCTTTTTCGTAAGTTAACCCTTTAATCCGCAGCAATTCCACGGCTGCGTCGTGAGCGCCCGAGTCACGCAGGCTTTTTTCAGAAAACCAGGTGTCAAACTGCAGCCCGTAATTTAGAAGAGAGCGTTTTTGCCACGCCACTATGTGTTCAAGGGCGTATGTTTTGAGCATTTCGTGACGTTCCTCAGGTGGCAGTTCGCCCAATAGCGGCCCTTTTTCATCTAAAAGCTGTTTTGCCAGCTGTTTAACGTAATCGCCTTGGTAACCGTTTTGGGGCATTTGGACTTCTTGCCCTAAAGCCTGCAGGTATCGAACCTCAAGTGAGTCGGCCAAAATATCAACTTGGTTCCCCGCGTCGTTAATATAGAACTCTTTGGATACTTGGCAGCC
>CAZXSP010000007.1:0-25768 GCA_964643285.1 uncultured Eubacteriales bacterium
ATCCGTTCACTTGATTTGTGAAGGCCTTCTTTATGCCCAATTTCGCTTTTTGAATGTTGACAGGGTTGTTCAAAGCGAACCTGGCTACATATTGGGCCCCCTCCACAGTGGAAAGCATCTCGGATATTTTCACAGGGTAACCCTGCTTCGTGGAGTCCCTTCCCAAAGGCGATGTAGTGGTCTTTTGACCAACCAGCGTAGTGGGCGCCATTTGCCCGCCTGTCATACCGTAGATGGCGTTATTGATAAAAACTACGGTTATGTTTTCCCCGCGGACAGCCGCGTGAAAAATCTCTGCCGCGCCTATGGAAGCCAGATCTCCGTCGCCTTGGTAGGTGAATACAATGGAATCAGGACTAACCCGTTTGATACCCGTTGCCACGGCCGGGGCACGTCCATGGGCAGCCTGCTGAAAATCTACATCGAAGTAATTGTAGGCAAACACCGAACAACCCACCGAAGCAACCCCTACAGCGCGATCTTGTATTCCCAATTCGTCTATAACCTCTGCCACCAGGCGATGCGCTATGCCATGGGTGCAGCCGGGACAGTAGTGCGTAACTACGTCCACCAAAGACTTTGGGCGTTGGTAAACTGCTTTCATATCTCGTCACCCCCCGGCCCTTTTTCCAGGTAGTCAGTTATGACAGGAACGCGTCCGGCTATCATGTCCCTAAGTCTGCCTTCGATTTGACGCGGATTTGGCACCGCGCCGCCCGTGCGGCCGTAAAAATGAACCGGCGCCAAACCGCCCACTGCCAGCTTCACATCTTCGACCATCTGGCCTGTGGACATCTCCACACATAGAAAACCTTTTGCTTTTGGGGCAAGCTCGGAGAATACAGTTTTGGGGAAAGGCCACAAGGTGATGGGCCTTACAAGCCCCACTTTGACGCCTTCTTTACGCATTTTGTCTATTACTGACCTGCAAATTCTGGCGACCGTACCGTACGCCACAAAAAACCAATCCGAATCTTCTGCGTACAGTGTTTCGTACATAATTTCTTTCTCTTCCATTTCCCGATATTTAGCCTGAATACGCCAATTGTGGGCATCAAGCTCCTCAGGGTCCAATAAAATGGAATTTATGAGATTCTGCTTTGAACGCCCGCCTTTGCCGGTCGTAGCCCAAGGTTTGGGGCGTAGGTTTTTCTCATCTATGGGTTCGGGGAATACCACGGGTTCCATCATCTGGCCGATCATACCATCACCCATGATCATCACAGGATTCCTATATTTGTCGGCCACGTCAAAAGCCTTAACCATTAGGTCGCATGTTTCTTGTATAGTCGAGGGCCCGTACACCACCATGTGATAATCACCGTGGCCCCCGCCTTTTGTGGCTTGGAAGTAATCAGACTGGGAAGGTTGAATTCCTCCTAACCCAGGCCCGCCCCGGGACATATTCACTACGACACAAGGCACCTCGGAACCGACGATGTAAGAAATGCCTTCCTGCATCAGGCTTATTCCCGGACTGGAAGAAGAGGTCATAACCCTTCCCCCGGCCCCGCCGGCGCCGTATACCATATTGATGGACGCCACTTCGCTTTCTGCCTGGACAAAAACTCCCCCGACTTCCGGCAAGCGTTTAGCCATGTACTCGCAAACTTCGTTTTGGGGGGTGATGGGATACCCAAAATAATATTTGCACCCCGCTCTAACGGCGGCTTCTGCCACCGCCTCGTTGCCTTTCATAAGCACTGCTTCTGCCAAAGGTTTCTCACCTCCTAAGTTATGGACGAAAAACTTCTATCACTGCGTCCGGACACATTCTTGCGCACAAAGCGCAGCTAATGCATTTATCTTGGTCTTCATCGGCCACAAAAGCCGGGCGGTAGCCTTGTTTGTTCAGGCTCTCGCGTAAATGAATTATTTTGGTGGGACACACGCCAATGCACAACTCACAGCTTTTGCAGTGGTCCTCTTTGAAGACGACTCTTTTCTCCAAACTTTCTCCCTCCTTTTTGTCCGCTAGCTTTCTTGCTCCCACGGTTTGAGAAGAAAACGTTCTAACCACAAAATGGGCGTGCCTTGCGTAAAGCTTTCAAGTTTTTCTGCTTCGCCCAAAAATTGTCTGGACACACCTACAAATTCAACGGGCAATCCTATGCGCAGACCAAGCTCTTTGGCGCGCGCCAAACCGTCTACTACATGACACAATCGAGTACTTTCAGCCAAGTGAGTGTTGGACACTATACCCGACGCTTTCAGACCCGCAGAGTTTGACACGATTTCCAGGGCTTTTGCGGCTTCTTCCACAGTTCTCGTAAACGGTCTGTTAAAATTGACCACAAACATGCCCGAGGCTTCTTTGGTCCAAACATCCTTAAGACCGCCCAAGACCCTGGCGCCCGTGGGATCCCCGCCTACGTCCACCACCACCTGGCTGTCACTGCCGCTTAGCACCTGCCGTATCCCCGGCGGCAAAACAGGCAGGTCCGCGTGGCTTACAGATTCTTTTGGCGACACAACATGGACGCCCCTGGAAACCAAAACCTGCCTTACATCCCTCACACGGAAGTAGGGCGTCACAGCGTCAAGGTCCACCAAAGAAACCCGGTGGCCTTGCGTTCTGAGCTTCAAGGCGTAATTTATGGCTATCTCCGATTTCCCGCCGCCGTAAAGACCGTAAAAAACTGTTATTCGCTTCAAACGACATACCCCCTTCCGCGTATTCCAGAACACCATGCAGTTCCAAGCGAAACACCTTTCTAATACATGCAGTTTTATGCAGCATCACATACCATGCTTTTCAAGTTTGTTATACAGACCTCGTAGGCTTATGCCTAGAACGCGGGCCGTTTTCGTTTTGTTCATGCCGCATTTTTGCAGGGTGTCATCTAGTAACCTCTTTTCTACACGGTCCAAAACCTCTTGCAGGGTGTGTGGGTTATCGTTTTGGCAAACGCCTTTATCCCCCGTGCTTTCCACATGTAAAGAAACAGGGTTTATGACCGGTAAATACTCCGGTGTAATGATCTCATCTTGATAGCCCATACTTATCATGGCTCTGCCCAGAAGGTTCTTCAGTTCGCGCACATTCCCCGGCCACCGATATTTCCTGAAAGTGTCAATCACCAGGGGATCTATCCTCACAACCTTTCGCCCGTACTCCTGGCTAAGCTTTGCCAGCAGGTGTTGACAGAGCCTTGGTATGTCTTCAGGCCTCTGCCTAAGAGGGGGTATAAAGATGGGGGTAACGTTCAGCCTGTAGTAAAGATCTTCGCGGAACATGCCTTCAGCCACAAGTTGTTCCAACGAACAATTGGTGGCTGCCACCACCCTGACGTCCACGGGGATGGGGCTTGAACCCCCCATCTTGACTATTTCTTTCTCTTGCAGCACTTTTAGAAGACTTTCCTGCAAAGGTAAGCTCATGACGCTTATTTCGTCCAGAAACAACGTACCGCCTTGAGCTTCTTCAAACAAACCCGTGTGCCCGCCTTTTTTGGCGCCTTCGAAGGCCCCGTTTGCGTAACCGAACAGCTCGGGTTCCAGAAGATCACCTGTTAAAGCCGCACAGTTTACCCGCACGAAGGGCTTACCTTTTCTTGGCGACGCGCCATGTATTGCTTGGGCAAATAGCTCTTTCCCTGTGCCGCTTTCACCGCGCAAAAGAACAGGGGCAGAAGTAGCCGCCACCCTTTTTGCCTGCTCAACGGCGGCTTCCAATAAAGGACTTTCTGTGGCTATTTCATCGAATGTGTATTTAGACTCTATGTTTCGCACGATTTTTTTCATCATGGCTATTTCTTCGGTTAACCGTATGAGCTCAGACACGTCGCGGATGACCCCTACGCTGCCGACTAAATCGCCGCCCACCATCACCGGATCCACGCTGACAACCACCTGCCGTTTCAGTGGGCCCACTTTCATGGGCACATTTTTCACGGCCTTACGCGTCTTAAGCACCTGCATATGCACGCTGGCGCCTTCAGCTATATCAACTGTGGCGGGTTTTCCAATGACATCTATTTCTGAAAGACCCGTTAACCTGGTGTAAGCGGGATTGATGAGCAGGCCGTTTCCTTTAGCATCCACAACCGAAATGGCATCGTGAACGGCACTTATTATGGCCGACAGAAGAGTGCGTACTTGCCGAAGGTTTGCGGTTTCTTCCGCCATGCGTTGCATTTCAGTAATATCTTGAAAAACGATAACAGCGCCTAAGCTTTGTGAGGGGTGCAAACCTTCCTCGCCGCTTTCCATCGTGTCCCCAAAGTTTGCGGAAGGAACCACATCTTCAATGTGTTTTCCAAAGGCTTCGGAGGAGTTTGTACCCAGGAGGCTTTCGGCGGCAGGATTCAATACCAGTATTTGCCCTTGAGCGTTTACCGCCGCGACAGCGCCGTGTTCCGAACGGCGGATATATTCCAGTAACTCAGCATTTGAAGCCCCGTGCATGACAACGCACCTCCTCGTGGTTATGATTCTTCACACAAGGGGTGCGTTCCTTCTGCAGTTTTCTACGTTAGCCTAGGCGCCCAAGCGCAACCTGTCCGCCACCATGGCTATGAATTCCGAATTTGTTGGTTTGCCTTTTTCCTGGCTGATAGTGTGGCCAAAAACTTTTTGGATAAAATCCATGTTGCCCCTGTCCCAAGCCACTTCAATGGCGTGACGGATAGCTCTTTCAACCCTGCTCGGCGTCGTCACATGTTTATCCGCGATGGTGGGGTATAATTCTTTGGTAATTCTGGATAATAAATCGACCCTGTCAACAACCATTACTATGGCGTCCCGGAGATATCTGTAACCTTTTATGTGCGCCGGAATTCCCAATTCGTGCATTATGGACGTAACTTTAGCGCCGTGATCTTTGTCTTTTTCTTTAATCATAGGGACTTTTATGATGGTATCCTTCATCACAAGCTGCCGCAGCCTTTCCACCAAAATGTCGAAATCAAA
Source organism: uncultured Eubacteriales bacterium (assembly GCA_964643285.1). Lineage (GTDB taxonomy): Bacteria > Bacillota > Sulfobacillia > Fermentithermobacillales > Fermentithermobacillaceae > JAXGZG01. The sequence goes on from CAZXSP010000007.1 coordinate 4,912, forward strand.
AGGTTTCAATATATAATAGTCGGCGCCAAGCTGAAGCACGCGATGGGTTATAGACTCTTGCCCGAAGGCCGTCAGCATCACGACTTTGGGACGGGGATCGATGCCGCTTTGTGAAAGCCTTTCAAGGACCCCGATTCCGTCCAAATAAGGCATTATAATGTCAAGTATGATCACATCCGGCTGAGTATCTTTTATTCCCTGCAAAGCTTCAAGCCCGTTGTAAGCAAGACCGACTACTTCGACATCGTCTTGCTTTTCCAGGTATTCCTTGAGAAGACCGGCGAAATCTTTGTTGTCGTCAGCTATCAAGACGCGGATTTTGTGCACCCGTTTCCTCCCCTTTTTGCCCCGTGCCCCCACAGGACTGTTCCTACACCCAGTTTATACCAATTCCTCTTAAACTGACAAGACTTGTATTTGTTGAGATGCGTCAAACTTCTTTATTTATTCAGAAAATCCTTCATTTTATATTACAGCCCGCAAGCAACCGCTGCGTCTTTGGGGGTATTGACGGGAAACAGGCGCGAATCCTTAGCCATCCACTCGGCAAAAGTCCCGTATCCCCTAGTGGGATCGTTGACAAGCACATGGGTAACCGCGCCAACCAAGTGGCCATCTTGTATAATGGGGCTGCCGCTCATCCCCTGTACTATGCCGCTGGTTAAAGACAAAAGCCTTTTGTCTGTGATGCGAATAACAAACCCCTTAGAGGAAGCGCTTGAGCTTTTGAATATTTGTTCAATTTCTATGGAGAATTTTTCAACGGAGGTGCCGTTTACTGTGGTTAGCATCTCGGCAGGACCGCGTTTCAGTCTTGTCTCAAATCCCAAAGGAATAGGCTCGGAGAACAAAGGATTCGCGGGATACCCGCTCAAAATCCCTGTTATGCCGCAGGCGCCGTTTTCCATTATGTTTCCGATGACATCTTGGCCCTCCACAAAGGTTCCCAACACTTCGCCGGGATTTCCCTTCTTGCTGGGCTCAATCCCTGTAACAGTAGCCCTCACTATCTGGCCTTCTTTCATGGTCACAGGCCTGCGGGAATCCCCCTCGGATATTATGTGCCCCAGCGCCGCGTACACCCCGGTTTCGGGATCGTAAAAGGTAAGCGTACCCACACCGGCCAGGGCATCTTTTACCAACAATCCGATATTGTAGCCGCCTTTTTTGTTTTGAACCGGCGCCAAAGACCGTCTTATCGTGGAGCCGTCCTGCCTTTCAACAAGAATATCTACCGGAGTGCCGGCGCGTCCCGCTTGATCTATTAAAAACGACAGATTATCTTTGGTGCTGACTCTCGCGTCCCCCACAGAAAGAATAACGTCTCCTACTTGCAGGCCTGCGCCCCGGGCAGGCCAGACTTGCCTTCCTTCAGCGGTTTCCACGGGCGAGAGTCCCGAAATAACCAAACCTGTACTCCGCAAAATCACCCCTATGGAATGGCCTCCGGGCATAACCATGACGGGTTCTGTTACCGTGAACGACACTTTCCTGATGGGGATTATCCCTAGCAGACGAAACTCCACGAAATATTGGCCCGGCACCTGGGTATCCATGGTTAGCTTTGTTGTGGTCACGAAAACACCCGGAAGCGTTGCGTCGCCTTGTCCGGATTTACGCACAGACACAACAGGGTAACCTGTGTCTATTTCAAAAGGCTGACCCGCGTTGACAGTGATAACGTTTGGGTAGGAAAAAGCGGCTCGAAATGGATTTGAGAATGCCACCAAAACTACTAAAATGGAAAGACAAATACCTGTGAAATTTCTAAGTCGCTCCCTATTGCCCACCCAATCATCCCTTTCAAAACGGCTTTACAAAACATAAGGTTTACCGTAAGAAGGGGATTTATAGACAGAAGAAAAACAAAAAGCAAGCAAAGGTTGAAACAAGTGGATCGTTACAGGGGTTTCGGCCGCAAAACTTCCTTGAATTCTGACGCGGTTTTCAACAGCGCCTCCGCGTGTTGCTTGGATATAGATAACCCGTCACCGCTGAGCATCCTGGATATCTCGGAGATTCTTTCCTTATCAGACAACATTTTCACAGAGGCAAAAGTCCTGCCGCCTTTTTCGTGTTTTTCTACAAGATAATGGTTATCCGCTATGGCGGCTATTGTTGCCAGGTGGGTAACACACAGCACTTGGTGTTTTTGACCCACTTTCCATAGCATTTCCGCGACAGCTTGTCCCGCTTTGCCTCCTACACCGGCATCGATTTCGTCGAAAATCAGGGTGGGCACCGGGTCGACCTCTCCCAAATGAGCCTTTATGGCAAGCATGAGCCTGGAAAGCTCTCCGCCCGAGGCAACTCTGTGGACCGATAGCGGCGGTTCCCCGGGGTTCGCCGTAAACAACAAGCTCACCCTATCCCATCCATCAGGAAAAACCCGCACTTTGGATTCCTTCTGGCGGCCGCTTTCCTCAACATAGCCGCTTATTCCGAGGATATCTTCTTCAGCGTCCAGAACTACCGCAAACCTGGCGCCCGGCATTCCCAATTCGCCAAGGGTAAGAGACACTTGGGTTTCCATGTCGTCCGCAACCTTGCGACGTAAGCGGGTTAGGCCTAATGCCATGGACGCCATTCGGCTTTCAACAGATTTGAGGCTTTCTCGTAACCCGGCTAAGGTCTCTTGAGAATTCATGAGTTCGTACAGCCTGTTTTCCGCGGTTTGCCCAAACTCGATAATCGCCTTTACAGAGTTCCCGTATTTTGCCTTCAGCCGCATAATAAGATCGAGCCTGTCCGAGACAAGATCAAGCCTGTCCGGGCTCACATCGAGGCTTCTTCTGTAGGCTCTCACCAGATCGAGCGCTGTTTCAAGCCCGTATGACACCTGAGCTAATGCCTCACGTGAAGGGGTTATGGAACTGTCTATAGCCGAAACTTTCCCAAGCAGATAAATGGCATTGGACATGCTTTCTGCCGCCGAAATCGTACCGGCTTCGCCCTGATACAAGAATGCGTACGCTTGATCTACCAGTTCCACCAACCGTTTTTGCGAAGATAAGACAGCGAATTCGGCCTTGAGCTCTTCTTCTTCGCCATCCCGCAAACCGGCGTCGGTTATCTCTTTCACTTGGTAGCTTAGCAGATCGATTTGTTTTTGCCTTTGGGCGCCCGATTCTCCCAACCTGTCGATGCTTTTGAGCGTGGCTTGTCTTTCTTCATAGCACGCGTGATACTTGTTTTTCGCCGCCTCAATCTCGTCTTTTTTGAGACTGTCCAACACCTGCAAATAGTACTGGGGCCTGGTCAAAGAATGCTGTTCCTGTTGCCCGTGGATGTCCACCAAATAAGCGCCAATGTCTTGCGCCATACCCGAGGTTATTACTTTTCCGTTAGCCTTTATGTATGACCTGTCGGGCAAAATGTCCCTTTGAAGGCTTATTTCCGAATCCTCGCCTATGGATGGGTGTTCAACTTCGGGTGGTTTGTATGCCAAAAGCTCCACTGAAGCCCTTTTGGCCCCGCTGCGTATCAGGTCTTTGGAAGTTCTTTGCCCAAGACATGCCATAACGGCGTCAACGATCATAGATTTCCCGGCGCCTGTCTCGCCGGTGAAAACCGATAAACCGCCCGACAGCTCCAACTCAACGCCGGAAAAAATGCCGAAATCTTTAATCGCGAGATATAGCAGCATATTTTGCCTCACAAACCCGCCATTTGTTTCAAAGTCTTTAGAACCTCGCCGGGAGAAGCGTTGTCGGTAACCACCACAAGAACCGCGTCATCCCCTGCCACAGTACCCAGGATTCCCGGAAGTTTAAGCCCATCGATAGCTTCACCCACGGCGGAAGCCGCGCCGGACAGGGTTTTTACCAAAACGATGTTCCCCGACTTACTTATGTGCAAACAACAGTCACTGAAAAGCCTTCTGAACCGATCTTGGTACACCAATTTAGGTTCGCCGGGCATAAGAGCATATTTGGATCTGCCGTCCCCCGAAGGCACTCTTACCAGGCGCAGCTCCTTCACATCCCTGGAAATTGTGGCTTGGGTAACTTTTATGCCCTCTTTTGCCAAAGCCTCACAAAGCCCCTCTTGGCTCGTGATGACATTTTGAGAAACCAACTCTATTATCTTCATTTGTCTCTTGGACTTCACAAAGATCTCCTCCCGGTGGGGAAGTGCTAAAAATAAGTTTAACGAGGCAACCTATAAGCCCCTTCTTTCATCTTCTTTTGCAGAACTTCGTAGAAAGACCACTCGGGGCGCCGTAAAAGCGACACTTTCAAAGGGGACACTTCAAGACTTACAATATCCCCCCGTTGCAGCGCAAAATACTCCTGGCCATCCAAAGACAGCACTGTGGAGCCGGCCGGGTCGTGTACAGACAAACGACAGATCTCGCCGAAGGGTACGACCATAGACCTGGAATACAATGTGTGGGCGCAAACCGGTGTTACGGTTAATGCCTCGACCTGCGGCGCTACGATAGGCCCGCCCGCCGAAAGAGAGTAAGCAGTAGAGCCCGTGGGGGTTGAAACGATGATACCGTCGGCGTAATACGTGTCGACCTCAGTACCCGATACCCATAAAGTCAAGGCTGTCATACGTCCATAGGGACCTTTCATGACTGCCGCCTCATTCACAGCAATCCTGCGATACACACACTGATCTTCGCGAGCCACCTTGGCCTCAATGGTTATCCTGTCGTCTTTCTTGAAAAGCCCGTTTAGAAAATCGGGCAGGCTATCAAAAAGATTCTCCGCGTCGAGCTCCGTCAAAAATCCGAAATGACCGAAATTCACCCCGAGTAAGGGGATTCCTTTGGGGCCGAATGCCCTGGCAGCCGACAACAAAGTTCCGTCACCGCCTAAGACGACCACAAACTTCATTTCGGACGACCATTGTGACAAAGCCAACATATTTTTGTTTCTTCCCAAAAGCCCTGCTACGCAAGGTAAAACGTAGCCTTTATGATCTTTGGACGAAAGCCAGTCCAAAACATCCGCCGAAAAATCCAAAGCCCTAGGCTTGGTTGCGTTGGGAAAAACGCCTATCATTTCTTGGTCTCCACAAATGCTTGCACTTGGTTCGCTATGGAAGCTGCGTCAAGTCCAAGCGCTTGCCGGATTTGGGCTTGTGTCCCGTGAGTTACAAACGCTTTTGGGATACTTATCTTTAGAACACCCCTCTGAGTGGCCTCCAGCACACAATCGCCCAAACCGCCTTGAGCCACGTTTTCCTCCACTACCACAACCGGTTTTTTATCGGTAACGGCTTTAATTGTTTTTGCGTCAAAAGGCGCCGCATAGCGCGCGTTAACTACTCCGCAAGATATACCTTTTTCTTTTAGCATTTTGGAAGCCGCCAAAGCCGGGTGAACCATACTGCCTATGGTAATAATGTTTACGTCATCGCCGGAAGAAATGACCTCGGCCTCCCCGACGTTCAACACTTGAGGGGCTTTCATAGCATGGGCGAAGGGAACGCCCGGCGCTCTTCCCCTGGGATACCTGATGGCACTTGGCCCCGGAAGTTTAAGCGCGGTATAAAACATATTGACGAACTCTTCCTCGTCTTTTGGCGCCATAACCGTCAAACCGGGGATTAGCTTCAAATAGCTTAAATCAAATTCACCGTGATGGGTTTCTCCGTCTTCGCCGACTATACCTGCACGGTCCACCGCGAAGATGACTTTGAGGCCCTGCAGACAAACGTCTTGAACGATCTGGTCGTAGGCCCTTTGCAGAAACGTGGAGTAAATGGCCACCACCGGGATGCGGCCTCCTTGGGCCAAACCGGCCGCGAACGCTACTGCGTGGCTTTCGGCAATACCCACGTCAAAGAACCTATCGGGGTATAAATGTTTGAATTCGCCTAAACCGGTCCCGTCAGACATAGCGGCAGTAATAGCGATTAGGTTTTTGTCGGTTTTTGCGGCGTGACACATAATATCTCCAAACACTTTGTTCCAGGAGGGCGGACCTTCTTTTTCATAGATTTGCCCTGTTTCAGGATGAAATGGCCCCGGGCCGTGGAACTTTTCAGGTTCGGCTTCGGCCGGCGCATATCCTTTGCCTTTTTTTGTCACCACGTGAACAAGCACGGGTTCTTTTAAATTTTTGGCCTCGTCAAATACCTTTTGAAGACCACCAATATCATGACCGTCGATGGGCCCGTAATACCGAAATCCCAGCGATTCGAACCACGATTCGGGGAGCAGGAAATGTTTAACGCCACTTTTGAACCTTTTAAGGATAGAAGAAGTCCTTGCCCCTATATTCGGCATGCTATCGAGCACGTGCTGAAACTTTTTCTTGGTGCTCCTGTAAAGCGGGGCCAGCCTTAGAGCCGTCAGGTAATAGCTGATACCCCCAACGCTTTCGGAAATGGACATGGAATTATCGTTTAAGACGACCACGATTTTTGTGTGAAGTTCCCCGGCGTTGTTCAACGCTTCGTAAGCTATCCCTGAGGTAAGGGCCCCGTCTCCTATAACCGCCACAACATTATAATCATCGCCGGACAGGTCCCTGGCTTTAGCTAAACCCAAAGCGTATGAAATGGAACCGGCGGCATGGCCTGTATCGTACACGTCGTAAACGCTTTCTTGTTTTTTCAGATACCCCGAGAGCCCGCCCATTTTTCTCAGCGTACAAAACTGTTTACACCGCCCTGTAATAAGCTTGTGAGCGTAAGCTTGATGGCCCACATCCCACACCAGTTTGTCCTCGGGAGTTTTAAAAGACGTATGCAATGCCAACGTGAGCTCTACGGCTCCCAAAGAAGACGCGAGGTGCCCGCCGTTTTTTGAAACGGTTTCAACAATTTTCGCTCTTATTTGTTGCGCTAATTCTTTCATTTCCCCCGGCGAAAGCCTTCTTATGTCTTCGGGAGATTCTATATTGCAAATCGTAACGCCCATTCCTTACCTGTCGCCCCCAAAAATTCACTTCCGCCAATCATCGTGATTCCCGGCGAACGTTAGTGTAGCTTCATCCTATTCTCAAAGGGCTGGGATTTTTGAAAGGTATTCCAAAGACAATCCGCGGACGAACTTATCCTTTCCGTGAAAAGGCTCAAGAGACAGAATACTCTCCTCTAACGCATGCCTCGCGAAAACCGCGGCCTGTTCCAACGATGATTCCTTTACCAGGGTATCTTTATTTAGCTCTTTTCCGCCCTGTTTTACGTCTTCAATATCATCAAGTATCTGGAAAGCCAGCCCAAAAGCCTTTCCCCAATCTTCGGCCGCTTTCAAAACTTCTTTGGGCCCATCGGCTGCTAATGCGCCCAACCTGGCCGCCGCGCCGAAAAGCGCCCCCGTCTTGAGCCTGTACATGAGCACAACTGCGTCGCAGCCCAGGCTTTTGCCCTCAAGCGCCAAATCCATGGTTTGACCCGCCACCATCCCTCCGGGGCCCGCGGCTTGCGCCAAAGTTTTTACATAGGGAGCCCTTTTGTTTAAGGGCGTGGCGCCGTAGGTGGCCATGATCTCAAAAGCCGCCGTAAGCAGAGCGTCTCCCGCCAAAAGTGCCACTGCTTCCCCAAACTTAGCATGGCAACTGGGTTTACCCCGCCTCATCGCGTCGTTATCCATGCACGGCAGATCATCGTGAACCAAAGAATAGGCGTGAATCATCTCCGTGGCCAAAGCGGGACCAAGGCCCGCCTGAATGTCGCCGCCCAAGCTTTGGCAAACCCCTAAAACGGTTGCGCCCCTGAGCCTTTTCCCGCCGTCAAGAGCGTAAACCATAGCATCTTTTAAAGACTCCACGCTTGTGGGATAACGCGCGGCAACGTGAAACAACGCTTCATTCAGCAATACACGATACCGCTCAAGATCATCAGTGAAACACACTCAACATTCCCCCGAGCCGAAACTTCGTGCTTATTACTACTGGTCTTTTGGATTTAGGATTTCTTCTACTTTCTTCTCGGCCCTATCCAAAATAGACTCCAAATGCCTTGCCAGTCTAACCCCTTCTTCGAAACCTTTGAGCGAATCTTCCAAGGACAAAGTACCGCCCTCCAAAGATTTGACGATATCCTCTAGTCTTTTCATAACGGCGGCAAAATCAGCATCTTCCCTATCCGAAACGGACGATGAATCGTTTTGAGTCGCCTTTTCGTCCCCGAGGCTCGCCATCTTATCCTCCCCTTTAAACGGTATCTTCCGATTTTAGCACTAAACAAGTTAGAGAGCCTTTGTACAGAGTTAACTTGACCTGCGACTGTGGCGGCGCTTGGCTGTACTCCCGCACGATACTCTCCTCGGGAAGCTTTTGCGCAAAACTGTAACCTCTGGATAATATTCGCAATGGGGAAAGCGCGTCCAAATTTGATACGACTGCACCGAAAGCATTTTTGTCGCGCTCAAGCTTGGATTTCGTAAAAGACTCCAGATTCTCTCGGAGCCGTACCAACCTTTCCCTGGAAGACACCAAAAACCAGTCGGGCCTTTCCAGGGCCGGGCGTGCTTGAAGAAGCCTTAAGGTTTGCCTGTGGCCGCTCAGAAGCCCGTTGACCTGGGTTCTGAGGCTTTCTTTGAGATTGCGTATTCCGGTCTTAAGGGAAAGCGCGTCGGGAACTACCAGTTCGGCTGCGTGCGTCGGAGTCGCCGCCCGAGCATCCGCTACCAAATCGGCCACAGTCACGTCCCTTTCGTGGCCCACCGCGGAAACTATAGGAATCCGCGAGTTGTAAATGGCCCTGGCGACTATTTCGTCGTTAAAAACAAAAAGGTCTTCTTGTGACCCTCCGCCTCGGCCCACGATAATCACGTCTACTTGCGGTAAACGGTTTAAAGCCGCTATACCCGCGGCGATCTCTTGAGGAGCCCCCGCTCCCTGAACTTTTGCGTCCACGGCCACGAACATGACCCCCGGAAACCTTCTTTTCCCGCAGGTTACGATGTCTTTTATGGCCGCCCCTCGCACAGAAGTTACCAACCCTATCTTCCTGGGGAATGCGGAAATTGGCCGTTTTCTTTCCGAAGAAAACAAGCCTTCTTTTTCCAGCTTTATTTTTAGCTTCTCGAGAGCAGCGTGCAAACTGCCCAAACCCGTGGGCTCCATGTAAGAAACATATACCTGGTAAATGCCGTCCCTTTCGAAAACGGATACACCGCCGGCTATCACCACTTGCTCGCCGTCTTTGGGTACGAAAGCGAGGCGGGTAGCATCGTTTCGCCACATAACCGCCCTAACGCTTGCTTTTTCATCTTTAAGAGTGAAATAAAGGTGCCCGGAATAATTCCTGAGATTGGCGATTTCGCCCCGCACTACCACTTGCCTGAGAAAAGCGTCTTTCCACAACACATCTTTAACGTAAGCATTCAGTTGGCTTACAGTAATAACATCCTGAACAGGCAACACACGCAATCACCCCTTTTGCCAGAAACAGCCTACCAATGGGTTTTTTCGCCGGTGAGGTATCCGTGTATGTCTTTGGCAGCTTCCCGCCCCGCGCCCATGGCCAGAATGACCGTGGCCGAGCCTGTTACAGCGTCTCCCCCGGCCCACACCCTCGGGCGGGTTGTTCGGCCGCTTCCTTCCTTGGCGATGAGGCCTCCCCAAGATTCCGCCTCAAGCCCGGATGTGGTTTGAGTCAATATGGGATTAGGGTTTGTTCCTAAAGCCATAATCACGATGTCCGCGTCCATGACAAACTCTGACCCGGCGATAGGCACAGGCCGTCTTCTGCCGGATTTATCTGGTTCTCCCAATTCCATCTTTATACATTCAAGACCGGTAACCCAGCCTTTTTCGTCTCCTAAAACCATAACCGGGTTCGTGAGAAGGTGCAGTTCAACGCCTTCCTCTTGGGCATTTTCTATTTCTTCCGCTCTTGCGGGCATCTCTTGGCGGCCCCTTCGATAAACGATCATGGCCTTCTCGGCGCCCAGACGCAACGCGCAACGAACCGCGTCCATGGCTACGTTTCCCGCCCCCACAACCGCAACTTTTTTACCGCGTTTAATGGGTGTGTCAAATACGGGAAACTCGGCGGCTTTCATCAGGTTTATCCTGGTAAGCCATTCGTTGGCGGAGTAAACGCCGTTCAGGTTTTCTCCCGGAATGCGCATGAACATTGGCAGCCCCGCGCCTGAGCCCACGAAGACAGCTTCAAAACCGTCGTCGAACAGTTCTTCTATGGTGAGGGTTCTGCCGATGACCACATCGGTGACGATGTTGACGCCCAAACCTTTTACGTAGTCTACCTCGCGCTTTACCACCTCTTTGGGCAAGCGGAATTCCGGTATGCCGTAAATAAGCACTCCCCCGGCGGCGTGAAGCGATTCGAATACGGTTACTCTGTACCCCAACTTGGCTAGATCACCCGCACAGGTAAGCCCCGCCGGCCCGGCCCCCACAACTGCCACCTTTTTCCCGTCTGCCGGGGCATCGCCAAAGAGCTGTTCGCCGGTTTTTTGAGCTACACCGGAGCTGTGGCTCGCCTCCCAGTCGGCCGCAAACCTTTCGAGGCGCCCGATAGCGATGGGCTGACCGGTCCTAGACAGAACACACTTAAACTCACATTGAATTTCCTGGGGACACACCCTTCCGCACACCGCGGGCAGGTTATTCGTTTTTTTGATAATATCAATGGCTTCTTGAAATTTCTTCTCGGTAATTAGGCGTAAAAACTGGGGGATGTCAACCGCTACAGGGCAACCTTGCACACACAAAGGAATTTTGCACTGAAGGCACCTTGACGCCTCTTCAATGGCTTCTTCTTCGGTGTACCCCAATGCAACCGGCTCGAAATTTCTCGCCCTTTCGATAGGATCTTGCATGGACATAGATACTCTTTTTTTAAGAGCCAATTTATTTGTCACCTCCGCTGCACGGGTGGAGTTCGACAGCCATATTCTCTTCATCGCGGTACATATTGGCCCTTCTCCAAGCCTCTTCCCAATCTACCAAGTGCCCGTCGAACATAGGTCCGTCCACGCAGCTGAATTTCGTTTCGCCGCCCACCGTGACTCTGCAAGCTCCGCACATACCGGTACCGTCAACCATGATGGGGTTCATAGAAACCCAAGTTTTAAGGCCGTAAGGCCGCGTTACCTCGCAAGCGGCGCGCATCATTGGCATTGGGCCGATGGCAACCACTTCGTCAGTACGCAAACCGTTCTTTATTAGTTCCAAAAGCTTGTCCGAAACGAACCCTTTAAAACCTCGGCTGCCGTCATCGGTACAAATATGCACCTCATGGGAAACCGCCTTCATTTCGTCTTCAAGGATAATCAAATCTTTGGAGCGGGCGCCTATAATGCTTATTACTTTTACCCCTCTTTTGTGCAGCTCCTTGCATTTGGGATAAATAGGGGCTACACCGACGCCGCCCGCAACCGCCACAACTGTGCCGTCCTCAAGAAGCTCGGCAGGCACGCCAAGAGGGCCAACCAAATTAAGGATAGTGTCGCCCACCTCCAGCTCACCCAAAAGCCGGGTCGTGAGCCCCACTTCCTGAAACACCAAAGTAATAGTGCCGGCGTCTCGATTGTAATCGGCTATGGTAAGCGGGATTCTTTCGCCATTCTCCCTTACTCGCAATATAACAAACTGCCCGGGCATGGCTTTTGCCGCAACATACGGAGTTTTGACCACCATAAGCTTTGTAACCGGTGTCAAGACTTTCTTGGTCAAAATCTCGTTCATAAGACTATCCCCCTGTTTCTCGCTTATTTGGGGTTGGGCCCGAAGCTTGGCCTTTAGATTCCGTTACAGTCCCTAACTGGCGGAAAACCCCCATCAGAACACCGTTGACAAACCTGGGTGAAGCATAGGTACTGAACTCTTTGGAAAGCTCCAACGCTTCGTCAATTACAACTTCTACCGGCGTCTCCTTCACAAAATTTGCCTCCGCCAAAGCAAGCCTAAGGATTGAAAGGTCAACTTTGGGCATGCGCGTGACAGGCCAACCTTGAGACGCGGCTGAAATGCTCTTATCTATTTCTGCCGCGTTATTTACCGCGGCCAAAAACAACTTCGCCGAATAATGGTGTTGATCCGGTTTTCTAGGATCCAGCGCCACTTCGAAAAAATCTGCAGCGACCTGATTGAACGCTTCTTTCGGGGAAACCTTCCCCACTTCCCAACAAAAAAGCGCCGACAGCGCTAAAATCCTCGATTCATGCCTTTTTGTGCGCCACGATGCACCTGTGTTTGTTTTCATACCTAGTGAAAATCAGGCCTTCCCGGAAATTTCTCTTCCAGGAATTCCTTTAATCCCTTCCCTTCGTTATCTGTCCATGTCCCTATAGTATGCCCTACATAAGTCGCAAGACCCAGTATAAGCGTTCGCCAAAATCCAAGCCACACAAAGGATACACCCACAGAAAGACCCACTATAGTTCCCAACACTTTGCCGGGGTTTCCCTTTATGAAATTCTTGAAAGAATCCAGAAATCTGTCTTCCACCAAAAGTAACCCCCTACCGACGGCCTTCCAACGATATGTCCGAAACCGACACTTTGACCGATTCAACGTTGACCCCTACTATATCGCGGACGTAGGAAGATACCGCTTTTTGCACTTTGTCTGCCAGTTCGGGGAGGTTGGCGTCCACAGCCACCTTCAAGTCAAGCGACACCAGAATAGCTGTGGATTGAGGGCTTAGCCACACTTTTGCCCTGACCTCCCGAACACCGGCGATTCTGGCAGCAACCCTTGTAACCAAGCTTTTTACAGCCATAAGCGAAATTCGAACCTCGCCGGCGCCTGTATCATGGATTACAGCCTGTGCAGGGGCTTTTCTGAACCCGTAATAAATAAAACGAATACCCGTAAGAAACAGAAAAGCTGACAGGATACCCACGGTTGTCCTACCCGAAGCCGAACTAATAGCGCCTTCAATAAGGTTTCTGGGAACCTGCCACCCAAAAGAGGCTAGCAAAAACAAAAATGATACAAACGTAAGAGCCAAAGAATACAAACTTAAAACGACCCTATCTACAATGCCCACACAATCACCCCACCGGCTTACTCATGGTTTTCTGATCTTCCCGGTTCTTGAAACATGACGCCTTGAATGTGTATGTTCACTTGTGAAACCTTGAGTTCCGTCATGCCTTCCACAGAACGCTTGACACTCTCTTGAACCTTATACGCGACTTCCGGTATTCTCGCGCCATACTTAACGCTAAGATACAAATCCAAAACCACATCTTTTTCGCCGGAAAACACGCGGACACCCTTGGCAATGTTCTTCCTGCCCAAGATAGCGCCGCCAATGCTGCCCACAATATTTCCGCTCATAGCCGACACGCCCTGAACTTGTATCGCCGCGGTGCTGGCGATCGCAGCTATTACTTCATCGGATATATTTACTTCGGATATGTCTTGGCCTAAGCTTTTTACTTCGTCAGGTGTGTTGTCAGACACCATCACACCTCCCAGGTGAAACCATAAAGCTTTGCATCTTTATTATACAAAGCGTTGCAATTGACCTGCAATGTCGGGCCTAGTTCCCAACGGGTATTATGGTTATGTTTTCTAGTTTTGTTTTTCCTATTTTCTTAACAGTATCCCCAATTTGGGTTACTTCTTTTTGCTCGAGTTCCTTGGCCTTTACCACGACTGTGCAAGAATCCGGTGACAGGAAAACCAAGGAATCCAATCCTTTGGCTTTTAAGACCCCTTCTATCTTTGCCTGTTTACCCATGATATCCGCAACGGACAAGTACTGAGTGTAGGCGGCATCTCTGGTTTCCTTTGAAGCTTTTGGGTCATCTATTACTTTCCTCAGCATGTCAATTTGCTCAGTTTCGGTTTTTTCTCTGTCGAGACGAAATTCTATAAAATAATCCTCGGACTGGCTCAAATTGTATCCCGCTTCCGCTCCATCCCCCACCAACATAACCGGCGCTATGGTAGGCCAATGCCTTTTCGCGTAGAAAACCAACCCCGCCACGACGAGAAAAAATGCCGCGATCTTCCAGATGGACAAAGGGGGCTTTTGGTTCTCAAGCGCTTGCTCGTCATGGAGATCCGGTTCCGATTGAGGTGTTTTCGGCCTTTTACCCCAAGGGATAACTTGGGGTTTTTTCGCCCCAAGAAAATCTAACCTCATTTCACTTTCCCCTTTCCATGGGCAGGACTTGGATTTTGTACAAAGGAATATCCAACAGTGTTTCCACTGCCCGATAAATTTCAAGCTTCACTTGGGAAATGTAAGCCCCTTGCGCCACCACGAGACACCCGCCTACCTGCGGTTTCCCGATTTTCTCGATCAAGGGTTCATCGCCTCCTGAAAGCCTGGCAATGACAGGTTGGGCTGTTGTGTTGCTGCTGGTACTCTGTCGAATCTCCCCCAAACCGTTTGTCTCAGATTGCGCGCTTTGATTTACTTGTGTGTTCAGCGCGAACACACTCTCGGGGCCTGATGTTAAAACTACGGATGCGCTTACCTTACCCACACCCTTAATGCTGCCAACAACCCGTTCTATTTCCCGGGCCATGGCGCTTTCGTACCGGGCGAGAGAAGCGGCCTCCGGGTTACTAACCTCCTTGGAACCCGACGATTTGTGCACCACGCCGCCCAGTATGATTAAAGCCACTCCCAGCACCCCTAGTAAGGCCAGACGCAAGTATTGGGGTTTCATAATTTTGGCTTCCATAGCGCCACCTGCTTTCACATTTTCATTTGGGCTGAATGATGGTTATTTTGTCTTGGGGAACACCCAGAAACGCTGAAAGTGTCGCCACTAACGATTCTTCTGAGCTTTCGGACACCTCGTCCTCTGCCCAAATCTTCACATGGTCCAGAGTAAACCCGCCTTTTGACGCTTGAGCTTCAACACCAGAAACCGCTATTCCGGCATCGGCGCTTATTTGTAGCACACGCTTTTCTGTCTCAGACGCCAAAAAGGTCTCCAAAACAGCCGGTTGGTTGATTTCATCCCATTGATAACCTGTCACGTCCGTGTGTAAGCCGACATTTCTCATTAGCCCGGCCAAGGGCGCTACAATACACAATAAAATCAACATTTCTGTTACAAACCTTGCCTGTTTTTGCATGGATTTGGGAACAAGGATTAGCGCCGTGGACGTGAGCACGGAAAGTACAAAAATGGATCGCGCCCAGACTTTTATGGCCGCCAAAGCTGTTTCCTCCTAAAAAGGTTTTGTGGCCTGCGCCACAAGGGAAAGACAAATAACGAACACAAAACATGTAACCAGGAGAGACATAGAAAGGGCAGCTATACCCTGAGCCATGGATTTCAAAGATTTTGACACTTGTTCGCCCGTCACGGGCCCCAGTATGGCAGCCGCCAATTTCCACACGAGCAAAGAACCCAGCACCTGCAAAACAGGGGTGAATACCACCGCAAACACCAATATGCAGCCCGCGAGCCCAAGCGCGGAACGCAAACCATATGTAGAAACAAAGAACATGTCCATGGTGTCGCTTATGGCTTTCCCGGCAACAGGTATGAAGGTTGAGCTAACGTACTTTGCGGTTCTGTACGCCATGCCATCGGCAAGGCCTGCGGCCGCTTTTTGGCCCATGACTACTCCCACAAAACAAGCCATGAAGGTACCTATCCCCAAAAATGCCAGCTGGCGCAGCATGCCTGAAACTCCGGTAGCCCTTTCAGCGCCGCCCAGATTACCCGCGAGATCTAGCACCACGGATGTGTATATAAGAGGAAACGCCACTTCAAGCACAAAAACGCTCACTATAGTCCCCATCCCGAACACCAACGGGTGAAGAATTGAGGCCGTGACCGGGGCGGCCGATACCACAGAAAGAGTGGTGAGCACAGGGACTATGGAAAAAAAGGCGGTCCTCAAAGCCTCTGTGGCGTTTTTCGCGATCTGAAGCACATCGTTAAAAGATAAGACGGCGAGCAGAACCAAGGAAATGTGGCAAGCCCATATGGCAACATTGTTAGAACCCGCGGGGGATATGGTTTTGGACAATATGTCCAAGCATGCGACTGCGACTCCAATCAACATTATCTTTCCGAAAAGAGGCCCCGAAACCAAAAGCGCCTTTACGCCTCCTGAGGCAAGCGCTTTCAATATACCTTGAAAATCGATGCCTTTTCCTGTCATGACATCCTTAACGATTCCGCGCCAAGACAATCCTGTGTCCAAAACCAAATCGCCGAATACTTCGTCTATGGGTTGGGTAACACCATATTCGTCCAAATTCCTGAGTTGAGAGTCCCAATCGGCACTCGAAACAGGGTTCGGCGCGGCGTGAGCTATTGTACCCGGCTCAAACCATAACACGGGCCACACAAAAACTATCGCGGTGACTATAACCCCCAAGAGCAAATACCGGCCCGCCCGCCGCCAACCCATGGATAACTCCCCCATAGCCTTAATCCCTCGCTGACCAAAAACTCAGCCCAGAAGCTTTCTGATCAAGCCCAAAACCTCTTTTACGATTGGAAGCCCTGACACCAAAATGAGTACTCTTCCCGCCATCTCAACCCTGGTTGCCATAAGATCCTCTCCCGCGTCTCTGCAAAGGGCCGAGGCAAAATCCGCGATATATGAAATGCCCAAAACTTTAAGCACAATTCCAAAGTACAAAGCCCCCAAGCCGGATTCAGCGGCTATACCTCCAAAAACCGTGACAACTTGTGTTACCCACGGCCATATAAGGAAGAACAACACGATTCCCGACACCAACGCCAAACCTATTGTCAGTTCCGGTCTTTCTTTGCGGAGCAAAAGAAGTATGAGGCTTGCCACTATGCCGAGGCCCGCGATTTGGATTATTTCCACCTAAGGGCACCTCACGGAAGCTGGAAGGTAGCCTTTACTGTCTGAAAAAAATCGGCGATAAGCTTAACAACCAGGGTCAGCACCACAAGCACACCTGTAAGCGTCACCATCCATGCATATTCTTCTTTTCCGGACTGTTTTATGACCGAATGAAGGACCGACACAATTATGGCGATTCCCGCGATTTTGAAGATAAGGTCGACGCTGACCATGGATTACCCTCCAGACTTTTCAGGTTTCGCGATCAAAACAACACAATTACTAAGCATAAGCCGCCCAACACGCCGAAATAGCGGCAGATCTTGGCCTTATTCCGACAGTCGTTTTCCAAAGACAGCCTTACTGATTTGGCGTTTTCAAGCACAGACTCGATGTACACCATTTGCTCCCGGTGGCCTGTTGTTCCCAGATTTCCAAACAGATCCTTCAGAAGCGAAGCCTGATAGGGAAGCACTTTGCACTTGGGATCGCCCAGGGCTTTCGATAACGCCTCATTAGGCGGCATTCGGCTCTCTTTCCCCATGTCGGCGCCAATTCTGTAAAACACACCACCTGCCTCACCGCCGATTTTTTCCCCGCACTTTTTGAGCGCTTTGGGCAAAGACAAAAGAGCGTACGAAATTTCCGCTCTTAAAGAGATAAGCAGCGACTCGAATCGGTTCATCTCTGCGATTTGCTGGTCGAGTCCGTTTGCAAGGGTATAGCCGAAAAGCGCCGCGGCCGCCACGACTATGAATGATCCTGAAAGCTTCATTATGCCGCTCGATGCTCCCGCCATCATTTGACATCCCCTATGTATTCCAAAGTACCCGGGCCCAACCGGCCCGAGAGGACTATTGCTTTCTCAAAATAGCGTTTCTCCAACATCCAAGAAGCGTAAGGGCGCTTTTTTACATGATCGAGGTCATCGCCGTGACAAGTTGCAAGAACGACCACGCCGCTTGCCAGAGCTACTGCCATGGATTGGGCGTCTTGGTCGCTGCCAATCTCGTCTGTAGCCACAAGTTCCGGGCCCATAGACCTAAGTAGCATCATCATTCCTTTGGCCTTGGGGCATCGGTCCAAAACATCAGTTCTGGGCCCAACGTCGTGCTGGGGAACTCCGCGAAAACACGCGGCGATTTCCGAGCGCTCGTCGACTATGCCGACTTGCGACGGCCTGAGCCCAAAACCCGGTAAACCCACGCTTGATACGCGGCAAAGATCTCTTAAGAGTGTGGTTTTACCCGAACCCGGCGGCGACACTATAAGTGTAGAAGCGAGGATTCCCCCTTTTAGTAACTTAGGAACCAAAGCCTCGGCTATCCCTTTGACTTCACGCGCGATCCTAAAATTGAACCCGCTGATTTCTCTCAGCCGGGTAGACCCATCCGCCCATGTAACCACCTGTCCCGCCAGTCCAACCCTGTGGCCGCCGGGAATGGTTATATATCCGTTAGCAAATTCGTTTTCAAGGGCGTAATAGGAGGAATCGGTCACAAGCGCCAACGTATTGTCAATATCGTCATCCGAGACCGAGAAACCTTGTCCCAAAAGAAGCGCATCCCCGCCGGAATATACAACACACACCGGAAGACCCTTGCGCAGGCGAATTTCCCTAACTGTACGGAGTTGGGCAGGGTTATCGCTGAAGTGGGAATTCGTGAGCTCTCTTATTCGCCGCGAGAACAGGGATAGAATGTCCCTGTCCAAAACACCCAAAGTCAGCAACCTAATCCTACCCCCCGTTGCCATAACATATTGATATGGACGAGCGTATATGACAGACAGTCTTTGCTCGTTTTTACCGGAGTTCGTACATACAATAGATGGAGTTGTTAGGGCATCCTAACACACCGTTTCGAGGGGGACGTCAAACCATGTCAGATTTCAAACGTTCCGGGGTTTTTACTGTCGCTTTGGTGGGGCAACCAAACGTCGGAAAAAGCGTGATAATGAACCTACTGACCAAAGCGGGCGCCATGGTTTCCAATTATCAGGGGACTACAGTAGAGATCACTCAAGGTTCCATGCCGGGGCTCGCAGGTGACATCCGCGTAGTGGACACTCCGGGCGCCTACAGTTTGGATTCGGGCACGGCGGAGCAACGAGTAACTCAGCGGGTTCTCGCGGAAAACCATATTGACTTGATCGTAAATGTGGTCAACGCTCAAACCCTGGCGCGAAGCCTTTCTCTGACTTTGCAACTTATGGATTTAGAAATCCCCATGATTTTGGCGCTAAATCAAATGGATATGGCGGAAGAGGCGGGAATTGGAGTGAACGCCCGCCTGCTGGAAAAAAAGTTGCGTGTTCCTGTTATACCCATGATTGCCACAAAGGGTGAAGGCATTATGCAGTTGAGGGCCCGCATTATCGGAGCCCAATCACAAAATATGCCTCTTCCTCCCCCGCGGGTTACCGATCCTCCGCCCTACCCGGAGCGCATCCAAAGCGCCCGACTTTTGGCGGCAGGCGTCCAGAAAAGGGCACGTCGCCCAAAAACCCACAGGCTGCGCGCGAGATTTGAGAACTCATTAGACACGCCGCTAACAGGGCTTCCTTTACTGGGTGTCGTTTTGTGGATCACTTTTTCGGCTGTCGTCAAATTCATGGGTTTTGTAGAATATTGGCTTACTGTAGCCACAGCACCACTTGCTATGTGGTTTGAAAATCTGGCGGCAGGGCAATCGGGCCTTATAAAAGCGCTGTTACTTTCTGTCCCAGATGGGATCTTGCTGCCATTTTCGGTGGTCATGCCTGCCATGCTGGCCATTTACATCGCCATGTCTATATTGGAGGACAGCGGAATTCTACCTCGAATCGCAGTTGCAATGGATAAAACGATGTCCTTTTTCGGGCTAATGGGACAATCTGCCATTCCTCTTCTGCTGGGGTTTGGATGTAAGGCCCCCGCCATACTGGGCACAAGGATTTTGCCCGGGCGCAATCAGCGTTTTATCGTATCCGCGCTTTTGGCTATTACTGTCCCATGCGCCGCCAGTTTAGGCCTTATCACGGGGGTTGGGGTTACGTTCGGCGCCAAGCTGTCCGTTATATACGCATCCATGGCAGCAGTGTTTGTCATCTTGGGCTTGGTGTTGGGGCAGTCGTCGAAAGGCCGCAGACGCGATTTGCTTCTGGAAATACCGCCTTTGCGATTACCCGTTTTATCCAACATTCTTTCCAAGACTTTCATGCGTTTACACGGCTTTTTCAGTCACGTACTGCCTTTGCTTGTAATAACAAGTATTGCGGTCCAGACCATGCTCGACCTTGGTCTTATGTCCGGGCTGTCCGGTCTCAGTTCTTTCAGTTTAGCTTGGTTGGGGATTCGCGGTGAAGCGCTCATGGCCGTCGCTGTATCGGTCGTGCAGAGATATATGGGCCCCATGGTGCTCATGAGCCTGCCTTTGGGCGCCAGGGAAGCCACTATCGCAGGGGCAATGGTGTCAATATCCATGCCGTGTTTGCCTGTGTCGATTCTTATTGGAAAAGAACTTGGCTTTGGGAGCTTAGCCAAGATATTCTCGATGGCAATTTTCCTGTCACTTGGTATAGGAGTTCTCTTGAATTTTGTTTTGCCCGGGTTTTAGAAAAAGGGGACATGGCATTTGACTTTAGCCGACGCACGCCAAGGACAACGGTTGGTTCTGGGGCATTTTACCGGGTCCGGCGCCAGAAACCGGCTTTGGGATTTGGGGATTGTACCGGGCGCCTTCATCCATGTACTTGCCAAGCACCCTTTTCGGGGACCGTTGGTTGTTGGTGTCGACGGAATCCGGGTAGCCGTGGGCCGTGCCCTGGCAGCCAAAATACCTGTTACAAAAGCCTGACAGTACTAGGCACACCTTACTGCATGCTTTCTTATCCCAAATCGACGCTTTGCTCCCCTTGCCCGAGCATGGCCCTGGTTTTCCATTTGCCCGGCAAGTACCTAAAAGCGGTTATTATAAAGCGCACAAACTGGTCGATGTTTATGGCCCACCAAACGCCCATCAGCCCAAACGTCTTGCTAAGCACGAAAGACAGGGGGATGCGGCACCCCAAAATACCTACCAAAGCCGCCACCATGGGCGTTACAGTATCTCCGGCGCCTCTCAATCCTCCGCCCCAGGAACCTACTATCTGCTGGGGAATTTGGGAAAATGCCATAATGAACAGATATTGCGCGCCGA
>CAZXSP010000008.1:0-1269 GCA_964643285.1 uncultured Eubacteriales bacterium
GCGGAATCGCCCGTTATCAAGGCGATTGGTATTGCCGCCCGGAAAACGCCCAAGACGCGCCCGGCAATCCTTGGCTCATTTCTACTGCTTGGTATCTAATGAGCGGTCTTGAGCTCGGGTTTTTGGATACGGATGTGATTTCAAAAGCCTTGGCGTGGTTTGACGCCCGCAGCCTGTTTAGCGGTATCATGCCGGAACAAGTCGATTGTGTGTCTTTTGTCCCAGTCTCTGTGGCGCCGCTAGCTTGGTCCCACGCAACCCATCTGGAATTACAAACTGCGGCTCGGGGCAAGCTAGTTCACAACAAAGGCTAGAAACGGCGCGGGTTTTCGTGTTATTTGGTACCGGCGCCGGGCACAAATAGAGGAATTCTGCCAATTAGGGCGAATATGCCCTGGAACTGGTGATATCAACTATTTGGGAGGGGAAAGTGTGGCACTTCCAAGCCTTACTCCGGAAGAAAAAAGAAAAGCGTTGGAAAAAGCCCAGATTATGCGCCGCGCTAGGGCCGAGTTGCGATTGAAGCTCAAAAAGGGAGAGGTTAAGCTCGCCGACATAGTCCAGCTAGATGATCCCGTCATCACGCGGATGAAGGTGTCCTATCTTCTGAAATCGCTTCCTAGGGTGGGAAAAGTAAAAGCCGACAGAATCATGGAAGAAGTGGGGATTGACGAATCCCGGCGCATCCAAGGTTTGGGAAAGAGGCAGAAAGAAGCTCTTTTAGCACGTTTCATGGAGAAATAAACGGCGGTTTTCGGGGGGCCATGACACTTTGGGTCTTGAAATGGTTAACATTGGCTTCGGGAACATCATGTCAGCCGGAAGAATGGTCGCCATGGTATCCCCCGAGAGCGCTCCTGTAAGAAGGGTTGTAGCTGAGGCAAGGGATCGCGGAATGCTTATAGACGCCACACACGGCCGCCGCACCAGAACCGTGATCATCGCAGATTCGGGCCACATTGTTTTGAGCGCAGTAAACCCGGAAACGGTTGTCTCGAGGCTCAGAGACAAATAGAATAGGAATACCATGAAAAAAGGAATTCTTTTCGTCATAACCGCGCCTTCGGGGTGCGGAAAAGGGTCTTTACGCCGACTCGCTTTGGCAGGAGACCCTAATATATGTTTTTGCCCCTCTCTAACTACTAGAACCCCCAGGGTAGGGGAGGTAGATGGGGAGGATTATTTCTTTGTCACAAAGGACAAGTTTGTTTCAGAGCGCGATGCCGGCAGACTTGGCGAGTGGGCCGAAGTCTATGGGAACTTTTACGG
>CAZXSP010000008.1:1369-5856 GCA_964643285.1 uncultured Eubacteriales bacterium
TCGTACGATTATGTTATTATCAACTCTGATCTTGACAGAGCAAGACATAGACTTCAAGCAATAGTAGCTGGGGAGAGAGCCCGCCGTATTTAATCGGCAATGCCCCGTCAAAGGAGGCAATCTGATGATAGAAAAATCCTGGGATCCGAGTAAACCGGGATCAAAGTATAGTCTGGTTGTGGCGGTCGCCAAGAGGGCCAGGCAGATACTGGCCAGGAGAGAACCACTTCTTTTGGAGGGCCGCAAGCCGGTGACTATTGCCTTAGAGGATATTTCTCAAGGGAAATACAGGGTTGTCGATAAAGAGCCCGATAAGCCGGCTGAAGAAGGAAATGGGGATATCTCCCAAGATTGAGCCGGGGGGGCGTGAATCCAAATGCTAACAGGCAAAACTGTTGTAGTCGGTGTCACAGGCGGCATCGCGGCTTACAAAGCCGTCGAGGTAGTATCCCGATTAAGAAAGCACAACGCGGAAGTACATGTCATAATGACAAAGCACGCAACCAAATTGGTTGCGCCCCTTACGTTTCGCACGATTTCGGGCTCGCCTGTAATCGTGGACATGTTCCTTGAACCCAGACAATGGAATGTTGAACATATTGCTTTGGCCGAAAAAGCCGATTTATTTTTGGTGTGTCCCGCCACGGCAAACATCATAGGTAAAATCGCCTCCGGGATAGCCGACGATTTTCTTACCACCACTATACTGGCATGTGTTGCGCCCAAGGTTATTTGCCCCGCCATGAACCACAACATGTACGACAATCCCGCCACAAAGGACAATATCCGTAAACTCAAAGACCGCGGCTATCTTATAGAGGAACCTGCATGGGGCAGATTGGCATCCGGGGCCATGGGAAAAGGCCGCCTTCCCGAACCTGAAATAATTGTTCAATCGGTTTTGGGTGTCTTAGGGAAGAAACTTGACTTTCAAGGGTTAAGAATTCTGGTTACTGCCGGCCCTACTAGAGAGTATTTGGATCCTGTTCGGTATATCTCGCCGCCTTCAACCGGGAAAATGGGCTACGCTATCGCTCAGGCGGCAGCCGAAAGGGGCGCTGAAGTGATTTTGGTTACAGGCCCCACAGACCTTGTGCCTCCCGGCGGGATTAAAGTCCGAAAAGTCACCGGTACCAAGGAAATGTTGGAAGCGTGCTTGTGGGAATACCACAATGTGGATGTTGTCATTGGCGCGGCAGCGCCTTCTGATTTTAGGCCAAAACGGGTTAGCAAAGAAAAGATCAAGAAAGCCAAAGCAGAGCTCGTGCTCGAACTCGAACCCACAGAAGATATATTGGCCACCTTGGGTAGGGACAAAGGCAACAGAATTTTGGTCGGTTTTGCCGCGGAATCAGAAAATCTGGTTGAAAACGCTTCCTCAAAGATAAAAACAAAGAACCTCGATTTTATATGCGCTAACCAAGTCGGGCTTCCTGACAGAGGTTTCTCTTCGGAAACCAACGAGGTCACGCTCATCTATCCGGATGGCGCCACCAAATGTTTAAACCTTTCCCACAAAAAGCAGATAGCTCATTACATTTTGGATAACCTGAAAACTGTTCTGACAGAAAAGAAGACTTAGGCATCAAATGACCGCAATGTACCGGGATGTTTTGGTTGATGTTCCCGCAATAGGCGACAGGCGATTTACTTACAGGTTTGTGGGTGAATACGAGTTGCCTTACGGGGCAAAAGTGCGGATTCCTTTTGGACCATCCAAAAAGGATGGTTTCATAGTCGGAAAAGCGGAGAAGCCCACCGACTTCACCGTCAAAGACATCGACTACGTGTACGACTTAAGGTTTTTGCCAAGCCCTTCGATACTGGATTTCGCAAAAATCATGGCGGGGCATTATTGCTTAAGCTTGGCTTCCGCAATGTCTTTGTTTTGGCCGCCTATTGTTCCCCGGGAAAAAACATTTTCAGACTTTTCGGGGCCGCGGACTGCCTGTGGGGAAGACCGAGCCCCTTCCAAACCCTCGGAAAACCCCAAACCACTATTCGTGTGGGGACAAGACAGTTTTCGATGGAACAAATATTTGCAGTTAGTGAAGTTGGCTTTCCAAAATAAACAATGCGTTTTGATTTTGGTGCCTGAGATGAAGGACATTCCCGAAAAAGCGGTATTACTGCGGGAAGTGGCAGGCGACAATATTGTTGTTCTACATTCTGCCCAGACCGGCCTATTGCGCAGACAGGCGTGGCTGGATGCAAAGACAAAACAGCCATCAGTGATACTGGGCACTCGCTCTGCACTGTTTTCCGACATTCCGCGGCTTTTCGCCGTAGTTGTGGACCAAGAGTGGTCCGAATCTTACAAAGCCCCGGAAACACCTTTTTTTCATGCCCGAACTGTGGCACATCTTTTGGCTCGTCACAAAGACTGCAAATTGGTTTTGGGGGCCTCGCACCCTTCTTTAGAAAGCTACAAAAGCATAGAAACAGGCCAAAGTAGCGTTATGAAACAACAAATCGTACCCGGTGTCGAAATCAAACCTATAGATCTCAAAAAAAGCGGCGCTCGCCGGGAGGCTATTTCCGGCGATTTGGCTAATGCTTTGAAACACACATTTTCCCGGGGGGAAAATGCCCTTTTGTTTTTGAATCGCCGGGGTGAGGCGACTCAAATCACGTGTCAGGATTGCGGCAACGTCCTTTTGTGTCCCAGTTGCGGTTCTCCATTGTGTTACCATTCCAAAGGACCCGTAATCTGGTGCCACACCTGCAATTACCGAGATACGCCGCCGGATAGTTGCCCAAAATGCGGCGGTCACAGGTGGCGGTTCTTGGGTTTTGGGATAGAAAAAGCGCACAAAGAATTTGCGCGCAGGTTCCCTGATATACCCCTGTTCCGTCTGGACAAAGACGTCTTCTTAGGGCAAAGCGAAAAAGATCTGTTGTCGCGTTTTGATACAATAAAGCCTGCTTGCCTTCTGGGTACACAGCTTGCTTTGAACATCAGGCCCCGTCCTACTGTGGGGCTCATAGGGGTTTTGTCGTCGGACACCATACTTAATCTTCCGGATTATACTGCGTCCGAAAAGCTGTTTCATTTATTAGCCAGCATGCTGGATTTTTTCCAAGACCATAACGCACCTGACAAAGGGTTACTGGCGCTGCAGACATACAATCCCTTGCACCACGCTATTGCCGGCCTAACCAAGCCCGAAGAGTTTTATCTTACCGAAATGGAAAACAGGCGACTAGTGGGCTATCCTCCCACTCGCCACATTTTCAAGATCGTTTTCAGCGGGAAGAATGAAGATAAGGTCGACCAAGCGGCAACTGCATTTGCCGACTGGTGCTCCGAAAACAGTTGCCATGTTTCGGTATTGGGGCCTGTTCAACCGATTAAATACAAAATACGCGGCAGGTTTCGTTTGCTGGTAGTTTTACGCGGGGATAGCCATGATGCCCTTTTGGAGGCGTGCCGCGGTGCTTTTGACCGTATTTTGCCGTTGTCAGGCATTCGGATTTCTGTGGATGTGGAGCCCCAAGATCTATCGTGAGTTACAATTAGAGTAGGTGATGAACTATGACCGACTGCGAAATACGCAAATTCGGCGATCCTGTGTTAAGACAAAAAGCGAAAAAGGTACCGAGGGTTAATAACGCCGTAAGGAACCTTTTGGACAAAATGTTGGGTATCATGCGGAACAATTCCGGTGCCGGGTTGGCCGCCCCGCAAATAGGCATATCCAAACGGTTGGCAGTCGTGGACGTGGGCGAGGGGCCGCATTTTTTGGTGAACCCCGAGATAGTGGCCCGTTCCGCCGATACTGAAACCAGTTGGGAGGGGTGCCTCAGCTGGCCCGGTTATGTTGGGGAAGTTGAACGGCCTTTGAAAGTATCTCTCAGGGCGCTTGACAGGGACGGCCACGAGGTTTGGGTGGAAGCAGAGGGGTTTTTAGCAAGGGCTCTTCAACACGAACTGGATCATTTGGACGGGGTTCTGTTCGTAGACCGCGCTTCCTTGGTGAAAGAAGTCCCCAAAGAGGAAGAATCTGATATTGAAGGGGAAACAAATGGCTCACCTGTGAAAGTAGTTTTTATGGGCAGCCCCGAGTTTTCAGTGCCTTCCCTGGAAGAGCTGGTCAACTGCGGCGTGGACGTGCGGTTAGTCCTAACACAGCCCGACAGGCCACGGGGCCGAAAACAAATAGTTACCCCGACCCCCGTGAAAAAAGCCGCGCTTACGCTTGGTCTTCCTGTTTTGGAATGCTCTTCCCTTGACCGGCCGGAGGTACTGGAAGCGATAAAGGGCCAATGCCCCGATTTGATAATAGTCGTGGCTTTCGGTCAAAAAGTGCCGGCAGCCATATTGGAAGCCCCCAAATTTGCTTGTCTTAATCTGCACCCGTCGCTTTTACCCAAATATCGCGGGGGCAACCCTATTCAAAGAGCTGTGATGGCAGGAGATACTGTGACAGGTGTTTCAGTTATATATATGAGCCAAGGCATGGATGCCGGTGATATTTGCGTGCAAA
>CAZXSP010000008.1:5956-13674 GCA_964643285.1 uncultured Eubacteriales bacterium
AAAATACTAGAGACTCGAATAACAACTTCAAAAACTACACAAAAACCGGGCACTATTTTAGAGCTTGAAGGTGACTCGGGTTTTGTGTCTTGCGGTGACGGGGTCATTGAAGTGGTTGAAGTTCAGCCGGAAGGCAAAAAAGCCATGCCTTTTCGGGCATTTTGGGCCGGAAGGGCGCGAGGCAGCCGAATGTTTCAAGATGAAAAGGATGTTGGGGAGGGATAATTAGTGTTTTTCGATTCAGGTTATATAATCTTCGTTATCCCGGCAATGATTTTTGCTTTGTGGGCCCAATCGAGGGTAAAGTCCACATACCAAACTTATTCCAAAGTGTATTCGCGTAACGGAAGGCCCGCTTACGAGGTGGCGGCTTCTTTGCTCCGTAATGCGGGGCTGGGAGACGTCCGAATAGAACAGGTACCAGGCAGTCTGTCCGACCATTACGACCCAAGGGACAGGACGCTTCGGCTTTCCCGAGATGTATTCAACAACTCTTCCATTGCCGCTATGAGCATCGCCTCTCACGAGGTGGGACACGCGGTTCAGCACTCGCTGGGGTATGCCCCCCTTGCCCTGAGAAACGGTTTGGTGCCGGTTGTGAACCTGACTACAAGTGCCGCATGGCCTTTGTTCCTCATAGGGTTCTTCGTGCAATCGGGTTTTCTCATGGATCTTGGCCTTCTGTTTTTCTTGGGAGCAGTGGCGTTTCAAGTGATCACGCTGCCGGTTGAGTATAACGCTTCCAAAAGAGGTATGGATATGCTGCAGGTGTCAGGGTATGTGGCCGCTGATGAAGTGGTGGGCGTCGGTAATATGCTAAACGCGGCCGCTTTGACTTACGTGGCAGCAACTGCAGTCGCGATTGGCCAATTCTTGCGTCTTTTGATGATGAGAGGAAGGCGTCGATAGTTTGGAACCAAATGCCCGAGACGTGTCCTTGGGGATATTGGTGGCCCGAGAGGAACAACCCTCCCGGGCTACGTCTTTGGATACGCTCCATCACGCAAGAGACAGGGCTTTTTGCCTGAGCCTGGTGAGCGGTTGCGTTCGCTGGCAGAGACTTATCGATTGGTATCTTGAACCGTTTTCAAAAAGGCCCATTACTTCCCTTACACCCAGGCTCAGAAACGCCTTGCGCCTTGGGGTTCTGCAACTGGTTTTTTTGGGCATTCCACCGCATGCGTCGGTGGATTCCACAGTACGGTGTCTTCAAAGAAAAGGCGAGAGGGCATATTGTAATGCTGTTCTGAGGGAGATTACCAGGCGATTGGGTCACGTTGAAATGCCTTCTTTGGACCAAGACCCCATCGCCTATCTGTCGGTCCGCTATTCGTACCCCAATTGGCTCGCAAAGCTGTTTATACAACGCTTTGGTCTTAGGGGGGGGCTTTTGTTCGCAGACTTGGGTAATCACATTCCCCAACTAAGTCTCAGGATCCAAACCGAGCTAGTTTCACGATCGGAGTTTTTGAAGAATCTTTGTGCTCATGGTTACGATGCGGAAGAAGGAAAACTTCCTCAGTCGGTGAAGATTGTGGCCAAAGGAAGCGTTACGGAGATTCCCGGCTATGCCGGCGGCCATTTCGTTGTGCAGGATGAAGGCGCCATGGCAGTCAGCCTGGCTTTGGGTCCGAAAGCGGGCGACAGAGTTTGGGATGTTTGTTCTGCTCCGGGTGGGAAAACAACCCACTTGGCGTCTTTAGTAGGCCCATCCGGTTCCGTTCTTGCCACAGACATAGATTCCGAGAGAATCAAAATGGTTAAAGATAGCTTAGAACGCCTGGGAATTTCAAACGTTACCGCTCGGGCGATGGATGCCACGGCGGAGCGGCCGAAAGAGCTTTTCGATAAGGTACTTCTGGATGCGCCGTGTTCCGGTTTGGGTGTCATACGAAGGCACCCTGATATCCGATGGAACCGCCGGCCAAAGGACATAGTCCTTATGGCTGAAAGGCAAAAAAAGCTGCTTGAGAACGCGGCGTCACGAGTTAGACCCGGAGGAGCCCTGGTATACAGCACATGTACGATAACCAAGGAAGAAAACGAGCGCGTTTGGCAGGAGTTTCTTGTCAATCACGGTATGTTCGTACCGGAAGATCCGGGCTGTGGCCTTCCGAAAGCTTTCTTTGTTGAAAATCCCGATTTCCTTGGTGAAGGATACAGGTATTTGTTGCCGCACTATTGCGGCACAGACGGCTTTTTTGTGGCTAAAGCGATAAGAAAAGATGACAACAAATAGATTGGAGCGTTTGCAGCATGAGTTTGCCGACAGCAAACTTGTTTGATTTGGACTTGGGAAATCTCAAACATATCATGACAGACCTTGGGGAATCCGGGTATCGCGCCGGGCAGATTTGGGATTGGATGTACAAAAAGTTTGCCGGGTCTTTTGAAGAAATGAGTAACCTGCCCCTTTCGCTCAGGGAAAGGTTAAAGGGCTATATTGCCGCAAACCAGCTTGAGCTCATAGATGCCAAAGAGGGGCCCGACAAGTGGTCCAAGAAATATCTTTGGGGGAAAAATTCCGAACCTTTGTGCGAGTCGGTTATACTGAAATATTCTTATGGTTTAACCGCTTGCGTTTCGACCCAGGTTGGATGCCCTGTGGGGTGCGGTTTTTGCGCGTCGGGAGTTAAGTTCCAAAGAAGCCTTTCAAGAGGCGAGATACTTGAGGAATTCATAGGCATGTGCCGGGACCAAGGCCAAAGGGTGGGACGGTTAGTGTTTATGGGAACCGGAGAGCCTTTTCTGAACTATGAAGAAGTGTTGGGGGCCATAGAAATTTTGGCAGATCCCTCCGGTTACGGGTTGTCCAGAAGAAAAATTACAGTGTCTACTGTGGGTATTCCCCAGGCGATAAAAAGGTTTTCTGAGGATTCCAAAGGCGTTCGCCTGGCTTTGTCTTTGCATGCGGCCACAAACAGCCTGCGGGACCAAATAATACCTTATAACAAGCGATTTCCCGTAGAGGACATAATCGCGTCTCTGAAGGATTACGCAGAAACCACGGGTCAAAGGGTTACTGTTGAGTATATGCTTTTGGGAGGATTAAACGATTCTTTGGTTGAAGCCCATAAGCTGGCCGACTTAGTGTCCGGCATCGATCTTTTAGTCAATTTGATTCCCTGGAATGAAGTCCCGGGGTTCACGTTTGAACGCCCGGAACCCAAAAAAGTCATGGCCTTCAAAGATCGCCTGGAAAAGATGGGCGTTAAGGTTACTGTGCGCCGGAGCCTGGGTATCGGCATAGAAGGCGCTTGCGGACAACTGGGGCAACAACTTAACAGGTAGATAGAAACGGGACGGGAGATAATTGGGGGGAGCGTTTTGAGGTGGAGTGCCCACACATCCAAAGGTCTTGTTCGGGCTGACAACGAGGATTCGTGGATGGTGAAACCGCTTGAGGATTCCAAGTCCTATCTCGCCATGGTCGCCGACGGAATAGGAGGCTGTGACGGGGGAGAAATCGCTTCGGCGTTGGCCGTCAATGTGTGCGCGGAAGAAATTCTGTCACAACCAGACCTTGATGACCCTAAAAGCGTGTTGTTAAGGGCTATGGCCCGCTGTAACCGGGAGGTATTGAAAGCGAGTTTTGAAAAGGAAGGGCACCCTGGTATGGGAACTACTTTGACAGCCGCTCTTTTGGACCGGGCCCGAGGGAAGCTTTATGTTGGCCATGTAGGGGATAGCAGAGCCTATGTGGTCTCAGGAGCAGACATTCGTCAGATTACAGAAGATCATTCCGTCACAGGGGAGCTTATCCGTAATGGGACGATTTCCGAAGAAGACGCAATGAATCACCCCAATAGAAACGTCCTGACCAGGGCTTTAGGTACCCAAGATACGGTTTCCGTGTCTGTCTACGTTGAACGCCTGGTACCCGGAGACGCAGTTCTTTTGTGTACCGACGGGCTCACGAGTTTGGTTGGCGCCAAAGAAGTGGCGGAAATACTGAACAGCTCGACCCAAGATGATGCCGCCAAAACGTTGGTGGATACCGCTAACAGCCGCGGAGGTTACGATAACGTTACGGTTGTAATCTTGTGGCCGGATGTGCCTTTATTGCCCCAATAGAAAAGAGGTGAAGATCGTGTCGTCAGGGAATATTGCAGGCCAAAAAGTGCTAAACAGGTACAAAATACTGGAAAGGTTGGGCGGCGGGGGTATGAGCGTGGTTTGGAAGGCTTATGACCTTGTCCTCGACAGAAATGTCGCTCTCAAAGTGCTCAGACCCGAAATGAGCGAAGATGATGAATTTATCAGCCGCTTTCGCCGGGAAGCTCAGTCTGTAGCATCTCTCTCGCACCCGAACATCGTCAATATTTACGATGTCGGCGAAGACAGCGGTCTTTATTTCATAGTTATGGAACTGGTGGAAGGCGAAACCCTAAGAGACAGGCTCAAAGCGAAAGGGAAGCTTTCCGTATCCGAGTCGTTGGAAATTGCTCGAGGAATATGCGAAGGTTTGTCTCACGCCCACGCGAGGCGAATTATCCACAGGGACATAAAACCACAGAACATTCTTCTAACCCACAAAGGCGACGTGAAAGTGGCCGATTTCGGCATCGCGCGGGCTTTGGGCGGTGTGTCCACAACTTCGAGAGATGTGGTGGTCGGGTCGGCTCCTTATTTGTCGCCGGAACAAGCGAAAAACGGCACTGTATCCACACGTTCAGACCTGTATTCTTTGGGGGTAGTAATGTTCGAAATGCTAACGGGCAAGCCGCCTTTTGTGGGTGACAGCCCGGTGGCTGTGGCGCTCCAACATGTTCAGGGCAAGGTTCCCAAAGTCGCCGACAAAAGCCCTTATGTGCCTATTGAAGTGGATCAACTGGTTCAAAAAGCACTGGCTAAGAACCCGTCCGAGCGGTTTTCCTCAGCAGAAGACATGTTAGTGGCCATAAAGGCTTTGGAACAGGGCGCCCGCAGAGCCGCGCCCCCAAGAAAAGCCGACCAAGAGGTTTTGGCGGCGCCTAGCAAGGGAGATGAGGGGTTGGGGAGGCAACGCGCCAAGAAAAAGAAGATGTCTCTTGGCGCTAAAGTATTCTTGGGCCTTTTTGCCATTGTGTTGGCCCTGGGCGGTTACGCTTACATGCGGTTTATGGACTGGTTAACAGTGCCTGTGATACCGGTTCCCGACTTGGTAGGCATGAATTATATAGAAGCCCAGAATACCGCAAAGAACCACGGCTTTGGTTTCGAAATCGCGGGAGAAAAGCCCCATGACACTCTGTCCCAAGGAGCGGTAATAGAGCAAAGTCCTTTAGGCGGTGAAGACGCAAAAAAAGGCCGGGTCATATATTGTCTGATATCCAAAGGACAAAATCTCACCAGAGTGCCGGATGTCAGGGGGCTAAACCAGATCCAGGCAGTGGTTGATCTGCAAAATGCCGGAGTGCAGTTAGGGGATGTAAGGGAGGTTGCAAGCGAGACCGTGGCAAAAGGTTTGGTTGTGAGCCAAAACCCGTACCCGGGCTTGGATGTGCCCAGAGAGTCTGTGGTGGATTTAGAAATATCCAAAGGGGTGGAGCCGCAAACCACTGTAGTTCCCTCAGTGATAGGTTTGATGCAAGATGAAGCGGTGCAAGTGCTCGAAGAAAGCCTTTTGGACGTAGACAGCGTTGTGCTTATGGAAGATGCAGCTCATCCCCCGGGCCAGGTTTTGGGCCAAAACCCAGAAGCCGGCGAAGAAGTGGTCATGAGAAGCAAAGTCGTCCTCACGGTGGCGTCGAGCCCGGGCTCCGACGTGCATATTTCCACAAAGGAAGTCGGCGTGTCGGCTTATCCCGCCGGTAGAGTAGTGAACGTTCAGATGTTTGTAAAGGACCAGCAGGGCGAACGGCTGGTGTTCGATGAAAATTTACGGTCGGGTGAAAGTCAAGAGGTACAGTTCGCTTGGCGGGGCTCGTCCGCGGTCGTAAGAACTGTCATAGGCGGTAAAGTATCCGTGCAGACAATAAGGCCTTAGGCCGAAAGATAGGGGTGGTGCAAACCAACTTGGAAGGAAGAATCATTGCCGTTCATTCGGCTTTTTGCACCGTTACATCGGAGGGTATCGATTACCGGTGTGTTTTAAGGGGACGCATACGCATAGAGACCTCGCAAGTGTTCCCCGGCGATTTGGTGACGGTAAATAAAAAACACGGCCGTTACGTGATTGAGCGCGTTCACGATAGAAAGAATCTTCTGATTCGGCCGCCCGTGGCAAACGTAGATCAAATGATCGTAGTGACAGCCCTTACCAGTCCCCCGGCAGATACTTTGGCCATAGATCGTCTTTTGGTCCACGGAGAAATGCAAGGAATCAGGGGCGCAATATGCATCAATAAATGTGATATTGAAGATGCCCATGAAATCTCATCCTTAAAAAACATATACGAAACAGCCGGATATCCGGTTATTGTGACATCTGCTGTTTTGGGGCAGGGATTGGATGAGTTGTCTCAGAGCATTGAAGGCACTGTATCCATTGTCGCGGGCGCCAGCGGTGTAGGGAAATCTCGCATTCTGTCGAGACTTCTGGGGGTCGAAATCGAGGTCAAAAAACTTGGGCGAACAGGAAGGGGCAGGCACACAACCAAAGGAGTAACCTTATACCGGTTGGGACGTTCGGGCTTTTTGGCAGACACGCCGGGGTTCAACAAAGTTTTACTTCCCGATTGCGAACCCCACGAACTTGCCACATTTTATCGAGAAATGGCTGATTACACATATTCGTGTTACTACCCACGGTGTTTACACAAAACTGAACCCATGTGCCAGGTGAAATTGGCGCTGGAAGAAGGCAAGATTAGCCCGGAGAGATACGCCAACTACTTAGTGCTTCTAGACGATTGCCTTGAGAAGGAGAAACGCAAATATGAGTAAAATACTGGTCGCGCCGTCGCTTTTGTCAGCTGACCCTCTGAACCTTGGCCAAGACGTGTTATCGGTAAAGGAAGCAGGGGCAGATTTGCTGCACCTGGACATAATGGATGGCCATTTCGTGCCCAACCTTAGTTACAGCCCTAACGTGGCCAAACGCCTATTGCCGCTGGGATTGCCCCTGGATATACATCTAATGGTGGATTGTATCGATTGGGCAGTTGCGGCCTTTGCGCCATACGCGCATATCCTGACTGTTCACGCCGAAGCTACCCCACATCTGCACCGCACCCTGCAGTCAATTAGGGCTTTAGGATGCCGTGCCGGAGTCTCTCTGAATCCGTCGACTTCGCCCGAGTTCCTGCCGTACATAATGGATGTTCTGGATGTTGTTTTGGTCATGACAGTGAACCCCGGCTGGGGCGGGCAAGGGTTTATTGACAATATGCTTCAGAAAATAGACCGGGTTCGCGGATTGGTCGAAAAAGCCGGTAACGGTATTGACATACAAGTAGATGGGGGCGTAACCGGGGAGAACGCCCGGTTGTTGCGAGAGGCCGGAGCCAGTATTTTGGTGGCTGGCAGCTATGTTTTCCAAGCCGAGGATAGGCGCGAAGCCATATCGTGTCTTAGGGGGAGCACTTAAGGCGCCCCGTGAATATACTGGGCTGGGTGAAACAGTTTGTCCTATCCCAGTGGTGATTCGTTTGAGAATTAAAGGCCGCGGGCGCCAAAGCCGCATAGCGACATCTTTACTCATGGCAGTGGCCGGTATCGCCATTTTGGCCATGTCCATCCCGTCATGGGTATTTTTCGCAGCTTTAGGAATATTCCTTATCGCAGGTGCCTGGCAG
>CAZXSP010000008.1:13774-24322 GCA_964643285.1 uncultured Eubacteriales bacterium
GGCGACCAAGTTCTCTTTGTCTTAATGTTTGAGTGGCTAACGGTGTAACCCACCGATTTAGTTTTGCCGCAAATTTCACATTTGGCCATAAACAAGACCCCCTTTACTACTGCTTAAGCCTGTTCATTCTAGCATAAGACTATGGGCAGGAAAAGCAAATGTCTACATAGAATTACAAGGGGCGTCTATATGTTATATGACGAGCGCGAAAGAAGGAGTGGAAATTGCCACCGTTGTCGGGTAAGGAAGTTGAAACAAACCTTGGAAAACTAGTATTATCAGAAGAAGCAATCGCCACTGTCGCGGGCGCAGCCGCCACCGAGTGCTACGGCGTTGTGGGCATGGCAGGCCGCAAAATGACAGATGGTATTTCTGAACTCCTTGGTAAGGAGAATTTGTCTCGTGGAGTGTCCGTGTCCATCGAGGGGGATTCACTGTATATCGACTTGTCTGTGATCTTAGGTTATGGAGTTCGGATTACTGAGGTCGCGCGGATGATAGTCGACAAGGTGCGGTACACGGTGGAGAGCGCCACGGGGCTTAAAGTTAAGAAAGTGACTGTAAACGTCCAAGGAATCAGGGTACAAGGAAACTCGGGGAGCTAAATATGACCGAACGGATGCTAGATGGTACATTATTTCGAGATTTAATAGTTTCTGCCGCAAAACACCTTCAGGAGCACAAAAAAGAGGTTGATGCGCTGAACGTGTTTCCTGTTCCCGATGGGGATACAGGAACAAATATGTGTCTTACGCTTACTGCTGCCGCCGATAGTGTCGTAAAAGAAGCTTCCGCCAACTTGGGTAGAGCTTCCGAACTGGCCAGCCACGGTGCGTTAATGGGCGCGAGAGGCAATTCGGGCGTCATATTGTCTCAGATTTTCAGAGGGGTAGCCAGGTATTTTGAAGGCAAGGACTCGGTGTCGGCGCAGGATATGGCTTCGGCCTTGGATGAGGCTGTTTCCACGGCGTACAAAGCAGTGATGAAACCCGTCGAAGGCACTATCCTTACGGTTCTGAGGGGAATAAGAGACGGAGCCAAGGCGGCTTTAACGCCTGACGCGAGAATCAGAGATGTTATGGTGGCCGGTCTTTACAGGGGCAAAAATATTCTCGACAAGACTCCGGAAATGTTGGCGGTCTTGAAACAGGCGGGGGTAGTGGACGCCGGGGGAAAAGGGTTAATCTACATTCTCGAAGGCGCCCTTTCGGGGTTTGCCCAAAAATATGACCCCAATGAGTTCAAAACTGAACCTTCAAGCCAGACGGTCGAAGGTCCCCACCCTCATGGCCAGGTTTTGAGTACAGCCGATATAGTATTTCCTTACGATACACAGTTTCTTTTAAAAGGGTCCAATCTGCCCATTAATAAGCTTAGAAAAGATTTGGAGATGTATGGCGACTCGGTTTTGGTTGTGGGTTCCCCAAGTCTTGTGCGGGTGCATATACATACCAACGTACCGGGTGATGTGCTGACTTATTGTTTGAGATACGGGCCTTTGTCTCAAGTGGGCATCGACAATATGATCGAGCAGGCGGAAGAAGCCATGAGCTCTTTGGTCGCTACACACGCTATGGCAGCTGGGGGAAGCGGTCCCGGTCCGCAAGTGGTGTTTAGCCCTAAGCCGGAGCCTGTCAAAGAAACCGGCATTGTCACCGTTGTGGCCGGTGAAGGTATGACTCAGATCATGAAAAGCCTTGGCTGCGACCTGGTTATCCAAGGCGGCGCCACTATGAATCCATCCACTGCCGAATTGGCGACCGCCGTCAAAACCG
Source organism: uncultured Eubacteriales bacterium (assembly GCA_964643285.1). GTDB lineage: Bacteria > Bacillota > Sulfobacillia > Fermentithermobacillales > Fermentithermobacillaceae > JAXGZG01. The sequence continues at coordinate 15,550 of CAZXSP010000008.1, forward strand.
TGAATGCAAAGAAGATTATTTTTCTGCCGAACAATGGGAACATTTTTTTGGCCGCTAAACAAGCCAAAAAACTTACGGGGAGGAATATGTATATTGTCCCCACCAAAACTGTTCCTCAAGGCGTGGCCGCGCTTTTGTCGCTGAACCTTTCTGAAGATATGGCCCACAACCTCAAAAGAGCAGCTAAAGCCATAAAGAAAGTTCGCACCGGTGAAGTCACTTTTGCGGCAAGGAATGGAAAGTTTGGCAGGCATGTGATGAAGCAAGGTGACATTCTTGGTTTGATCGATGGTAAGGTGGAGGTCGTGGGAAAAACTCCCGAGGATACTTTGGAGACTGTGATAAGAAACATGATAAGACCCAAAGACGAAGTTGTCACGGTTTACCGGGGCCAAGATGTGACAAAAGAAACTGCCGAAAAGGCACTGGAGTCCATAAAAGGTTCCATCTCTCAAGATATAGAGATTGAGCTCCAAGATGGCGGCCAGCCTTTGTACTACTATATCGTCTCATCGGAATGAAAACCGAAACCTCACTCTCGAACCCTGTACGTTACTTAAAAGGTGTTGGGCCTAAAAAGGCCCAGCTTTTTTCCGGGCTTGGAGTAGAGACCGTGGAAGATTTATTAGACTATTTTCCCTTTAGGATCGACGATTTTTCAAAAGTTACACCAATAGAAGCGGCGAAACCGGGGGAAAAGGTGACAGTCCAAGGGGAAATAATCACCTTGGGTTTTGTAGGAAGCCAAAAAGGCCGCGCTTTTCGGGTTGGCCTTTCCCAGAATAACGCTGTTCTTTATTTGATTTGGTATAACATGCCCTATATTCAAAGGCAGTTCGCTAAAGGTCAGGTTGTCGTGGCTTCGGGAATCCCCGAATGGCGCAGAAATGGGCTGGAAATGGCACACCCAACGTGGCGTTTTGAAAGGCAATGTATACAAAAGGGACCTGTAACGCCCATCTACCACTCGACGAAAGGCCTGAACTCCAACTCAATCCAAACAATAATTCAGGGCGCGTTGAATACCTACCTTGATCTTGTCCCAACGGGAATACCGGCAGAGGTTTTAACTCGTTTGGGTTACCTGCAAGAGAGACAAGCCTATTTTTGGATTCATAAGCCCGAGTCTTCCAACACCTGGCACGATGCCCAAAAAACCCACGCCTTTCGTGAAATCCTTTTGTTTCAAACAGCTCTTCTTTCCATGCGCTACCAGGCAGGAATTTCGCCCGGCCCCGAAAAGTTCACGCGCTTTTCTTTGGCAGATAAGTTTTTGGAAAACCTGCCTTTCGAGCTCACGGGTGCTCAAAAGAGAGCCGTGGCTGTTCTGAAAGCCAATCTGTCTTCGGGGTATGTCATGAACCGGCTTATCCAAGGAGACGTGGGAAGCGGCAAAACCGTTGTAGCTTTATATGCTTTGATCGCCGCGGCTGAAAACGGTTACCAAAGCGCGTTTTTGGCGCCAACTGAGGTATTGGCTGAACAGCATCGAAGGACATTTCAACGTTTTGCCGGCGATCTTGTAAATCACGGCTTTCTAACCGGCGGGGTCAGTCCAAAAGAGAGAAAAGACACTCTTCAAGCCCTATCTCAGGGAAAGATACAGGTGTTAATAGGTACCCACGCGATGCTCGGACCATCGGTACAATGGCGCAATATTGGTTTGGTAGTGACAGACGAACAACACCGTTTTGGCGTCAAACAACGTCTGGCGCTGACCGATAACCGCCAATCATTTGCCCCGCATGTGCTTGTAATGAGCGCAACGCCCATTCCTCGCTCGTTGGCTCTTACGTTATATGGGGATATGGATGTCACCATTATTGATGCCATGCCAAAAGGCCGCACTCCGGTGGCAACTTTCGTGCTTACCAAAAGAAAACAGCATATTGCTTACGAGAAAATTTTGGCTGAAGTGGCATCCGGGCATCAAGCGTACGTAGTGTGTCCGGTGATTGAAGAGGGCAATACACAGAAAACCTCAGTTTTGTCGGCAAAAAAAATGATCGAAACCCAATACCTTCCGGGACTCAGGATCGGTCTACTGCACGGCGCAATGAACAAAGCCACAACCGAAAAAACCATGAAACAATTTATCGGCGGGGAAATCGACGTACTTGTTTCAACTACCGTAATAGAAGTTGGCGTGGATGTAGAGAACGCTACCTGCATGGTTGTTTTGGATGCGGGCTATTTTGGCCTGGCGTCGTTACACCAATTAAGGGGCAGGGTGGGACGGGGACAAGCCCCGTCGTATTGTTTTTTGGTCTCATCAGAGAACAGCGATGCCGCCAGACGCCGACTTTCAGTTATGGAACAGACTTCTGACGGTTTTCAAGTAGCTCAGCTCGACTTAGAGCAACGCGGCCCGGGTCAGTTCTTCGGTTCAAAGCAAAGCGGCATAGGCGAGACTCGCCTTTCCAACCTGTCTTTGTCCTTGGAAATGGTAGGCCAAGCGCGGGATGAAGCCAAGGCTGTTGTGGAAAGAATGGAAAAGGGCATATCGACCCCAAGCGATGAACGGTTGTTGGCAGCGGTAAAACGGCGGTATGGCAAGGATTATAACGCTTACAGCTTGTCCAGATAGCCCCGCCTTATCATCGAAGATCCACTTTTTGTCAGAATGTTTTGCTGTTTAGTGTACATAATAAGTTTCGGATAAGAGAGGAGGTGAAACAATGGGTACCGGACAAAAAAGAAACATCGCAGTAGTCCCTGAGGCGCGTGCAGCTCTTGACCAGTTTAGGAATGAGGTCGCCAATGAGCTGGGAATCCAACCTCCCGCAGGTTACTGGGGCGATATTCCCTCACGAACATGCGGCGCCGTTGGTGGGCACATGGTGAGGCGTATGATAGAAGTTGCCGAACAAAGCCTCGCTTCGGGCAGATTCTCCGCCGTGGGAACCGGCCAGAAACCGCAGGCGTAACTAAACAGCGTAAGTCTTAGGTAGTAGCAGAAGGGCAACCTCGACGGGTGGTTGCCCTTTTGCACAACAAATGGCTATTGCAGGTAATCCAACATTTCTTCCTCACTTATGGCAGGCTGGGCTGCGCGGTTTAGCGCGGCGGCCACAAGTTTGGACATTTCCAAGATTTCCAAATCGATGTTTTTTGTGGTTACCATCAAACCCGATAAATCTTTTGACAAAAAATCGGTGACCGAGTCAATGGTAGCCCTTGCATGGGGATTAAATTTTGCAAAGTAACTTTCCAATACATCAGTGGCGATGGCAGCGCCGGAAACCACTGTTGGAACACCGATGGCCAAGACAGGTACTCCCAGAGATTCCATATTAATACCCGGGCGTTTGTTGCCTACTCCGGAACCGGGCTGTATACCTGTGTCCGCTATCTGTATGGTCGTGAGTAGTCGGGTGGACGAAAGCGCGGCCAAAGCATCCACTGTAATCACCAGTTCGGGTTTAACCTGGTCCACCACGCCTCTAACTATGTCAATCGTTTCCATGCCCGTTATGCCCAAGACTCCCGGTGAAATTGCAGCAACGGGGTTGAGCCTTCCGCCAAGCTCTTGGGGTACGTATTCTCGAATATGGCGGGTCACCATAAGCTGGGATATGACCCTTGGACCCAAAGCGTCAGGAGTCGCCTGCCAGTTACCAAGGCCAACTATCAGCACATCGCCTTTTCTGGGCAACGAAGCCAACACCGATATTTCCCTGGCAACTGCCTCGGCGACTTCTTTTAAAATGCTCCTGCTCCTAAACCGCAGGTCAGGGCATTCCAATGTAAAATAGCGACCCGGAGGTTTCCCCACTTGCCGCCCTGCGTCAGGCGTGGTAACTTCAACCCTTGTGAGTTTCATGTTGTCGATGGTTTCTTCCCTGACGTTAAGGCCCGGAGTTGGTCCTCTGCCCGTCGCTATCTGGGCTCTTTCAAGGGCCAAGTCTGTTCTAGCGCTATCTTGCCAGTACATTTGCGTGTCCTCCTAAACGATTTGTTACAGAATTGTTTTAGCAGTCTAGGAGCTATACTACCCAAAAGACAGCCCTCCCTATGTCACTGACCGATGCTTGAAGCAGGTCTACACAAAAAAACGGAGGGGTACAAATGGCAGTGAAACCGCTTTTGCTGGCCGCTCTTGCCGGGGCGTCTATGGCAATACAAGGCACACTCAATGCGGTGCTTGGAAAAAAGGTTGGTACTTTTCAAGCATCTTTTGTGGTTCACGTAATAGCGTCAGTCATTCTGGGAATAGTCTTGCTTTTTGGATTATCTGAAGGCAGCCTCAAGGCTATAGGCTCCTGTCCGTGGTGGGCCTTTTTGGGGGCCCCGTTAAGCGCTGTCATAATTTGGGGCGTTTTAACAAGTATAGGCCAAATCGGCGTGGGGGCGGCAACAACCGCCATAGTAGCGGCGCAAATAAGCATGGCACTGTTTTTGGACTTCACCGGTATAAGTGGCATCAAGGTAAGCCCAAGCGGTACAAAAATGCTGGGAGCAGTGATATTCATAATAGGTGCATACTTATTGTTGCGCCGGCAATGAAAATGGCAGGGTTTGGGCTTGTATTTATAGAAATGGTGTAGGAGACTGGACAAGGTCCTAAGGGTAAAAAAAATGCCGCCCCTTTTGGAAGCGGCATTGGGAGAGGAGAAACCGGAGGAAGAGCCTGTTAGAGGCAACCTTTCGATTGCACCCTGACTCTCGCCAAAAAGTATGGACAAATGCGCCCCGGTTTATACACTGATAACGGGAGATAATTGAACTGGAGGGCAAAATTGTGCTAGAGGCCGTATACCCCGGCAGTTTTGACCCGGTTACCAATGGGCATCTGGATATCATTACGCGCGCATCCAAGTGTTTCGATCGTGTTTACGTGGTTGTGTTTTCAAACGCGGAGAAGAAACCTGTTTTCAGCCCCGAAGAAAGGGTCGAGATGATGACCCAGGCATGCAAAGGGTTGTCCAATGTGGTCGTGGAACAAGCGTCGGGTCTTCTTGTGGAATATTGTAAGAGAAAAGACATCAGGGTTATAGTTAAGGGGCTGAGAGCAGTCTCTGATTTCGATTACGAATTCAAGATGGCTTTGATGAACAAAAAAATGCTTCCCGATCTTGAAACTGTGTTTATGATAAGCGCTTTGAAGTATTTGTACCTTAGTTCCAGCCTCGTTAAAGAGGTTTTTTCCTATGGCGGTTGCGTGAAAGGTCTTGTGCCGCCGCACGTCGAAACTCGTATGCGCCGGCGGATTGAGTCGTGCGAAAGCGTTTCAAACGGTAAACAAAACGAGGTGTAGAAAGTGGATGCATTAGCCATATTAGATAAACTCGATACATATGTTTCCGAGTGTTCCAGGTTGCCTTTGGTGGGGCGCCTTTTAGTGGACGAAGATGAAGTCTTCAACTTGATAGACGATCTCAGGGCAGCACTGCCCCAAGAGCTGGAACAGGCGAAATGGCTTCTCAAAGAACGCGACAGGATTCTTTTAGAGGCACGCAAAGAAGCCGATGAAATTGTTAGGGATGCGCAAGGACAAATAGCCGCGTTGGCATCGGAATCGGCGATTGCCAAAGAAGCAAGAGTACAGGCCGAGGATCTTATGTCCAAAGCGAGAGACGTAGCCCGGGAGATAAATTCAGGGGCAAGGCAATACGCTGATGGTCTCATGCAGCGAGTGGAAGAGGTGTTGTCCGAGGTACAAAGCGCTATCCGTCAAGGCAGACAAGAATTGTCAGGGGACACGGAGGCCCAAAAATCACCCGGTGACGAAGGCTCTGTGGAAGAGGATACCATTGGACGGGTGGCTGCCACCGCAGTCGACGAAGAGCAAGATTATGATGACTGGGTCATGGAAGACCCCGCTCCTCCCAGGGGGAAAAGAAGAAGGGGCTAAGCCTTTCTTCGCAACGAGTGCACCGCTAACAAGCCGATTGACACTGTTGCAAAAGAAATCACTATCAAAAAGCATGTTGAGGTGGCGGCGCCCATGGTTTGAAACCATGCGAACACCCCTTTGATCGTTGATGGTTGAAAGGTCGGTAAAGCCCAACGTGCGCTGTGAGGTTTCATAAGCGCCGCAGTGTAGAAACCTGCCAACAACCCTTGAAATACCCTGGTGGTCATGTATGGCCAAACGGACATTTTGGCAGGCTGGATAACCGCCGCTACCTGCGCGTGAACCGAGAACCCGCTCCACGCTATTAGCCCGCTTGTCACTGCTACCCGGGTAATCAATGGGGCTTCTGCCTTAGCCAGTAAAGACGCGCCTATACTGATTTCAAAGATCCCGCTTATGACAGGTTCATGCAATGATTTGGGTATTATGTTCTCGGGGATAAAGCTCATGAGCCCTTTTGAAAGCGCACCTACCGCCCCTGCCATTTTCAACACTTCAAATATCACCGAAGACAGCACTATGAACCCCAAGATTATCAAAAGAGTGTTAATGGATTTGGTAACGGCGTTTCCCAAGAGCTCTCCGAAGGGTTTTGGTTCTTTTCTCTGGGCGTTTCTCATAGCCCTATATGCGCGCAAAACGATAAAACCTTCATCGTTGGGAGCGATAGGCGCAGATGCCGGGCCGCCGGATTTCCAAAATCGCATGGTGATTCCTACAGTTAAAGCCGACAGATAGTGCGCAGCCATGATAAACAGGCTTATATCAGCTCTTTTGAACATTCCTACCGCCACGGCCCCAGCCATAAACAGAGGGTCAGAGGTGTTGCAAAAACACATAAGCCTTTCCGACTCGGTTTTGGTAGCCAGACCGTCTTGCGTCAGTCTGGCTGACAAAGCGGCGCCCAATGGGTATCCAGACGCCATTCCCATGGCAAGCACGAAAGAACCCGTTCCGGGTACATTGAATAGTGGACGCATCAAAGGCTCCAGTAAAACTCCCATGAAATGTACTACCCCGGAACCCATTAGAAGCTCAGCCGCAATAAAAAACGGCAACAACGCTGGGAGGACTATATCCCACCACACTTTCAGGCCCCTTTCAGCTGCCTTGAAAGAAGGTTCCGGCATAAGTACCATAGATGTGGCCACCGCGACTACCACGCCTACTAATAGTAAGGACATCATGGCATCTTTTCGTGCCCTAAAGGCGATTAATATGACCACGGTTATGGACAGCACTAGAAAAGGGGTCGGGTTCATTGGGCGCACTCCCTTTCTTGCCATAAATCTATATGGTAAGCCCTGAGAAGGTATTACGAAGGTAATCTCAGTTGACACTCGGAATTTGGGATAGATATAATCCCTAAGTGACCTTGGATTTTGGGTAATGGAGTGACTGCTTTGAGAATCGATGTGTCATCGATACTGAATAAAACCGGCAGCAGCATGCCTGTGAATGTCACCGACAGCCTTGGCCCCTCTGGGGAAGAAGCGGGTATTTTGGATCCGGTCACGGCAAAAGGGGTAGTAACGTCTTTGGGTAAAGATGTACATGTTGAGGTGCATGCCCAAGGTAAGGTCCAACTTGTGTGTTCCAGATGCCTTACGGGGTTTCTCGAAGGGTTTGAAGTGGACTGCGAAGGGAAGTTCGCAGATCGACCTGAAGATTACGGCGAAGAAACCGAGGTGGAGATCTTTCCGCTTGAGGGCAATACATGTTCGTTGGATGAAATGATAGTTCACGAAGTCCTGTTAGGCCTGCCCATGAAACCTCTTTGCAGGGATGATTGCCAGGGGCTTTGTCCCATTTGCGGCCAGAACTTGAACTATGAAGTTTGTGAGTGCAGTAAAAATGACAAAAACGTGACTCCCTTCGGCTTAAAACTTAAAGACGCGCTAGAGGAAAGGAGCAAAAAAGATGGCCGTACCTAAGAAACGTCACTCGTCGTCAAGACGGGATATGAGAAAAGCAAATTGGAAATTGAAGGCCAAAAACCTAATCGAGTGTCAGCATTGCCACGCGTTAATCCTGCCTCACCGAGTATGTCCCGAATGCGGTTACTACGGCGGGAAAGAAGTTGTCCAGGTAAAAGACTCAAAATAAGGGCGAAACACCATTGCAATTGAAGCCTCCGGGTGACCGGAGTCTTTTTTTTACCTTATTGCCAAGTTATAGAGCGTTCCTATATACTAGGCTCTAATATGAAAGTGTTAGTACCTGGTCATAAAATATTGGGAGGGGGTGTGTCCTGTGTCGTGGGCTCCCAAAGAACGCAGACAAAAATTACGGGCTGTGTTGAACCAAAATCCGTTTTTATCCGATGGCAGGCTAGCCAGGCATTTTGGGGTAAGTGCTCAAACAATAAGATTAGACAGGTTAGCCTTGGGAATTCCGGATCAAAGAACCCGTACCAAGGAAGTAGCGGAAAGAGCCTATGGCAGGGTACGTTCCCTGTCGCAAAAAGAAATTGTCGGCGAGCTTCTGGATGTGGACCTTGGCAAAAGCGCCATATCGTCCTTCGTCACGTCTTCTGAAATGGCTTTTCAAAGAACCGGAATCGTAAGAAGCCATTACATTTTTTCACAGGCTGATTCTTTGGCGCTTTGCCTCATCGACGCCAAAAACGTCGTAACGGGTATCGCCAATCTGAAATTCAAGCGCGCGGTGAATGTCGGCGAGACGCTTGTGGCTAAAGCGCGTGTAATCCGCGTTAAAGGTAACAAGTCTGTCGTATTGGTGGAAACACGTGCAGACGGTGAAGAAGTATTCAGAGGTAAGTTTTTGATATTCGCTTTGGAATGATATGCAGGCGCAAGGGGGCTTTGAGATGTCTTTTGGCTTGGACAAAGCTGAACACATTATCGCTTTAGATTTAATGGGTGGGGATGGCGCCCCGCAAGTCAACATAGATGG
>CAZXSP010000009.1:0-23375 GCA_964643285.1 uncultured Eubacteriales bacterium
GGCGACCCGGGGACGAAAGAGATCAATTTTCACGGCGCGGCTTGTGCCGGCATTTTGGCGGGACAAAATGGGATAGCGCCCGAAGCGAATCTTTACTATTTCGCCGTTCCTGACGGCCCCCGTCCGTACGAGCTTTATTCCCTAGCCATGGACAAATTGTTGGAACTGCAGAACGAGCTTCCCGAAGAAGACAAGATTCGTGTTGTGTCTGTATCTCACGGAATCGATCCCGATGCTTTGATTCAGGATTTGGGCGGGGCCAGGGGTTGGGCTGAAGCCATACAGAAGGCCAAAGAGCAAGGGGTAACCGTGGTGTATCCCGGAATGCCGGATCTGGATTTCACCGGTGCCGGCGCAGAACCCACTTGTGATCGCGATGATCCCGCCAATTATCAGTCTTGGTCTTGGAGCGTGGCCAAGAGCGAAATCATGGAAGAATTACTGGCTTTGGGGACCGAGTCTTGGGAGGAAGCCCGCAAACGGCTAATTAGCCTTTTGACCGAATCGCCGGAACTGGATGCTCTTTTGGCCGAAGCCATAGACACATTTATATACTCCATGGCTTATTACAAAGATTCTGCTGCCTTCCAAGATTGGGCTAGTGCGTTATCCCAAACTCCTGATAACAGTTTGGCAGTTCCTGTGGATTACCTTACTGTGGTGGGTATTGGCGCGCCCGATTCTTATACTTATTTCGGGTCGGGGGCTTTAAGCTGGGCTACCCCCTATTTGGCGGGAGTGTTAGCTTTGGGGTATCAGGTAAAGCCAAGCGCCACAACTGAAGAATTGTATGAAACCTTGAAAGATACAGCTACCATAACGCCGGGGTTAAGATTGATAAACCCCGGAGCGTTTATTGAGCTTCTTTCGGCTCTATGAGCACTTGGTCCCCGGGACGTAATATGTAAGAATGGTCGCTAATCGTTTTTCCGTTTACCAAAAAAGCTTTGATTTCATTTGCCGGGATGCCAAGGGTTTTTGGAATTTGTTCGAGGGTAACTCCGGGCCATACCAATGCCCGAGCCTTTAATCCATCTCGAAACTCAGAGGACAAGTGGAAAACAAGGCTTCCCAAGACTTCCACCGTGACAGGTTTTCTTTCTGTTTGAGTCACCGTTTTGCACCCCTTGTTTGGTCTTTTCTGCTCCCGCTTCTAAGGGTCTCTTGGAAGTCGGCGTCTGCTCTCCTGAGCAAAGCTTGCATCGCGTCATCCATCTTTTCCGGTTTTCTTTCTTCGGCGCTCGTTTCCTTGTTATCGCCGTTTTCAAAAAGTCTCATGAATTCCTGTATTGTGATACGCACTTCCCTGGGTTTTGAGCCTTCATAGGGGCCGACATAGCCTTTTACCTCCATTGCATCTATAAGGCGGGCGGCTCTGCTGTAGCCTATGGGTAGTTTGCGCTGCAAAAGGGATACTGACGCTTGTTTGGCTTCTACAACGATCCTGAGAGCTTGAGAGAAAAAGGCGTCTTCCTGAATCTCAGATTCTTTTGCCGCGACTTCCGGCTGGGTCAGAACATCGGGGGCGAATTGCGGCTTTGCTTGGGCTGACACAAACGATACCAATTCGTCAATTTCTCTTTCGGACAAATAGCAGCCTTGTGCCCGGGAAGGCTTTGCGGCGCCCACGGGGTAGAACAGCATATCGCCTCGGCCAAGAAGTTTTTCGGCCCCGGCCATATCCAAAATGGTTCTGGAATCGATTTGTGACGCCACGGCAAAAGCCAACCTAGATGGAATATTCGCCTTCACAGTGCCCGTGATGACGTCAACGGAGGGCCTTTGTGTAGCCACGATAAGGTAGATGCCGGCCGCCCGGGCCATTTGCGCTAACCTAAATATGCTGTCTTCCACTTCCGCCGGGGAAACCATCATCAAGTCGGAAAGCTCATCTATTATTATGACTACATAAGGCAAAGCGGGCTTCGGGCTTCCGGGAGGCGTAGCAACTTGGTTATATCGCTCGATATCCCTGGTACCAACTTTGGTGAATTTCTCGTATCGGGATTCCATTTCTTTAATTGCCCATCGAAGCGCCCCTGAGGCCTTTTTCGGATCGGACACTACCGGGGCTATTAGGTGGGGAATTTTGGACCACACAGAAAGCTCTACCCGTTTTGGGTCGATCAATACCAGCTTGACCTGGTCAGGCCTAGCTTTGTAAAGAATGCTGGCGATAATGGAGTTTATGCAGACACTCTTGCCCGCCCCTGTGGCGCCCGCGATTAGTAAGTGCAGGCTTCTTTCCAAGGTAGTTATCATGGCGCGGCCCGCGATGTCTTTTCCTAAGCCTAAGGTGAGCGGGGATTTGGAGTTTCTGAATTCCTTTGTTTCAAGCACATCCCGAAGGTGAACCAAAGACGATTCCCTGTTGGGCACTTCAATCCCCACGGCAGATTTCCCGGGTATAGGCGCTTCCATTCGGATGTCAGGAGCGGCCAAAGCCAGCGCGAGATCTTGGGACAAGTTTACGATGCTGGCTATTTTAACTCCCGGGCCCGGTTGCAGTTCAAACTGGGTGACGGCGGGGCCCTGAACATAATTCACCACTTTGGCGACTACCCCAAAAGATAGAAGGGTTTTTTCGATGACTCGCCCTCTGGCTTCCAGATCTTGAACCGATCGCTGCCTCTTTTGGACGTTTGATTTTTCCAGTATGTCTAAGCCGGGAAGCTCGTAAAAAAGAATATCGTTTAGGGACGGTTGTGACATGTACGAGAAATCTTCCTGTTCTTGGCTTGCGGCGGCACCGGCTTCAGCCGCCGACAGTTGCTGGCGTATGTCGGATATGGCCGATGACAAGCTTGATTCCTTGGGTTCCGTATCACGTGTAGCTTCGGCAGGTTCGGTTTCTAACAACCTGTGAAGCCCCAAGCTTTCATCTTCTTCAGCGTATTCGTGAATTTCTTCTTGGAACTCTTCAACAGGCGGGCCCACAGGCCTAAAAAAGTCAGCGAGAAACTTCTTGAACCACTGCCACACTGAGAGAGCACCCATCCACATGAGGGAAAAAGGCGCGTAAGCAGTTTTGTTCGCTACAAGGCTAAACCCGGCAGCGGCCCCAAAGGCTAAAGCCAAAAAGGCGCCGAACTTGCCAAGAGAAACGCGGAAAAACCAGTAGAAAGATGACCCCACAAGCCCTCCGCCTCCGCCTGTCTTCGCGAAAGCGAAACATTCATCCCAAGGGGCTTTAATTCCGTGATATACGGCCGACACGGAAAAGAGAAGAACCCACAAGCCCCAAACAAACCTGGGTAAAGGGCTTTCGGGTTTGGCGAGCTTTACCAATGAGTTCAGAATCAACATAAAACAAAACGCCATTCCGAACACGCCCACGGTTCCGGATAATCCGCGGGCCAAGGCCATGGCCCAGTTCACCCACAGGCCGCCTTGCACAGGCTTTGAACCTGCGATGCCTGTAGAAACAATAAGCGTTATACTCAATAGGCACAAACTCACCCAAGGCCAACGAGGAGGCTTATTGGATTTCTTATCCTTTTGAGAAGTGCCCTTTTTGACTCGGTAAGTTTTGCTCACAATTTGGCCCCCGGACAAGTAATGGACGTAACCAGTATAGCAGATGGAAGGATATCCAAGGTGTTACCAAGAATTTGTTTCGGGTCTATAAGAATTTGTTCATGGAGGCGTTTTGATGTCAGGTAATCTACCGGAAGGCGCCAAAAACCCCTCGACGGGTTTGGTCATGGTTTACACCGGCGATGGAAAAGGCAAGACTACGGCTGCTTTGGGCCTTGCCTTGCGTCAAGTGGGGTGGGAAAGGCGCGTTTTGTTCATTCAGTTTATGAAGGGGAAAGGGAATGTTTACGGCGAACGAATTGCCGCCGAAAAATATCTTCCTTTGCTTGAGATCGAACAATTGGGCCGGGAAGACTTTGTTGATATGGCTGACCCGGCTAAAGTGGACAAAGATTTAGCCAAAAAAGCCATACAACGCGCTTTGGAAGCCTTAGACTCTAACGTTTACGACCTTATCGTTTTGGACGAAGTCAATGTCGCCGCGGCGTGCGGCCTTATAGACGTTGAAGATGTGTTGGATGTGTTGGCAAAAAGACCCCCGCACGTGGACATGGTTTTAACCGGCAGGTATTGTCCCGAGTCTATTATGGAAAGGGCCGATATGGTTTCAGAGGTAAAGGAGGTAAAGCACCACTACAACAGGGGCGTCCAAGCCCGAAAGGGTATCGAGTTTTAGTTCAATTTTTGGGGGGAATCAACTGTGAAGAGACCCGATTTTTCCAAGTACCTTGACTATGCCCAGTTAACGGAGGCGCTTTTGGGGCTGGTAAATGAGTATCCTAACTTGGCCGCCATATATTCAATCGGCAAAACCTATGAAAACCGGGATATGTGGATGGTTGAACTGACCAATAAGGAAACAGGCGTGTCTCGGGAAAAACCGGCCATGTACATTGACGGTAACCACCACGCCGGTGAAGTCACCGGCTCGGCCGTTTGTCTGTACACTATATGGTATCTCTTGTCCAACTACGGCAAAGATCCTTTTGTAACGGGCCTTCTAGACCGAAGGGTTTTCTACATTCTTCCCAGGATTTCAATAGATGGGGCCGAATTGTTTTTGCACACCCCTTACCAGCTGCGTTCCAGTGTCAGGGAATACCCTTTAAGAGATAACGATGACGGGCTAAATCAAGAGGATATAGACGGCGACGGCTGGATACTGCAAATGAGGTACGAAAGCCCTCACGGAGACTGGAAAGTTTCTTCCAAAGACCAAAGGCTTATGGTAAAAAGGGAACCTTGGGATAAAGAAGAAGACGGCCCGTTTTACAAAGTGTACCCCGAAGGCATCATAAAGAATTGGGATGGCGGAGAAATAAAAGCGGCCCAATCAAAATGGGGTCTGGACATTAACCGAAACTACCCCGCGAATTGGGAGCCGGACGTGGTTCAGCGTGGGGCAGGGCCGTATCCTTTGTCTGAGCCCGAAACCAGGAACGTTGCGGAGTTTTTGCTGGAACATAAAAATATCGCGGGTGGGATGTCGTACCACACGACCATGGGTTCCATCCTGCGTCCTTCGTGCACTAAGCCCGATGCCAAGCTGCCCCCGGCCGATGTGGCCATTTACAAAACCATCGGCAAAAAAGGCACAGAGCTCACAAGCTACCCCACCATTTCTACTTTTGAAGACTATGTAATGGACAAAGAACACCCCTTAAAAGGTGTGTTCATGGATTGGCTTTATGAGCACCTTGGGATTATTACTTTTTCCACCGAATTGTGGGACGCCTCGGTTAGGGCAGGTAACGACTTGTTTGATCGGTCGGGCCAAAATGTTGAAGCTAACCAGCTGAGGCTTTTGAAGTGGAACGACAGAGAACTCGCGGGCCAAGGTTTTGAAAATTGGAGAAAGTTTAACCATCCCCAGTTGGGAGAGGTGGAAATTGGGGGTTGGAAATCCAAGTTTGTTTTGACCAACCCACCGGGTCAGTTTTTGGAGGGCGAGTGCCACAAAAACTGTCTGTTCACTTTGTACCATGCCGACTGTTTGCCTGAAATCTCCGTAAAAGACGTTAGCGCGGAAAAGCTCGCGGAAGGTTTGTTTAAGGTCAAAGCGACCGTAGAGAACAAAAGCTACATGCCCACTTCCGGATGTCAACAAGCCGTAAATGTAGGACGGGTCAAACCCGTCTCTATATCCATATCCGCTTCCGAAGGCGAACTCTGTTTGCTGACAGGAAAAGTGAAAGAGGAACTGGGCCATTTGCCGGGCTTCATAGGCGGCGCGGGACGTATGGGTTGGATGGGAGCGAGCTCAAACGGCAGCCAAAAGACAGCGGAATGGGTGGTAAAAGCCCAAAGCGGTACAGTTGTCATTCTTACGGCCATAGCTGAAAGGGCGGGAACCAAAAAGGCCGAAGTTACTTTGAATTAGGTTTGGTTTACGCCATAAAGGAGGTATTCGCTTTGAGCCTACAGTTCAATAAATACCACACATACGATGAAATCAAGTCGTTCTTGGAACAGTGTTGTGAGCGATATCCCGATCTTTGCGCCATGGAAAGCATAGGCAAGTCTTTCCTGGGCCGGGATATCCTCATGCTTGAGATAACCAACAAGAAGACAGGGCCGGGTAAGGATAAGCCAGGGGTGTACACCGATGGCAATACTCACGCCGGTGAAATCACTGGCTGCGAAGTCATACTTTATTCCATCGATTCTATGCTTAGGGATTACGGAAAGGATGCCTTGGTTACAGAGCTTATAGATACCCGGGTGTTTTACTTCATCCCCAGGATCACTGTTGACGGCTCCGAGCATTACCTTACGACCCCGTATATGCTGCGGTCAAGCATGCGGCCGTGGCCCGAGGACACAGACGACAGGCCGGGGTTATACGCCGAGGATATCGACGGCAACGGCAAGATATTGACCATGCGGGTGGAAAATCCCGACGGAGTGTGGAAGGTATCGCCGGAAGACGACAGGCTTATGGTGCGAAGGCAGCCCCATGATTTGGGCGGCCCCGGGCATACCTTCTACGATGTTATTCAGGAAGGACTTATAAAAGAGTACGACCCCGATTTGCCCGTAACCCAGGCTCCTTCAAAATACGGCCTGGATTTTAACAGACAATACCCCGCCAATTGGACTCCGCCTGTTAGGCAGCCCGGTTCGGGGGATTATCCTTTCAGCGAGCCCGAAATGAAGGCCGTGGGAGATTTCTATTTGTCACATCCCAACATTTCGACATCCATGGCTTATCACACATCGGGCGGAATTCTTTTGCGTCCTTTCGCCGACAAGGGCGATTCCCAGTTTGACCTCAGGGATTTCGCCATCTATAAAGCAGTAAGCGATGTGGGGGAAGATATCACCGGATATCCGTGTAAATCAGTGTTCGACGAATTTGCTTGGGATCCTAAACGTCCCCCTGTGGGGAGCGATCTGGAATGGGCGTACGAGTCTCTTGGCATTTTGTCTTTGGAAACAGAACTGTGGGATATGGCAAGCCACGCGGGGCTTCCCAAAATGTCTTATAAGGCCATACGCAATCTTTCGGAAAAAGAGCAAGAGCAACGTTCCTTAAGACTTCTTCAGTGGAACGACGAAAAAATGGGCGGGGCTCTTTTCCACAATTGGAAACCTTTCGAGCATCCTCAGCTGGGCAACGTTGAAATCGGGGGATGGGAACCGAAATTCGGTCGGCAAAACCCTCCCGTGTCGCTTTTGGAAGAGGAGTGCCAAAAAAGTGCCAAGTTTAACTTAGCACGGGCATCTGTAACGCCGCGACTGGTTTTGGACAAGGTTGACGTGTCCCATCTTGGCGGGGAAGTGTACAAGGTTACAGCTGTGGTCAAAAACCAAGGCTATTTGCCGACACACGGCACCTTTAAGGCGCTTGCCATGGGGCAAGCCAAGCCGGTGAAGATTGGCTTGGCCAATATAGATGAGGGCATCGTTCTGGTGTCAGGCCAAAAGGAAAAAGACTTTGGACATCTGGGCGGCAGGGCAGGCGGCGGCGCCGCCAAGGTCAAGGCGGATTGGGTAGTAAGAGGCGATAAAGGGAAAGCGGTAACCATTTTTGCCGAAACACCCCGGGCGGGCAGGGTATCAGCCACCGTAACGCTGGGATAGCTTTTGGCGGTGAACGAAAGAAAGTCCCGGTAATGGGAGATTGAATGGAGGATACAGATGGCGACCTACCTTTCTCCGAGTAATATTCCTGATATTGAATATATCACCCAAAGGCTTGCGACATTGTGCAGAATCCCAAGCCCGACAGGCGACACTTTGGACGCGGTTTTGTGGACCAAAGCAGAGTTCGAAAAGCTTGGTTATGCGGCCGAAGTCAACAACAAGGGAAGTCTTCTTGTAACGCTCAAAGGACGCCTGCCGGGCAACGAAAGAACCCTTTCTGCCCATATAGACACCTTAGGCGCCATGGTGTTTGAAGTCAAAAGTAACGGCCGGCTGAAACTCACAAACATAGGCGGGCCCCCTTGGACCAGCGTCGAAGGGGAGCGCGTGATCATAAAGACCGGTTCGGGCAAGACTTATACAGGTACTATCCTTGTTACCAAAGCGGCTTCCCATGTTTTTGGCGCCGAAACTAATAAGATGGAACGCACTGCCGACAATATGGAAGTTCGTATCGATGAGAAAGTTAAGACGAAAGAAGACGTCACAAACATAGGGATTAAGCCCGGTGATTTTGTGGTGTTTGACCCGCGTACTGAGGTTACTCCTTCGGGTTTCATAAAATCCAGGCACCTCGACGACAAGGCTTCCGTGGCCGCCCTGTTGGGCTGCGCCAAGTTTTTGGCCGATAAGGGGCTTCAACCGACTTATACAACTCATTTCTTTATCACCAACTACGAAGAAGTAGGGCATGGCGGCTCTTTCGGTTTTCCTGTTGAAACCCGTGAGTTCATAGCGGTGGATATGGGTTGTGTGGGTGACGGCCTTTTGGGAAGCGAATTCACCGTATCAATATGCGCCAAAGATTCCGGCGGGCCCTACGACCTCACTCTTCGCAGGAAATTGGAAAACCTTTGCGAGAAGAACAACGTGCCTTACGTGGTGGATATTTTCCCCTATTACGGATCCGACGCCGGCGCTGCTTTGCGCGCGGGCTTTAACGTTCGCACCGCGTGTATCGGAACAGGGGTGGACGCGTCCCACTCCCACGAAAGGACCCACAAAGAGGGGCTCCTGGCAACAGCCAGGCTTGTGACTGATTACGTGTTAAGCGATTAGCGTGAAAAACAGGGGCGGTACCGGTTAACTCCCGGCGGCCGCCCCCAAGGTTATCCGCGGCGGTCATTCAAGAAGAAGCGATAATTTTTGGATGACTTCTTCTACAACTTGCGTGGGAACTTTACAGCAAAACGCAACTTGCCTTGCGTGCAAATCCAGACTTTTGACTTGGTCTGCCAAAACGACCCCGGAAACACCTATCCCTAAAGGCAGACCGACTTCGAAAGGGTAGCCTTTAACTTGCGAGGTAATGGGGCATGCCAAACCCAAGCCGACTGTTTTGTTGTACGTTTCGGGAGATACCACAAGCGCCGGACGGCGGCCCGCCTGTTCGTGGCCTGCTTGCGGGTGAAATTGTAACCAGACGATATCACCCCGGGCTGGGGCGTAAGGCTCGGATTTTACCATATTTCACGGCCCATTTTCTTGCCCGTACTTATTTCCCCATGAATGTTTTTTGCGGTAACGCGGGAGAGAAGAATATCAAGGGCCTGTGATTTGGGCCGAATTACTATTAAGCCATCCTTCATTTCAAATTCAACGGTTGATCCCGAAGCCAGGCCGGTTCTTTCGGCTAAAGCTTTGGGGATGCGTATTCCAAGGCTGTTACCCCATTTTTGCACTCTGGTTTGCATTAGTATCACCTTTTTTGGATACGGAATGTCTATACGAAGTATATACCTTGATAGTGCGTGA
Organism: uncultured Eubacteriales bacterium; assembly: GCA_964643285.1. Taxonomy (GTDB): domain Bacteria; phylum Bacillota; class Sulfobacillia; order Fermentithermobacillales; family Fermentithermobacillaceae; genus JAXGZG01. Next base: position 9,439 of record CAZXSP010000009.1, read on the forward strand.
AATCAAGAAGATTAGGTTCGGTCAGGCTCGGTGATGCGTTTCATCTGTCGGTTCAGCTCATCCATCTGCCGGCTGAGATTTCTCATTTGCCCTTCGGCTAAGTTCATATAGTATTGCAGTTCCTGCTTTCTTTGGGCGTCATCCTGAAGCAAAGACCTGCATTCCCGGTATAGATCTAGGGTATGGTCCATCTGTTTCCACAAATCTTCAGATTCGTGGTGCATAGCCTTTTCCGGGTCTTCTATATAGGAAACTGAAGGCAAAACAACTGTCTGATACCAATCGGTCTCCTCCCGGCGGTCAAAATCAAGATCTACGCAAATAGGAGCCGGATCGTCTACTATGGATTTCACCAAAATAAGGGTGTTGGGCATTGATACGCCGCGAACTGTAGCTTTAAAGGGATCATTTGGCCATATGATCGCCCTTCGCGCGGATAGACTTACAGAAATGTCCGCGCCCCTCAAGTCTTTCACGAAGTGGACCCTCTCAATTTGGCCGGTCAGGAAACCTACGAGGAAACTGAACCAAGGATTTTGGCCGACCATCAACCCGAAATTGTACATGGCCTCTAGCTTTTGTGTGCGACTAGTCATGGCTCCACCTCAAACACTATTGTAGCTTAAAGTGCGTGCCGTGTACCTAAAGGAGACTTCTCAAAACTTGTAGAACACAGACAATGGCGAGAACGAGTTTCATGAAAATGAGGAGGCTTTGCCATGTCTAATAAAGTCCCAATAAGTTTTGAAAAGTATGTCACCTTTCAAGAATTGACTGACTACCTTCAAGAGACAGCCATAGCTTATCCCGGATTGACACATTTGGAATCAGTGGGCAGAAGCTACCAAGGCAGAGACATTTGGGCTATGACCGTCACTAACAAAGACACAGGAGAACACAACGAAAAGCCCGCTATCTACATCGACGGAAATATTCACGCGGGCGAGGTCACCGGGGCGGCTGTGGCTCTTTATCTTATTGATTATCTTGTAAATAATTTCGGAAAAGATGAAGAGGTAACCCATGCACTCAACACTTCAGTGTTTTACATTCTTCCGCGGGTTAATCCCGACGGAGCCGAAGCATACATTACAAGCCCAGCCATGTTGAGAAGCAGCGTTCGCCCTTGGCCCGATGAGGAAGTAACCTTGCTCCCCGGGCTCCACAGGGCCGACGTTAACGACGACGGGAAAATCTTGCAGATGAGGGTAAGGGACGACAACAAAGGGGAGTGGAAGCCGTCCAAAAAAGACCCTCGATTGATGGTGGCGAGATGTCCGGGAGAGAGAAAGGGTCCATTTTACCGGGTGTACCCGGAAGGGTACATTAACGATTATGAGGGGGAACCGATACCCATAAACCCCACGATTTACGGGCTGGATCTCAATAGAAATTTCCCGTCCAATTGGCACACTTTGGTCCCGGGGGGCGGTGACTACCCCGGTTCGGAGCCTGAAACCAAAGCTATCGTCGATTTCATTACCAAACATCCGAACATTGGCGCGGCTCAAGCCCTTCACACTTCGGGCGGGTTCTATTACAGAAACCCATGCCAGTATCCGGAGGACCAAATGGACCCGGATGATCTTCGCGCCACAAAGGAAATCGCAAGGCAAGGAACGATTTGGAGCGGTTACCCTGATGTGAAATCCCCCAACTGCTCCACTTTTACAGAGTGGGCGTACGAACACAAAGGTATAATCGCCTACACCACAGAGTTGTGGAATCGCTACACTCGCGCCGGCATCGGATTTATCGAGTTTCAAAGCACCGTGGAGCCTGAAGAACGGGAAAATCTACAGGTTAAGTTACTTTCCTGGAACGACAGAGAATTGGCCGGTAAAGGCTTTGTGCCTTGGACTCCGTTTTTGCACCCCCAGTTGGGTCAGGTCGATATCGGCGGATGGGACACCAAGTTTTGTGTGCAGAATCCCCCTCCCAACCTGCTTAAGCAGGAATGCCACAGAAACGCCATTTGGATCATGAAGCATGCGGCGGCTTTGCCTGAGATCCACATGATGCCTGTTGCGGTGGATACCATTGACGGGACCGCAAGGAAAATCACGGCCGTCGTGGAGAACTACGGTTACCTTCCTACGAATATCACTAACAAGGCCATATCCTCCAAGGCGGTAAAGAAAGATCTTTTCAGGATTGTGCCGGGTGAGGGAATGACCGTTTCCGGCGCCGCGAGAAAAGAAGTTGAGTATGTTGAGGGCTATATGAATGTAAGGAGGGACGGCCCCGCTAAATCAACGGTAAAAGTATCTTGGTATGTAAAGGCCGACAAGGGATCCAAAGGGTATGTGGAATTTGTCAGTCAGAAAGGCGGGACAGTCCGAAAAGATTTTGAGATTTTCTGAGCGCTGACCCGTTGATTGAGTTATTTCGCTGTGTTTACGGTTCGAAGCCACTCCGGGGAGCTTCAACGGATTTTTGCCGCGGAGTGGCTTAAAATTCCGTTGACAAGGGTAGGGTCGATGGATAAAGTAGGAAAAAGCCCTAGGAGTGGTTGCTTTGGTTATCACGACTAAGGCTCTGCGGAAAAATTTCACCACAAAAATAAAGGACCCCGGCCTCAGAGGTTCTATCCGTTCCGTACTAAAACCCAACATCGTTGAAATTGAAGCGGTAAAAGGCGTCGATTTTCACGTCGGAAACGGCGAAGTGGTCGCGTTTATAGGCCCAAACGGCGCCGGTAAATCTACCACCATTAAGATGCTGACGGGAATTTTGTACCCTACATCGGGGGATGCCCATGTTCTTGGTCTTGTACCGTGGGAAAACAGAGAAAAGCTGTCCTACAGGATTGGGTCGGTGTTTGGTCAGAAGTCGCAGCTTTGGTATCATCTGCCGCCCGTGGACTCTTTCAACCTTTTGGCGAAAATTTACGAAATGGATGCGGCCCTGGAAATCAGAAGAAGGAATTCGCTTGTAGAAGCTTTTGAAATCCAAGACCTTCTAAACATTCCTGTGAGAAAGCTCTCTCTTGGGCAAAGGATGCGCTGTGAAGTGGCGGCTTCTCTTCTGCACGGGCCCGAGGTCGTATTTCTGGACGAGCCTACTATCGGCCTCGATGTCGTGGCCCGCCAAAAGGTAAGGCAAGTCTTGAAACAGTGGAACCATTTGGAAAAGACCACGGTGTTTCTGACCTCTCACGACGTAGGCGACATAGAGTATTTGGCCGATAGGGTCATAATCATAAATCATGGTCAGGTAGTTCTGGACAGCGATGTGAAGACTCTCAAGCGGAGTTACCTAAAGAAAAAAGTTGTCGACCTTAGGCTTGAAGGGTCGTGCCCCGATTTTCTGATACCCGGGGTTACCAGGTTGAAATCCAAGGGGTCAGGTGTGAAGCTTGAAATTGACCTGGATAAAAGCGGCATCGACATAGTTTTGTCGGCGATTGTGGACAAATGCCGCGTTCAGGATATCGTCATATCAGATCCGCCGCTGGAAAGTGTAATAGCATCTATTTACACATCCCGGTTAGGGGGCGAGTGAGTGTACTGCAAACTTGGGAAATACGCCGCGGTTTTCAAAATTGCCCTTCAGTCAAAACTGGCGTACATTTACGATTTCCTATTCCGTCAGTTATTTTTGGTGATCGTGATGTATGTTTTCGCACAGCTTTGGCGTACAACATATGGCTGGGAGGGCTCCAGCCATATCGCCGGGTTTACCATGGGCCAGATGCTATGGTATTTGGCTTTGACAGAAAGCATGACCATGGCAATGCCGAGACTGGGAGCAGCTGTAGGCGACGAAGTGAAATCCGGGTCATTGGCCTATAGCCTTACCAAACCGTACAACTACACCGTGTTTCATTACTGGGACTATTTGGGGAACGCTGCCCCACAGTTTGTCTTCAACCTACTTATTGCAGGTGCCGTTACATGGTATTTTGTGGGGCCGCCTATGGTTTCCGTGAATTGCGCAGCTTTGGGCTTCATATCGATTTTCTTTGGGTTTAGCATTGATTTTGTAATCCAGTTCGGGTTAGGGCTGCTTGCTTTTTGGACAGAAGACACCAGGGCTTTCATTTTCTTATATTCACGGCTTCTGATGATTTTGGGTGGCATGATGATTCCGCTGGATGTTTTTCCCGAGGCAGTGCGAAGGGTGGCCCGAATTCTGCCTACCAGCTTCATAATTTATGGCCCTGTTCGGATAATGGTCTTGTTTTCTTTCGCCGATTGGACTCTTTTGGTAATGAAACAAGGGATTTGGCTTTTAGCATTATCTTTGGCGGTCAAGCGTGTATACGGGATGGGGGTCAGGATAGTCAGTGCGCACGGGGGATAACAAATTGCCTGATCAAGTGGACGATCCGAAGAGAAATCCCAAAAGCCCCGAAGCGCGGGGGTTTCTGAGGTCGGCATCTTTCGTGTGGAGTTATACAAAAGCCAATTTGGCCATGGAAATGGAGTACAGGGCATCGTTTGTGACTCGTTTGTTTGGTGTGGTGCTAAACGATTGCATGTGGCTAGGGTTTTGGTTCATATATTTCACACGTTTCCCGGTAGTTCAAGGGTGGACCCGAAACGATATCGTAACCCTTTGGGCGGTACTGGGGTTTGGCTATGGTTTAGCCTCGGGCTTTTTGGGAAACGCAAACAACTTGGCCGGGATCATAGCGTCGGGAAACCTCGATTTCTATATGGTCTACCCCAGGAATGTGTTGTTACACGCCTTGTGCAGCAAGATTGACGTGGGTTCTTTGGGGGACGTGGTGTTCGGCCCGGCGGTATTTATTCTGGCGGTAAAACCAAATCTCTCCCTAGCCTTTCTCTTCCTGTTATCAGGAGTTCTCGTGGGGTGCATTTTCCTAGGGTTTTCGGTGTTAACAGGTTCTATAGCATTTTTCATGGGCAATTCAGAAAACTTAGCTTCGCAGATGCAAAACGCCTTAGTGCATTTTTCAACCTACCCGTCGGCGATTTTCAGGGGAGGAGTAAAAACACTGTTATTCACAGTCATACCTGCGGGTTTTATAAACTCTGTTCCCGTCAAAATCATGCGTGACTTTAATCCTGTGTTCTTTTTGGGGCTAGTAGGCGCAGCGGCGGTGTTTTTGACGGCTGCTATTTTCCTTTTCAAAGCGGGGATGAGGCGATACGAATCCGGTAACCTCATGCAGGTAAGAATGTAGGCTTGTGAAGGACTACGGGGTGCAAACGTCGAAAGTCCGAAAGGCGCAAGACATCTGGAATAGCAAAAGGCGGATGAAAGCAGCGGGAGAGTTCCGGAATGACCGGGCACCGTAGGAGCAAAAGCCACCGTAGCGGCTTGAAACTCTCAGGTACGAACACCGTTGCCTGACGCATCTCTGGAGAGCCCGCAAGCTGAGATGTATTTCTTGGCACGGCACCAAAGGGGTAACTTGCCTTGGCATCATAAGGCGAGGACTCTCTCAGGTAAATGGACAGGGACTGAGGATAACGTGTCTCAGTTCCTTATTGTTTTTTGGGGAAGACTTACGGCAGGAAAGTTTGCTATTCAAGATGAACAAGCTATATGGTGCCATAGAAGTGTCATCCAATACCCGGGAGGTGAATAATAAAAGGTGGCAAAAGAACTGAAAAGAACACCACTTTATGAAACCCACCTTAAGTACGGAGGAAGAATGATCGACTTCGGAGGCTGGGATCTACCGGTACAGTACACCAGCATCAAAGAAGAGCATCACGCTTGCAGGAATGCCGCGGCTTTGTGGGACGTTTCCGATATGGGCGAGATTCTCGTGAGAGGGGAAAACGCACTGGAGTTTCTGCAGATGCTCCTCACAAACGACATGTCCAAGGGGAGCCCCGGCAGGGTTGTTTACAGTCCAATGTGCTACCCCAATGGCGGCGTAATCGACGACATGATGGTTGTTTTTCAAGATGACGGCAGTTATCTGTTGGTAGTGAATGCGTCAAACATCGAAAAAGATTACCAATGGGCGCTAGACTTGGCCAAGTTCTTCCACGGGGTGGAAGTCATTAACCAGTCCGACGAAACAGCCCAGGTAGCCCTACAAGGCCCCAATTCCCAGCGTATATTGCAGCGTTTGACAAAATACCCTTTGTCAAAACTAAAGTACTATCGTGCGGCTGAGAATGTGGACGTTGGCGGGTTAAACTGTCTCATAACCAGAACGGGGTACACAGGTGAGGACGGTTTCGAAGTGTATTGCGAAGCAGACAAAGGCCCCGAATTGTTTGAGATCATTATGGATGCCGATGATGGCGATGGTTTGGTTCCCGCCGGTTTGGGGGCAAGAGACACTTTGAGGTTTGAGGCGTCCATGCCCTTGTACGGTCAAGAGCTTGACGCCAACCATGGCCCTTTGGGGGCAGGTCTTGGAAAATTCGTGGCTTTTGGCAAAGGAACCTATTTTGTGGGGGCCCACGCGCTTATGAAACAGCGCGAAGTCGGCCTGAAAGCAAAATTGGTGGGGCTTAGCATGATCGACCGCGGGGTACCTCGTACAGGTTACAAGGTGTTTGACGAGTCTTTAGAAAACGAAATCGGTTACATTACTACAGGTAACTACTGCCCAACTTTGGACAAATACCTTGCTATGGCTTACGTTCCCGTTGACTACAGCCAACTGGGTACGAAGATTGCTGTGGAGATAAGAACCAAGAAGGTTATGTCAGAGGTCGTAAAGATGCCATTTTATCGTAGGGAGGGCAAAAAGAAATGACTTATCCGGCTAACATCAAGTTTCAGAAGACCCACGAGTATGCAAGGGTGGAGGGCAAAGTCGCATACGTTGGTATCAGTTCTTTTGCGCAGGAAGCCCTTGGGGACGTGGTGTTTGTAGAACTTCCGGAAGTTGGGACGGAACTGAAGAGCGGCGACGTGTTCAGCACTGTTGAATCGGTTAAGGCGGTTTCAGATTGCTATACGCCGGTTACCGGCAAAGTTGTTGAAGTAAACGAGACCCTTAACGATTCCCCCGAGCTCATAAATACCGACCCGTACAAGGAAGGCTGGATTTGCGCGATTGAACTGGATGACCCATCCGAATTAGACGCTTTGTTAGACCCCACAGCCTACGAAAAACACGTCGAAGAAGAAGGGGGTCACTAATGAATTTTCTGCCTAATACGGCAAAAGACAGGCAGGAGATGCTAAAAACCATCGGTGTCGAGTCGGTGGAAGAGCTGTTTAGCGATATCCCCGAAGGTCTTCGGTTCCAAAAGCTTCTGGATATTCCCGGCGGTTTGTCCGAATATGACTTGGCAAAACACGGCCGAGAACTGTCAGAGAAAAACGAGGCCAAGGATTACGCCTGTTTTATTGGTGCCGGCGCTTACGATCATTACATCCCGTCGGTAGTGCGCCACGTTTTGGGGCGTTCCGAATTTTACACCGCTTACACGCCTTATCAGCCTGAAATAAGTCAGGCGGTTCTGCAAAGCATTTTTGAATACCAAACCATGGTATGCGAATTAACGGGTATGGCCGCGTCCAACGCTTCTATGTACGACGGGGCGTCTGCCGCAGCCGAGTCGGTAGGAATTGCGTCCGGTCTTACCAGGCGAGATAAAGCCTTAGTGTCAAAGACGGTGAATCCGGAGACGCTTACTGTTACCAAAACCTACGCCGCAGGGCACGGTGTGAATGTTTCCCAGGTTCCCATGGAAAACGGCGTTACCTCGGTTAAAGCTTTGGAAGAGATGCTCTCCAAAGAGGTGGCTTCGGTTCTTATTCAACAACCCAACTTTCTGGGCAATTTGGAGCCCGTGGAGGATATCTCGGCCATAACCAAAGCTGTCGGGGCAACCCTTATAGTTTCAGTTAACCCCATGACCCTCGGGCTCTTGAGGCCACCCTCAGAGTACGGCGCCGACATAGTTGTGGGCGAGGGGCAGGTTTTCGGTAACCCCATGGGTTTTGGCGGCCCGTATTTGGGTGTGCTCGCGGTCACTAATAAATACCTTCGGCGGATGCCCGGCAGGTTAGTTGGAATGACCAACGACGTTCGCGGCCAGCGGGGGTTCGTACTTACTTTGCAGACCCGAGAGCAACACATACGGCGCGACAAAGCTACTTCTAACATATGTTCCAACGAAGCTTTAAACGCTCTTGCGGCCACCGTCTACCTTACATGGCTTGGCAAACAAGGAATAAAGGAACTGGGTGAGCACTGTCTGCAAAAAGCCCACTATCTGGCACATCAGATTTCGGGCATAAAAGGCTTCAGCGTCCCTTGGGGCAATTTCTTCAACGAATTTGCCGTCAAATGTCCTATGGACGCAGAAAAAGTGTCGGAAGCATTGTTAGGCAGAAACATACTCGCAGGTTACCCTTTGGGCAGGGCCTATCCTGAGCTAAAAGAATACTTGCTTGTAGCTGTCACCGAGAAAAGAACGAAAAAACAGATGGATGATTTCGTAGCCGGATTGGAGGAATTGATATGAGACGTCTAGAGCCCCTCATATTCGAAGTCTCTAGCCCGGGCCGTAAGGCTTATTCATTGCCGGAACTGGAAGTGCCGCAAGAGCCCGTAGAAAACTTGCTCCCCAAAGGTGAGCTGAGGGCTACACTTCCGGAACTGCCTGAAGTGGCCGAAATAGATTTGGTGCGCCATTTCACCCGTATGTCCCAGTTGAACCACGGCGTGGATATTGGGTTTTATCCGCTTGGTTCTTGCACCATGAAGTATAATCCCAAGGTTAACGAAGAAATCGCTAATCTTCCCGGTTTCACCGATATCCACCCGTATTCTCCGGAAAGTTTGGTGCAGGGCGCTTTGGAGTTGATGTACAAACTTCAAAGATATTTGGCCGATATAGCCGGGATGGAAGAAGTGAGTTTGCAGCCGGCAGCGGGGGCACACGGCGAATTGGCCGGGATTAGGATCATACAAGCCTACCACCAATTCCGTAACGATACCGCCAGAACCAAGATTCTCGTACCTGATGCATCCCACGGCACTAATCCGGCGTCAGGCGTTTTGGGTGGTTTTGAGGCTGTGACTATTCCGTCGGATTCCAGAGGCGGCGTGGATATTCAGGCTCTGGAAAAGGTTACTGACGAAACCGTCGCGGGGTTGATGCTTACCAACCCCAACACTCTGGGCTTATTCGACGAAAACATAGAAAAGATTGAACAGATAGTACACGGCGCGGGCGGCCTTCTATACTACGACGGAGCCAACGCCAACGCCATATTGGGCATTTCACGGCCGGGCGACATGGGGTTCGATGTGCTGCACTTTAACCTGCACAAGACTTTCGCTACCCCCCACGGCGGGGGCGGCCCGGGTTCAGGCCCGGTTGCGGTCAAAAAGCTATTGTCTCCCTTCTTGCCCACCCCGGTGGTGGAATACGACGGCAAATCTTACAGGTTGGATTACGATCGGCCGCTTACCATAGGTCAAATGAGATCGTTTTACGGCAATTTCTTGGTCATGGTTAAAGCCTACGCTTACATAGTGTCTTTGGGGCCCCTTGGTTTGAAGAAGGTAAGCGAAGATGCCGTGCTAAACGCTAACTATATCCTGAGAAGAATCACCGGGCATTACGATTTGCCCTATGACCGGCACTGCAAGCACGAGTTCGTGGTGTCGCCGCAGCGTATCAAAAAGGATACCGGTGTTACTACCATGGATATCTCTAAACGCCTTTTGGACTACGGCGTACATCCGCCTACCAACTATTTCCCGCTGATAGTGGACGAGGCTATCATGATAGAACCTACCGAAACAGAGTCGAAAGAGACTTTGGACATGTTTGCGGACGCCCTCATTGAGATCGCGAAGGAAGCTTATGAAAATCCCGAGAATCTCAAATCGGCGCCCCACACCACAGTTGTGGGAAGGCTAGATGAAGCCATGGCGGCAAAAAAGCCGCGGTTGCGGTGGCAGAAAGAGACCTCGGACGAGTAATTCACCGAGCAAATGAAGATGTTTTAACCGTCGGGGGAGGTGTAAGCTTTCCCCCGGCGGAATGCTCTAAAAAACAAAGATAAAGGAGCATTTTGGCTCTTATCATGTCACGGGACGCAAAGCGCAGGTCCAATATTCTGCAGTTCATTCAACCGACAAAAACCATGTCTGTCAGTGTGACAGGAAAAACTTGCGCCCTTGGTTGCTCGCACTGCGGGGGCCATTATCTAAAACACATGGTCGACATAAAAGACTTAAAAACACAACTCAGTCTGAAAAAACCTTCGAGTATTTTGGTTTCAGGGGGTTGCGACGTTTGGGGCAGGGTGCCTTTGGAGCCGGTTCTTAGCGATATACAAAGGCAGGCGCCCGGTTGCAGGCTAAATGTTCACCCCGGGATCACTGACTTACCCGCTTGCGAAACAATCGCTAAAACCGCTTCGGTGATTTCTTTCGATTTTGTGTTGGATGAAATGGCTATTTCCCAGGCTTTTCACGGAAAATGGACCCCGGACGATTATGTAGCTACGTTCCGTAACCTTTCCGGAGGCAAGGCGGAGGTTGTTCCTCATATTTTGGTTGGTCTCAGGAAGGGAACGATCGCAAAAGAATATGACGCTGTAGATTTCCTCATCTCGGAAGGCGCCAAAAAGGTAATCTTCATTGTGTTCATACCTACTAAGGGTACTTTGTGGGAGCATGTTCAGCCGCCTCCTGCCCAAGAGGTGGCCAAGCTTCTTTTTTGGACAAGGGCCAAGAACCCTTCTTTGGATATATGCTTAGGGTGCATGAGGCCGGGGGGTAGGTACAGGCAAGCTTTGGACCCGTTGGCTGTTATGGCAGGTGTAGATAGAATAGTAATGCCTCACCCCGATGCGTTGGCCTATGCTAAGAGTTTGGGGTTACACATTGTGAAGAAGGAAGAGTGTTGCGCTTTTGATTGATGAGGCAGGTGTATCCTTAGGAACCGCCGTGTTACTTGGTTTGTCAAAGGCAAAGCTTTTGGCAGCTCCAACCACTGCTCATTTTCTGTTGGGCGAGGGGTGTGTTAACGATTGCGCTTTTTGTGCCCAAGCGAAAAACAGCCATAGTCTGCCGAGGCATTTGTCCAGAGTCGTATGGCCAAAGTATTCTTGGGGTGAAATTGAGATTCCGCTTTCTGAGGCCATTGAAAATCGACTCTTCTCCAGAATTTGTATTCAGACAGTAGAGTGTTCCCAAGGTACTGCCCTGGCCATGGACTTTGTGCGAAAGGTACGGGGAATTTCACGCCAAATACCTATAAGCGTGTGTGCTGCCCCTTATTCCTTGGCCAGAGTCGAAGCTTTCTTTCGGGCCGGCGCGTCCACGGTAGGGCTACCCCTAGATGCAGCCACGCCCGAAATACATGGCCGCGTCAAAAGGGGTTTGCCTAATACCGTTTGGCGCGTGTTGCGCGATTCTTCCAAAAGATGGCCCGGGAGGATTTCCACCCACTTCATAGCGGGTTTGGGGGAAACTGAGGAAGAACTGGTGCGCGCTATCGCAGAAGCCCAAGAATACGGTGTAACCGTTGGGCTTTTTTCGTTTACCCCGGTTAGAGGCACCGATATGGAGGCTCACATGCCCCCGGATGTTTCAAGATACAGAAGGGTTCAGCTGGCCGCCTATTTTTTGAAACGGGGAGGAACTATAGGGGCCATAAAGTTTGCACAAGGCAAAATCAGCCATATATGCTTGGATAACGCTGAAATACGGCGAGAAATCGGAAAAGGGTTACCATTTATGACCTCCGGCTGCCCCGGGTGTAACCGGCCTTACTACAACGAACGCCCGGGACAAGTCATGATGAACTATCCGGTACCTTTATCTGCCGAAGAGGCGAGTCGATGCATATATGAAAGCGGTCTTTCATTAGGGAGTTTGGAGCTTACTTTAAAGGAGGCCAATCTCGGTGAAAGTTAGATACATTTCGGATGGCGCTTTAAAAGGATACGAAAATATGGCCGCAGATGAGGCTATCCTAAGGGCATGCCATAGGGGCGAAGTTGCGCCTACTGTAAGGTTTTATCAATGGAATCCGGCGTGTTTATCCTTGGGGTATTTTCAGTATGTGGAGAAAGAAGTAGACCGACAGGGGATGCAGGACAGGGGAGTAGATCTCGTGAGGCGCATCACAGGCGGCAAGGCAGTGCTTCACGATGACGAATTGACTTATAGCGTTGTAATCCCCGAAAAGGACCTTCGGGGTTCGGTGCTTGAAACTTATTACGAGATTTCCAAAGCTTTGGTTCAAGGTTTAAAAGACCTGGGCCTTCCCGCTCAAATAGCCGCTTTGGAACACGGGGTCACATCAAGAGACCCGCAATTTCGGCAAGCTGCGTGTTTTTCCGCACCATCTTGGTTCGAAATAACGGTTTTGGGCAAAAAAATCATCGGTTCGGCTCAGAACCGAAAAAACGGCATCATTTTGCAGCACGGTTCGATCCCGTTCAGGTTTGACGCCGATAAATTAGTCGGTTGTCTCAGGACATCGTCTCCCCAACACGCTGCCAGGGCAGCGGCGATGCTCGGGCGCAAAGCGATAGGGGTATCCCAGGCGCTTGAGCGTGACGTTTCCCGGTACGAACTGGAATCAGCTTTGGTAAAAGGGTTTGAAACGGCGCTGGGTTGGGAACTCGAACCCGGGGAGCTGCAGGAACAGGAAATTTCCGAAAAACAAACGCTTTCTGGCGATAAGTATGGTTCCTCCAAGTGGACAATGGAAAGAGGGCGGCTTAACGACGAACTATATTGATGAAGAATGCTCAAAGGAGGTAGCGCTTTGTTTGATGTCACTGTAATAGGCGGAGGACCCGGCGGTTATGTTGCGGCTATTAAAGGTGCACAATTAGGCGGGAAAATCGCCTTGGTTGAAAAGGGACGTTTGGGGGGTACCTGTCTCAACGTAGGGTGCATTCCCACAAAAGCTTTGGTACACTCGGCGCACGTTTTCAACACTGTGAAAGACGCGGCACGTTTCGGGGTTCGGGTAAACGATGCCGATTTCGAGCTAGACGGGGTTATGGACCACAAAGATAAAACAATAGAACAGCTTGTAACCGGGATAGATGGGTTATTAAAAAGAAACGGGGTTACGGTTTATAGAGGGGAAGCCCAAGTGCCTTCGGCCGGCAAAGTGGTTGTTCGAAATTCCCAAAGCGTTTCCGATACTATTTCGACAAAAAACATCATACTGGCTACGGGTTCTTCAAGTAAAACCATCCCTTTGCCGCCTGAAAGCCTGGCACACACTATAACATCCGACCAGGCGCTAAGTTTTCACGAAGTACCAAAAAGGCTTGCCATAATAGGCGGCGGCGTTATCGGTGTCGAATTTGCGTGTATTTGGAACGCTTTTGGGTCCAAGGTCGACATCATAGAGATAATGCCCGGCATACTTCCGGTGGTGGACGAAGAAATTACCAGGCGTTTGATGATGCTTTTCAGAAGAAAAGGTATCTCCGTTAACTTAGAGACCTCCGTTAAACAGATTAGGGAAGAAGACGGCGAAAAAGTAATCACTGCCGAGGTAAAAGGCTCGATAAAAGAATTCAGGGCCGACCATGTGCTATTGGCCACGGGAAGAGCCCCTGATTTCGGCGGAATCGACCTGGAATCTTTGGGGATTATTCACGATAGACGCGGTATTAAGGTAACAGAAAAAATGGAGACAAATGTAGAAGGAATCTACGCGGTGGGGGATGTAGTGGGCACCACCTATTTGGCCCACGGCGCGTCCTTTGAAGGGATCACTGCAATGGACAATATTTTTGGAAATCCAAAAACCATGGATTATTCTGTTATCCCGGCTTGCGTTTTTTCTATCCCCGAATGTGCATCCGTTGGACTCACCGAAAAACAGGCCAAAGAACAAGGTTTTGACCCAATCGTCTCGAAGTTTCCTTTCGGGGCCAACGGACGGGCCCTTTCTATGGGAACGACAGAGGGGTTTGTCAAAATCGTGGGACACAGGAAGACAGGGAAAATACTTGGCGCCCACATTTTGGGGGCTCACGCCGACGATCTGATACAC